>JAGVFQ010000019.1 GCA_020057505.1 Patescibacteria group bacterium | reverse complement strand
TTGCAATCCTTTTTTCCAGCCGCCAAGCATACGGCCGATTGCTTCCAGTTTTTGGGAAAGCTCTATATATTTTTCATTCGGAATCAATTTGTTCTCCCAGGCTAATTGGACGAAAAATTTTAAGACATCGAGCCGCGATATAGTTTTTGCCAGTAAAATTATTTTTTGATCGGGTGGCAGATAGGCAGCGGTGAAGCTTAATTCAAGAACGTTGATGAATAGTTGCGATATTTTTTGCCCGATGCCGAAGCGCTCGATTTTAGGGAAGTTTTGATATAATTTCAACCAATATTGATATGCCTCCTTTTCTTTCTCAATCACTGTTGGCAGGCCGTTGGGGGGGGCGACTTAAAGGGAATATTTTTATGAAAATTCAATTCACTCATAAATTTGAAGAAATTATTTCATTAGAAAATTTGCTTTTGGCGTGGAAAGAATTTGTCTGCGGCAAAAGATCAAAACTAGACGTGGAGTTTTTTAGTCTGTGGCTTATGGATAATATTATATCGCTTCACGAAAATTTGGCCAACCTTAATTTTATTCTTGCGAAAAACAGTTAAAAAGAGTAAAATTATTGTAAATAAAAGAACATCCTTCGAGAACCTCAGGATGACATTTTTATTATGAAAAAATATAACCATAAAAAAATTGAGCCAAAATGGCAGAAAAAATGGGAGAAAGAGAAAATATATCAAGCTCTTGATTTTGGCGAAAAGCCCAAATATTATGCCTTAGTCGAATTCCCTTATCCTTCCGGCGACGGACTCCATGCCGGGCATGTGCGGAGCTATACGGCCATGGATATTGTCGCCCGCAAGCGCCGCATGGACGGATACAATGTGCTCTATCCCATTGGTTGGGACGCTTTTGGTTTGCCGACAGAAAATTATGCCATTAAGAACGGTCTTCATCCGAAAATTGTTACCAAGAGAAACACTGATACTTTCCGGCGCCAACTGAAGTCGCTCGGCTTTTCTTTTGATTGGGAGCGGGAAATCAATACGACTGATCCAAAATATTACAAATGGACGCAGTGGATTTTTTTGCAGCTCTACAAGCATGGTTTAGCCTACAAAAAGAAAATGCCGATCAATTGGTGTTTGTCTTGTAAAGTTGGATTGGCGAATGAGGAAGTGGTGGACGGCAAATGCGAACGCTGTGGCGGTACCACGGAAAAAAGAGACAAAGAGCAATGGCTCTTAGCGATTACCAAATATGCTGACAAGCTGCTTGAAGATTTGAAAACAGTTGATTATTTGGAAAAAATAAAAATTCAGCAGGCGAATTGGATCGGGCGATCGGAAGGTCTTGAAGAATATTGGCAGGTCGATAGTATGGATATTAAGCTGGCAACTTTTACTACCTGGCCTCACACTACTTGGGGTGCAACTTTTATGGTCATTGCTCCAGAGCATCCGATTATTGAGCAATTAGTCAAAGGAACAGAATATGAAAAAGGAGCTAATGAATTTATCAAAAATTGTATTCAGGATAAAATTAAAGATCGTTTGAATGTGGAAAAGAAAAAAGAAGGATATTTTATCGGCAGATATGTGATTAATAATCTGACTGGTTGGAAAATGCCACTTTATATCGCCAATTTCGCCATTATGGATTATGGTACTGGTATTGTTAAATGTACACCCACTCATGATGAACGCGATTTTGAATTTGCCAAAAAATATAATTTGCCTTTAAAGCTGGTAATCCAACCCCAAGATTCAGAAATTAAAGTGGAAGATATGAAGGAAGCTTATATTGGTGAAGGCATTATGATAAATGCTGGCCAATTCACTGGTATGGATACTCTTCAGGCGCGCAAAGCAGTTGCTGATTTTATTGTTGCTCAAGGCATGGGAAAATATGTAGTCAATTTTCATCTCCGCGATTGGATTTTTTCCCGCCAGCATTATTGGGGCGAGCCGATCCCGATTATTTTTTGCGAGAAATGCGGCGAAGTGCCGGTGTCCGAAAAAGATTTGCCGGTGAAACTGCCCGATGTTAAAAATTACGAGCCAACGGATACGGGCGAGTCGCCTTTGGCGGGAATCGAAAAATGGGTGAAGACCAAATGCCCAAAGTGCGGCGGGCCAGCTAGAAGAGAGACTGACACCATGCCGAATTGGGCCGGGTCGTCTTGGTATTTCTTGCGTTATATTGATCCGAAAAATGACAAAGAATTTGCCAGCCGGGAAAAATTAGATTATTGGGCGCCGGTGGATTGGTATAACGGCGGCATGGAGCATACTACTTTGCATCTTTTGTATTCTCGTTTTTGGAATAAATTTTTTTATGATATTGGCGTCATTCCTAATAGTGAGCCATATCAAAAGCGCACGTCGCAGGGCATGGTCTTGGGCACGGGCGGAGTGAAAATGTCCAAGTCAAAAGGCAATGTGGTAAATCCCGATGCGGTAGTGGCAAATTTTGGGGCCGACACCCTTCGGCTTTATGAAATGTTTATGGGGCCATTTGATCAGGCGATTCCTTGGGATGAAAAAGGGTTGAACGGGTGTTATCGGTTTTTAATTCGTATGTGGGAGGTGAGCACGCGAATAAAACGCGGATTGAACACGAATAAAAGCACGAATACTGAATTAACTCATTTGCTGCATAAGACCATCAAGAAAGTTGGCGAAGATATTGAGACTATGTCTTTTAACACGGCGGTTTCGAGTTTGATGATTTTTGCCAATGAATGTTATAAATTACAGGAAATACCGCAAAATATTTGGGAGAAATTTTTAGTAATTCTCGCTCCTTTCGCGCCCTTTATTGCTGAGGAACTTTGGGCTAATATCGGTAACAAAAAAAGTATTCATTTGGAAAGTTGGCCGAAGTTTGATTCAAATTTAATTAAAGACAAAGAAATAGAAATCGTCGTGCAGATCAATGGCAAATTGCGCGACAGGATTATTGTTGCGGCCGAGGCGAGCGAAGAGGAAATTAAAAAAATTATTTTGGCCAGTGAAAAAGTGAAGCAGTGGACGGGTGGCAAGGAGCCGAAGAAAATTATTTATGTGAAGGGGAAATTAGTGAGCATCGTGATATGACACACGAATTAACACGAATGTACGAATCAAGGTGATCTGCCATTGCGAACGTAGCCGCAGCGGAGTGAAGCAATCTCGTTCCTCTAGCTAAATGCCGAAGATTGCCACGTCCAGCCTTCGTAGCCGAAGCAGCTTCGGCGGAGTAGGCTCGCTCCCGCGGGTCACTCCTCGCAATGACAAAAAGCGTCATTAAGATGGATTTGAAATTCGGATTATATTAATTCGCATTATTAGCATCTAAACTATATGAAGATACTCGTTTCAGGATCAATTTCTTATGACCGGATTATGGATTTTCCGGGATTTTTTAAAGACCATATTTTGCCGGATAAAATTCACAAACTGAGCGTTAGTTTTCTAATCAACGGCATCAGGGAAAATTTTGGCGGTACGGCTGGCAACATCGCTTATAGTTTGAAATTGCTCGGCGAAGATCCTTTAGTTATCGCCACCATCGGCGAGGATAAAAAGAATTATTTTGCTTGGTGGAAAAAAAATAAAATAAATTATTCAAAAATTAAAATTGTAAAAAAAGAAAAAACCGCGAGCGCCTATATCATGACCGATAAAGATGATAATCAAATAACCGGTTTTCACCCCGGTTCGATGATTGATTTTAATTTGTTGAATGCGGCCGAATTGAATAAATACAAAGGAAAGGTGCTTGCCATTATTTCGCCGGAAAACAAAGAGGGTATGATGAGAAAAATCAGCGATTACATAAAGTTTGGCATTGAATATATTTTTGATCCGGGGCAGCAACTGCCGACTTTTTCCAAAAGTGAATTAATGAAAGCGATAAAATACGCCAAGGTGGTGATCGGCAATGATTATGAGCAAGAATTAATTTTTAAAACAACTAATTTGGCTCTTAATCAACTAGTAAAAAGCGCGGGAATTTTCATTATCACTCTTGGTAGCCAGGGTTCATTGATTAAAATCAAAACTGAAACTATAAAGATTAGGCCGGTCAAAGCGAAAAAAATTGTTGATCCGACTGGGGCGGGCGACGCTTATCGCGCCGGTTTTATCAAAGGCTTGATTAATAATTTATCTCTTGAAGAATGCGGCAACCTTGGTTCGCTCGCGGCGGTTTACCCGGTGGAATATTATGGCACGCAGGAGCATAGCTATAGCTTAAAAGAATTCCGAGAGCGTTATCGCACTAACTTTGGTGCCGAGGTAAAGATTTAATTAATCCGCCTTCGCTACGGCTTCAGCGGACTAGTTGATATTAAATTTGATTTTATTATAACTAAAACGCATATCTAGTTATCTTCTAAGAATTTTATATTATTGTTTTTCTGATGACTATTTTATCAAAAATCAGTTCTAATCAGATGGTAAAAAACAGTTTTATTTTTTCCATCGGAACAATACTCATTAGTTTCGGTAATTATTTTTTTCATCTGATTCTGGGGAGAATGCTTGATGTCGCTTCTTTCGGTTCTTTTGAATCATTGATCTCCGTTTTTTATTTGATTTCCATACCATCAAGCGCGCTCATGCTTGTGGTTGTTAAATTCGTCGCCGGTTATAAAGCGGAAAATAATTTTGGCAAAATTCACGCTTTATTAAAGTCGGCTAATCGCGGATTATTTTTCTTGGGGTTTATTTTATTTTTATTTTTTATTCTCTTTAGCGGCGAGGTCGCCAACTTCCTTAAAATAGAATCAACACTCGCGGTGATGATTTTGGGTCTGACGTTGGTTTTTACCCTGTCTTATACTTTGAATAAAGGGATACTGCAGGGCCTGCAGGCTTTTAAAGAGATATCTATCAGCGGAATTGTCGAGGTTATCGCCAAATTACTGATCGTTATCGCGCTCGTGAAAATTGGGCTCGGTCTCAATGGCGCCATGGCGGCGATATTCTTGTCTTTATTTGCTGGTTATTCTCTGGTGTTATTTTTTTTAAAAGACATTTTTGAATATAAAGAAAAAGATTTTATTTTTGAAAGGCCGGAAATTAAAGAGGTTTTTAATTTTTTTGTGCCTTCTTTTTTTCTTTTGCTATTTATCACGTTGTATTATAGTATAGACGTAATAATGGTGAAGCACTTTTTATCGCCTGACGTGGCTGGCCAATACGGCGCTCTATCTATCCTGGGCCGAGTAATTATTTTTGCTACGGGTATTATCATTGCCGTAATGTTTCCTATGGCGGCGGAAGCGCACAAAAAAAACGGCAATCATAATTTGATTTTAAGAGATTCTCTAATTTTAGTCAGTTTAATTTCCGTCTCCCTATTATTTTTTTATAGTGTTTTGCCGGAGCAGATTGTCAAAATATTAATAGGATCAAAGTATTTGGCTATAGCGCCTTATCTCAGCTGGTTCGGGCTTGCAATGTTTCTTTTTTCTCTCGTAAATCTATTAGCCCAATATATGCTTTCGATACACAAACTTAAGCATATTTATTTATTGGGTTCGGGTATCTTGCTGCAAATCATTCTAATTTATTTTTTTCATCAAAACATCAATCAGATTATTTATATAATGAATGGCGTGATGCTTTATCTTTTGTTAGCATATATTTTATATTATATTTTTTATGCCAGGAGAGGAAATAAAATCTAAAATAATTTCCGTTGTCGTGCCGGTTTATAATGAAGAAAAAGTATTAAGAAAAAATATACTGGAGATTTTGGAATATTTGAAAAATAATTTTGATAATTATGATTGGTCAATAATTATTTCTGATAATAACTCCAATGATCAGACCGCGGTTATCGCCAAAGAACTGGCGGCGAGCTCTGATAAAATAAAATATTATTTTTTAAATCAAAAGGGTAAAGGTTTGGGAGTAATCAAGGCATGGCAGGCTTTTCCGGCTGATATTAATATCTTTATGGATGCGGATTTGGCCACCGACTTGAGTGCTTTTACTAAGTTAGTTGAATCGATTGAAGGAGGTAATGATGTGACAATCGGCTCGCGGCATTTGCTCGAATCAAAGGTCAGTCGGCCGTTTGTAAGAAAGATTATTTCCCGAATTTTGGCGTTTATTTTGAGAATATATTTTAGGGTTATGGCTCATGACACCGCTTGCGGATTCAAGGGTATTAATCGAAGAGTCTTAAACGAAATAGTGCCATTAATAAAGAATATGAGCTGGACATTTGATACAGAGCTCGTTCTTCTCGCAGAAAAGGGCGGTTATAAAATAAAAGAGTTAGCCGTAATTTGGAAGGAACATAATTTTGGCGGCCGCAAAAGCCGCGGCTCGATTATCGAAATGACTTTTAATTATTTAAAAGAATTCAGAAGACTCAGAAATTCTTTAAAGAAATAAAATTTATGTTTGGGAGCGAATATGCTGATTTTTTGGAAATACCTCTCGCGATTGCCGAAGAGAATTTTCATAAAAAAAGCAAGATCAAAAAAATATTAGAGCCGTTGATTAAAATTTACGTGAGAATATTCGGTTTGCCCGAATTAGGTTTGAGAATCCGCGCCGCGCATTTGAGGCGCGCGCTTCGGGATAAAGATTTTAAAAATATTCTTGAAGCCGGCTCGGGTATTGGCACAACGACAATTTGGCTCGCGCGAAGATACCCGCTAGCGACGATTGACGCTTGCGATATTGATGAGAAGAATATCCAATCTTCCGAAAAAGTAAAGAAAGGTTTGGATATAAAAAATATTAATTTTTTCGCGGGTGATATTACGAAAAATTTGGGCGAAAATAAATATGATTTAATCTGTTCGCAGGATGTTTTGGAACACGTGGAAGACGATCGATCGGCGATAAATAATTTTTTTCTCGCGCTTAAGCCATGCGGATATCTCGTTCTGCATCTGCCACAGAAAAATCAACTGCGCCATTTTAAAAATTTAAAGCAATGGACCTATGAGACGCACGTGCGCGAAGGATATACTAAAGAAGAAATCAGCCAGATGCTTGAAAAAAACAATTTTAAAAATATCAGCGTGCAGGAAACTTTTGGCCGGGTGGCTTCTTGGTGCTGGGAGATCAATCAAATATTATTGAGTTTTTATCCTATTGCCGCTTTATTTTTTCCTTTGTTGTTGTTTATTTCTCTTGTTGATATATATAATAAAGACAGAGGAAACGGTTTACTTATAGAAGCTCAAAAATAATTAATCCATAATATTTATATGAAAAAAGCGTTAATTACCGGCATTACCGGCCAAGACGGCTCTTATCTGGCCGAATTTTTATTAAAAAAAGATTACAAAGTTTATGGGCTAATTCGTCGGTCAAGCCAAGAAAATTTGGAAAGGATAAACCACGTTAAAGATGAGATAGAGTTTTTGCAGGGCGATTTGCTGGATCAAAGCTCATTGAATGAAGCTTTGGAAAAAGCCAAGCCGGATGAGGTTTACAATCTGGCCGCGCAGTCTTTTGTGCCTACTTCCTGGAATCAGCCTGTCTTGACGGGAGAATTTACCGCCTTGGGCGTAACCAGGGTTCTTGAAGCTATCCGGCGTTTGGATACACCAGCGAGATTTTATCAAGCTTCATCATCGGAAATGTTCGGCAAAGTACGGGCAACGCCGCAAAACGAGTTAACGCCTTTTTATCCGCGGAGCCCTTATGGCGTGGCCAAGGTTTATGGCCATTATATTACGGTCAATTATCGCGAGAGTTATAATATGTTTAATTGTTCCGGAATATTATTTAATCATGAATCACCTAGGCGCGGATTAGAATTTGTCACAAGAAAAATTTCTCACGGCGTGGCCAAAATCAAGCTTGGGTTGGCGCAAAAATTAAAATTGGGAAATTTGGAAGCCAAGCGTGATTGGGGCTTTGCCGGCGATTACGTGGAAGCGGCTTGGATGATGCTGCAGCAGGATAGGGCCGATGATTTTGTTATCGGCACGGGTGTCTCGCATTCGGTCCGTGATTTTTGCCGCGCGGCTTTTCTCCATGTCGGTTTGAATTTTGAGGATTATATTGAGACTGATCCGAATTTTATTCGTCCGGCGGATGTTGATTCGCTCATTGCCGACGCGAGCAAAGCCAAGCAGGTTCTCGGCTGGCAGGCGAAAGTTTCTTTTGAGGAGCTGGCGAAGATGATGGTGGATGCCGACATAAAAATATTAGAGAATTTAAAGAAATAACAGATAACTCTACGAAATTACGAAACGTTACGAAAAATCCGAAACTAATTAAAAATATTTTTCGTATTTTAGCAGGAAAATATGAAGATACTGATTTTTAATTTTAAAGATTTAAAGAATTCTTACGCCGGTGGCGCGGAGCGGGTGACCGAAGAATGCACTAGGTGCTGGGTCAAGGCCGGACATGAAGTGACTCTTGTTGTCCCGCAATTTCCCGGCTCACTGCCGAAAGAAACAGTTGAAGGCGTAGAAATAATCAGAGTTGGCAATCGCTGGACAGTCTATTGGCAAGCTTATCAATATTATAGAAAGAATTTAGCGGGTAAGTTTGATTTGATAATTGACGAAATAAACGCTGTGCCGTTTTTTACGCCGCTCTATGCCAAAGAGAAAGTTTCGGTTTTGATTTTCCAATTAACGCGGGAGATTTGGTTTTATGAATTATTTTTTCCTTTAAATATAATTGGTTATATTTTGGAGCCGATTTGGCTTTGGCTATTATATCGCAACAAGGTTATTATCACTGAATCAGAATCAACTAGGAGAGGTTTAATTAAATATGGTTTTAAAGAAAAAAATATTTTTATTATTCCCATGGCGATCAATTTCGCGCCAGTGGAAAGTCTCACGGAGGTTAATCAAGAGAAGGAGAAAGACCCCACTATATTATACTTTGGCTTTATGCGGCCGATGAAAAGAGTGGAAGAAGTGGTGAAAGGTTTTTACGAATTGCAGAAAAAAATTCCGAGCGCTAAGCTATGGCTCGCGGGTGATGGTTACCCTGATTATGTTCAAAAAATAAAAAATTATATTAAAGCAAATAATTTTGAAGATAAAGTAAAGTTTTGGGGCAGGACTACGGCGGAACAAAAAATTAATTTGCTTAAAAAAGCGCATCTGGTTTCGATGACATCAATCCGCGAAGGCTGGGGATTGGTGGTGACCGAAGCGAACGCCTGCGGCACGCCGGCAGTGGTTTATAATATACCGGGACTTCGGGATTCGACAATAAACGAAGAAACAGGCTTTGTTTGCCAAAAGAATATTCCTCGCGAATTGGCGCGCAATTTCTATAAATTATTGGTTGATAAAGAGTTATATGATAAAATACAGAGAAATGGCTGGGAACGGACGAAAGAATTAAGCTGGGACAAGACCGCGGATGGATTTTTTAAAATACTAAAAAATTATTAATTATGGAAAAACAAATTTTAACATATCTAAAATGTCTTGTTTGCGGAGGAGAAAGTTTGGAAATGGGTAATGATAAAATTGCTTGCAACGGTTGCGGGGCAAGCTATCCGATAAAAGATGGAATACCAATTTTGGTCAGGCCCGAACGTCAGGCGGAAATTTTGAATCAGTGGGATTTGACTGATTATCGTGACATTTATAATGAAAGCACTCCAAGAGTTGGAGATTTGATTAAAAAATATACTGCGCATGGGACTATGGCGCTCGACGCCGGTTGCGGCCTAGGCGCTTATAATAATTACTTCTTGGGCGATTTAATCTCTTTTGATATTTCTCCTTTCTATGTTAAGGAGACTCGAAAAAAATATGAGCTGCCGGGACGATATTTTTTTGTTGCTGATGCCCGCGATATTCCTCTCAAGAAAAATGTTTTGAGTTTGATTTTATGCGCCTCCATGTTAGAGCATTTGCCCAAGGAAGAATCGGACGCGGTAATTAATTTTTTTATTAATAATTTATCGCCCCGGAATATTATTATTGAAGTGCCGAATGATAGCAATCAATTAGTTGCTTTGATGAGAAATTTAGCCTATGGCCGGGCGATGAGAGAAGCTAAAGCGAGCATAGTCCATACTGAAGAAGATCATTATCGAATATTTACCGTGCGAGATTTGAAAAAATTCAGTTTTAAAGTTTATGGCTGCATTGGCTGGACTTCAAGACAGAGATTTCCTTGGCCAAAATTTTGGAATTTGTATGATAAAATTTTTTGGTATTTACCAGCCTTGGCCGGCGATTTAATTGGTATTTATAAAAAATAATATGTCTGACAAACCGTTAGTTTCTATTATTATTCCGACGCTCAATGTGGCCGGGACAATTAGAAAATGTCTCCAGTCTTGCGTTTGCCAGACTTATTTGAATATTGAAATCATCGTGAACGATGGCAACAAAAACGGCCCAAGCACCGACGGCACGATGGAAATAATTAAGGAATTCGCGGGCATAAAATTAATTTTTGATAATCGCGGCGTAGCTCAGGCGCGCAATGCCGGCAACAAATTAGCTCAAGGATTTTATGTCTTTCATATTGATTCTGATATGGAATTAAGTCCTGATTTGATTGAGAAAGCTGTTCTTACGGCCGAGGAAGGCAATTATGACGTTTTAATCGTTCCGGAAGTTTCTGTTGGTGAAACTTTTTGGGCCAAATGCCGCGCTCTTGAACGAAGAATGTTTCACGGCGATAAATTTCAAGAACGAGCCAATCGCTTTATGAAGAGAGAGGTTTTTGAAGCAATGGGTGGAATGGATGAGAACTTATGGGGCGGTGAGGATTCTGACTTGTCTCTCCGAATTAAAAAGAGTGATTATAAAATCGGCCGGATTGGTTCGGTTATTTTTCACCATGAGCCGACTTCTTTTATTATTACCTTGCGAAAATATTATCGCTATGGCAAAACTTTTCCTTCTTGGCTGAAGAAAAATAATAAGTCTGATTTTGCCAAACAATTTTTCCCTTCCTATCTTTTTACCAAAAGAAATTTAAAATTACTCGCGGGCGATCCAGTCCATGCTTTGGGTTTTATTTTTTTGAAGTCGATTATTTATATTGTTAGTGTTTATGGTCTTACAGCTGGGTATATAGTAAAAATTTTTCCACCATATTCCGATCAATTAGACGAGCGGCTGACGGCGCGACTGGAAAAATCAATTTTGTGGTGCGGCGATATGAGAGAAAAAAGAATTTTAGATATTGGTTGTTCAAACGGTTTAATGGAGGAGTTGATCTATACCAAAGAAAAGGACTATAAAGAAATTATCGGCATTGACCCGACTATAGGTCAAAAGCAATTACCCGATTTACCCCGAGTGGTCTTTAAGAACGGTTCTGCGTTGGATATTCTAGAGCCAGATGCTTCATTCGACAAGGTGATTATGTTTGAAGTACTTGAGCATTTGCCGCGCGGCAGCGAAGAGCAAGCGCTGCAAGAAATCCGAAGAGTTCTAAAACCCGGCGGAGAATTGATTTTTTCCACCCAGAATTATAAGAATTTTTTTCTAAGTCAATTACTGGATCCGCTTTGGATTATTTTTGGGCATCGTCATTATAAGCTTGATTTTATTATTAAGCTCTTCGAAAAAAATAATTTTCAAATCGAATCAGCCGAAATTGGAGGGGGGTTATATGAAGCTTTTAGCCAGTGGATTTTTTATCCGTTCCGGCTGATTGGTCGAGAGATACCTTTCAAGAATTTTGTTGAAAAGAAAAAACATGAAGAGTTTTTTTCTTCTCAAAAAGGATTTGTATCAATGTTAATCAAATGCCAGAAGTTATAAAATTTTTATGATCAAAAAAATAATAAACATTTCCCAGCCGATTATCGGAAAGGAAGAGATTAAAGCAGTAGTTAATGTTTTAAAATCAGGAATGATCGCGCAGGGAGAAAAAGTCGCCGAGTTTGAACAAAACTTTGCTCAATTTTGCGGGACCAAATATGCCGTGGCGGTAAGTAATGGCACGGCGGCATTGCATAGCGCTCTTTACGCTTGCGGTATTAAAGAGGGCGATGAGGTGATCACTTCGCCGTTTACTTTTGTGGCTACGGCCAATTCTATTTTAATGCAAGGAGCTAAGCCGGTTTTCGCGGATATTAACCCTTTAACTTTTCAGATTAACGCGGCCGAGATTGAAAAAAAAATTACGCCAAAAACCAAAGCAATTTTACCTGTTGATTTGTATGGCCAGGTTTACGATGCAGAAAAGATTAATGCGCTTGCCAAAAAACATAATTTAAAAATCATTGAAGACGCTTGTCAAGCCCATGGCGCGGAATTTAATGGCAGAAAAGCCGGATCTTTCGCCAATGCGGGATGTTTTTCTTTTTATGCCACTAAAAACATGGCTACCGGCGAGGGCGGCATGGTTACTACTAATGATGAAAATATCGCCGGGGCGATAAAAATGTTCCGGCATCATGGCCAGTCGGGGAAAGCGCGTTATGAATATTTTGATTTAGGTTATAATTACCGTTTGACCAATATTGCCGCGGCTATTGGGCTGGAACAGCTTAAAAAAATAGAAGATTTTAATAGAAAAAGAATTAAAAACGCAATAATGTTGTCCGAGGGGTTAAAAAATATTAAGGGTATAATAACTCCGACAGTAGAGGAAAATTATAAACACGTTTTTCATCAATATACTATTAGAGTAACTGAAGACTTTAAAATGAAAAGAGATGATCTGATCCAGTATTTAAAAGGGCAAGGTATCGGGAGCGCGATTTTTTATCCCAAACCATTGCATTTACACTCGTATTTTGTTAAAATGGGCTATAAGGCGGGCGATTTTCCAATCGCTGAAAAAATCAGTGAGGAAGTTTTATCTCTGCCTGTTAATCCCTTAGTTTCAGAGAAAAATATAGAATATATTGTTGAAACAATAAGAAAAATTTAATTTAAATTATGCCAAAATTAAACGTAGCGGTTATAGGGGTTGGAAATATGGGGCAGCATCATGCTAGGGTTTATTCTGAAATGCCGGAAGTAAATTTAGTTGCTGTTTGCGATACTGATATTAAAAAGAGCGAGGAAATAGCAAAAAAATATAATTGTTTGTTTTATAATAATTATCAACGAATGTTTGATGAAAAAAAAATTGACGCTGTATCTGTGGCGGTGCCAACATTCTTGCATCAAAAAATCGCCTGCGACGTTATTAGCGAAGGAATTAATATTTTATTGGAAAAACCCATAGCTACAAATTTAAATGAAGCAAGAATAATAATCAATAAAGCAAAAGAAAAAAATGTTAAATTAATGGTCGGGCACATAGAAAGATTTAATCCAGCAGTTCAAAAATTAAAAAATTTTATTCAAGATGACCAGTTGGGCGATATAATTTCAATAAACATTAAACGAGTTGGCGGGCTTCCTCCTCAAACTAAAAACGCAAACGTAATATTAGATTTAGGAATTCACGATATTGATATTTCAAATTATCTTTTGGGAGAATATCCAAAAGAAGTTTATGGATTCAAATCAAAGAATTTGATAGATGATCAGGAAGATAGCGCGGTAATACTATTAAAGTATTCCAAGGCGTCATCTTTTATTGAAGTTAATTGGATTACTCCGGTGAAAATCAGGACTATGGACATTACCGGCACTAAGGCCTTTGCTAGATTAGATTATATTAATCAGACAATAACCTTATTTAAAAATGATTCTCTAATAAAGAATAATAAATATGGAAGTTTTAATGAATTTATTTCAAAATTCAGTCTACCCGACAAGATTGAAATTAGCGTTAAGAAAGCAGAACCATTAAAATGCGAATTTGAAGAATTTATTAACGCCATTATTCATAAACGAGAGCCATTAATGGATAACGAAGAAGCTTACAAGGCTCTGGAGATAGCTTTTAAAATATAATTTTTATTTATGGATTATTTTAGACATTCTACATCTGAAGTTTCTGAAAAAGCCAAGATAGGAAAAGGAACAAAAATTTGGCATTACGTTCAGATTAGAGAGGGCGCGCAAGTAGGCGCTGATTGTATCTTGGGCAAAGAAGTTTATGTGGATTTTGACGTTAGAATTGGCGATAATGTTAAAATTCAGAATAGAGTTTCTATTTATCATGGAGTGATAATAGAAGATGGCGTTTTTATCGGTCCCCATGTTTGTTTTACAAATGACAAAGTTCCGCGAGCGATTGACGAGGAGGGGAATTTAAAATCGACTAATGACTGGTCGATAGGAAAGATATTGGTTAAGAAGGGCGCTTCAATTGGTGCTGGCTCCGTAATTTTGCCTAATATAACCATTGGCGAGTACGCAATGATCGGGGCGGGTTCGGTGGTCACAAAAGACGTCCCTGATTACGCCTTGGTTTATGGCAATCCCGCTAGAATGTATGGTCGGGTTGATAAGGCGGGCAATAAAACAGCGGATTTATAAAAATGAAAAACATTCTTATTTGTACTCATTATAATAAAATTCAGGGTCTAACTGATATTTTTTTGAATTATTGTTTATCAAATGAAGAATTAGAAACTATTGTTTTACTTAGAAATCCTTTATCTAAAAATGATAAATTAAAAAGTCAAATTATTGTTTATAAAAAATCAAAGAAAATTGACGAGATTAATTTTTTTTCATTATCTTATTTCCAATTTTTTACGATTTGGATTTTAAATTTATATTACCTAAAGAAAGTTAAAACAAAATATAGAATTAACCATTTTAATTATTGTTTCGCTTTCGATCCATTGCAATATTTTTATTTATTTTTTTATCGTTTTTTCATAAAAATTTCAAAAAAAATATTTTATAGCAGCGATTACGCGGATAAAAGATTCAATAATAGATTTAATAATTTTTTATATAAATTTATCGATCGCTTATCGCTCCGCGACTGCGATTTATATGTCGCCCCCTCTGAAGTAATTTTACAAATCCGCGAAAAACAGAGGAAAAATAAAGAACAATTATACTTAGTCCCGCATTCTTTTGATTCTCAAAATGTAATTGTTAGGAAGATAAAAGAAAGAATACCATTTTCAATGGTATTTATTGGCAATATAAAAAGCCCAAGCGTCGATTTAAAATACATTTTTGACGGAATAGCTGATTTAAAGAAAATAAAGTATCCTGAAATAAAATTATATATTTTTGGTGATGGTAATTTAGTCCCTGAATACAAGAGCTATGTTGCCAAGCTAGATATTGCTAATAATGTTTTATTTTTAGGCATTAGACCTCATGATGAATTATTTAGAGATCTTGGTAGATATTGGATTGGTTTATGCCCATATACTGTGGGTTTAGAAATACAAGGCTGGCACACCACTTATTGCTCTCTCTTTACTACCAAGATGATCGAGTATATTGCCAATGGCACGCCATTTTTGACTACCGCCTTGCATGATAATGTTAATTTGTTTGAAAAATGGAAGGTCGGTAGGGTAATGGCGCCGGCGAAAGATTCTTTTATGCAAAATATAGACTTTTTCTTCAGTGATAGGGTAAAATTAGATGAATATTCAAATTCCTGTTATGAAAAATCAAAAGATTATTCTTCGGAAATTGTTTATGGTAAATTATTTGAAAAACTTAAAGAACAATATAATCATCAAAATGATAAAACAAAAAATTAAACAATTTTTTATTGGGATATTTTGGAGAGGTTGGAAGGGAACCTTTACTTTTTGGGAGAGATTTGGTTTCCATATTATTCCTAATAGTTATTATCAGTGCATTCCAGATACTAGGACATTAAAAGATGAATTATGGAATAGTCAATCTGAATTGAAAGGTATAAATATAAATGAAAAAAGCCAATTAGAATTATTGGCCGATTTTCAAAAGAATTTTAAAAGCGAGTATGATAATTTTAACAGTTTTCCAACTAGCGTTCCTTATGAATATTATTTAAATAATGACATGTACGGCTCGGTTGATGCAGAAATTCTTTATTGCATGATTCGCCACTTTAAGCCCAAAAATATTTTTGAAATCGGATCCGGTTATTCTACTTGTTTGTCGGCGAAAGCGGCATTAAAAAACCAAGAGGAAGGTTCTCCTTGTAATTTGGTTGCTATTGAACCGTTTCCCAACGAAGTTCTTAAAAAAGGATTTCCCGGTTTGAATAATTTAATTATAAAAAAGATTGAAGATATTGATTTGGCTGAATTTGAAAAATTGGAAGAGAATGATATTTTATTTATTGATTCTAGCCATGCTCTAAGAATTGGCGGTGATGTCCAATGTGAATATCTTAAAATAATCCCGCGGCTTAAAAAGGGCGTTATTATTCATATTCATGACATATTTTTGCCGGCAGAATATCCCAAAGATTGGATTTTGAAAAATTTTAGATTTTGGACAGAACAATATTTGCTCCATGCTTTTTTAGCTTTTAATAACTCATTTGAAATTTTATGGGCCGGGCGCTATCTACATTCAAAATATCCAGAAAAATTAGAAACAGCATTTAATTCTTATGATAGAAAAAAAATAGGTCCGGTGAGTTTCTGGATAAGAAAAATAAAATAGCTTTATGGATTTAATCGATTTTTATTTTAATCCCAATTTATATAGTCCGTCTTTGAAAGAAAAGGCGGATAATATTTTGACTAGCTTGCAAGGAAAAAAAGTTCTGGATATTGGTTGCGGCAGCGGCTGGATCGCGCGGCTTGCCATTGATCGCGGTTTCATTATCACGGCCATGGATATTTCACGGAAAGTCATAGAAGAAAATATTTTTTATCAAAAAACCAGTAATATCGAATATGATATTATTCAAGGATCGGCCACAAAGATTCCTTTCCCTGATCAATTATTTGATTCTGTAATTATGACCGAAGTTTTAGAACATTTGCCTGATCCGGAATTAGCCTTGAAAGAAATTTATAGAGTTTTAAAGGCAGGGGGAATACTCGCACTATCTGTGCCAAATGGCCGGACTTATGGGATTCTAATGGATGGCATTATTTTAAAGTTTTTGAATTCAGAAAGAAGCTATGAAAGCCGGCTCTCGGCGGAATTTAAAAAATGCGGCGTTAATTTTACTGCGGATGATGCCGATATTGGAGGACCGCATCTGCAACAATTTAGCGAGGGGAAATTAAAAAAAATGCTTGTTCGTAATAATTTTGAAATTATAACCATATATAACGATGAATTTTTGTTGCCCTACATCAATGGATTTTTTTCCGGTCTGCTAGGTATCGATAGAAAAAAATTATATTGGCTTGAAAGGATTGATATGGCTTTAGCCAAGATAATGCCTAGATTTATGGCTAATGGATTTTTAATCATTGCTTCGAAAAAATAATTTATGGCTAAACCCCTGGTTTCTATTATTATTGTCAATTGGAATGGCTTTGAGTTTTTGGATGGCTGTTTGTCATCGATTCGGTCAAATGATTACCGTAATTATGAAATTATTTTAGTCGATAATGGTTCCACCGATAATTCGGTGAAATTTGTCCGGAAAAAATTTCCAGAAGTAAAATTGATTGAAGCAAAAACAAATTTAGGCTTTGCGGAAGGCAATAACATCGGCTATGGTGCGACTAAGGGTGAATATATTTTGTTTTTGAATAATGATACTCTGACTGAAAATAATTTTCTGAGCATCTTAGTTGATTATTTGGAAAAAAATCTTAGCGTTGGAGCGGTTCAGCCGAAGTTGGTTAAATTTGACAGAATTACTATGGATTCTGCCGGTTCATATCTTACAAATACCGGCATTTTATATCACTATGGTTTTTTGAAACCAGCCACGAACCAGTTTTATAGCAAGCCTAGGAAGATTTTCTCAGCCAAGGGAGCGGCGATGCTTTTCCGAAGAGAAGTTCTTGAAAAAGTCGGCGTATTTGACCGAGATTTTTTCAATTATTTTGAAGAAACTGATCTCTGCTGGCGCACGTGGCTCGCCGGTTATGAAATTACATATGTTCCGTCTTCCGTAGTATATCACAAGGCCGGCGGCACTGCTCTCAAGGTTGATAAAAAATTCGTCATCTTCATTAGCTATTATTCTTTTAGAAATAGAATTTGCACTTTGATAAAAAATCTTGGCCCATGGGAATTTATTAAAATTTTCCCCTTTCATATCTTTTGCTGTCTAATCGTCGCTTTCGGTTTCTTGGTTAGAGGCCGGCCAGCTTATACCAAGGGTATTGTAAGAGCCATAGGTTGGAACATGGCGAATCTCAGCTCTACCTTGAAGAAAAGGAAGATTGTTCAAAAAGAGATCAGAAAAATTCGCGATCGTGATTTTTTTCCTCTTATCAAAAAAAATCCCAAGCTGATGTATTATTATTTATTTTTCCGGCTCAAGGGGTTTGAAAATTATATTGATGAAGAAATAAATTGATTTTGTATGGATAAATGTGTTTTTTGCGGCGAGAATCATTTTCAACCGTTATTTCAAATTAAGGGCGGTGATTTTAAATTGCTCGAATGTAAAAATTGCGGTTTGGTATTCACCTCGCCCGAGCCCAATCCCGAAGAATTAAAAAAATATTATTCCCGCGATTATTATTCTTTTAAGGAGCTTGCCGCGCCTCCTCAAGATGTAATTTTATCTTTCCAGCAATTTGTTAGGCGGATATTTTTCAAATATTATTACGGCCGGGATAAAAAAATAAGTTTCAAAGAAAAATTATTGCTTTTTTTCTTTCAAGATCGTTTTGGGCCGTTTAAAAAAATATTTAATATCGGGAAAATTTTAGACGTGGGATCGGGCGACGGTTTTTTTCTTTCCAGTGCCAAATCTCTGGGCTGGGAAGTGGCGGGCGTCGAGCCGGACGCAGTGGCTGCTAAATTTGCCACAAGTCTCGGACTCAATGTTTTTGCGGGAACTATTGAAGAAGCGAAATACGATTCAAACTATTTCGGCATGGTTAGATTATCACATAGTCTGGAGCATACTTATAATCCGGGAGGAACAATTTTAGAAGCCTATCGAGTTTTAAAGCCAGGCGGATCGATAATAATCAGCGTGCCTAATTTTTCGGGCTTGGCATTGAGACTATTTAGGAATAAACTAGATGTGCCCAAACATTTATTCCATTTTTCGCCGAAAACTCTTAAGCAATATTTGCTTCGATGCGGCTTCAAAGATATTGAGATGAACTCTTATTCCGTCGGTATAATACAGTCAGGATTACCGCCTTTTTTCCAAAAAAAGATATTTACTCCATTATTTTTAGTGATCGATAAAATGTTAAATATAATTCATCTCGGCGATTCATTTATAATCATCGGTTCGAAATAATTTTAATATGCGATTTGCTTGGTTCAAGAAATTTATTAAGCTAATTAATTTTCTCAAAACAGAGAAGATATTATTTTGGGCGATAAATATTTTTTTGTTTATTCTGCCATTTTTTTGGGCCGGTCAAAACGTTTATAAAATCGGCGGCGATGACACGCGCCTTTACCTCTTCGCTCCCTGGCAATGGCTCGAGAATGTCGCCAAATATACTTGGTTTACGGAGATGTATAATTTTGGCAATTATTATCCCCATTTTTATAATATTCCTTTTAATATAATCGTGGGAGTTATCAAAGATGTTTTTTTCTTTTTAAATCATGAAAGGATTGTTTATGGTCTGATTTCAGCAATTACTTTCAGCGGAATGTATTTATTGATTACCGAGCTTATAGAAGAGAAAAAAAATAAATACTGTTTTTATGCCGGCATAATTGGCGGACTTTTGTATGTTTTCCTTCCTGCACTTTATACTAATTTTTGGCCCAATCCAGTCAGTTATTTTTACGATATCGCGGCCCTTCCTTTGCTTCTTTATCTTTTTTTCAAGGCTTTGAATATTAAAAAAATTTATCCCTTGATTCTTGGCGCCTTTGTGGCTGTTATCTTCAGCATTTCTATTTTTCATCCGCCGCTGATTTTTACATTTGTAATTTGCAGCAGTATTTTTTTCGGATTGTATTTATTGGTTATCGAAGAAGACAAGTGGCGATTCATAAAATATTTGTTGTTTTATTTATTTTTGATTTTAGTTTTAAGTTCTTTTTATCTCATTCCCTATATACATTCAATGTTTTTTGGTAATGTCATGTCGGAATTGGCGTCCAACTTATCATCGAGTTCTGGTTTGAAAACTGTTATTTCCATTTTGGCTGGTCAAGAAAGCTTACTAACTAATATGTCATCAATTTCCCATGATATTTTTATTAATTTGGGAAATAGCCAAACAGCTGGTTGGTATGATTTTATATTTTATAAAAGCCATTTTACTCTTTTTCTTTTTGTTTTCATTGCTTCAGTGCTTTTTTTTACTAAAAAAACTTTAACAAAAGAATATAGGGCATTAGTAGTGATTGCCCCAGTGATTTTGTTCTCTTTGTTTTTGTTAACTGTAAATATCGACGATTGGGGAACGAGATTGATGATCTGGCTGATGACTAATATTCCCGGTTTTACGCTCATAAGAAATTTTTATTATAAAGCTATTTTGGTATATGCCATATATTTTTCCTTGGGGTTCGGTTTAGCTTTTTATTTATTTTTAAATAATTTTAAAAATAGATTTTTGAAAATCATTGTTATTTTATCGATTATTTTTGTCATCGGCGGTTTCGCCGCGCCTTTTGTTTTGGGCCGACATTATAATCTGCCGATTAATTCTCGTTCGGGTTTAGCGGCTTATAATGTCCAGTTGCCTCCGGCTTATCTTGAGATGCTCAATTATTTGAAGGGTTTGAATCAAGATAATAAAGTTTTATCATTTCCTCTGATTTTTGGTTCTTGGTCGATGGTGCCAAGCGCCGACGAAAAGGGCGTTTATATCGGCGGGCCAATCATGCCGGCTCTCGCGGGTAAGACGGAATTTTCTTCTTTTATGGGCTTGCTCCAGCCCTATTTCACTCCTTTTCCGAATATTTTAATGGATGCCATTAAGAATAATGACATGGTTTTTTTGAAAAAGATGCTCGGCCTTTTGAATATCCGTTATATTCACTACAATGAGGGTTTAATTAAAGCAAATTATGAAGACATGGATCAAATCAAGCAAAGTTTTATTTGGTTCGGCAGTACGCCAGAAGATCAGGCTAAATTTAAAAAGATATTGGATTCCATTGCCGAGGAAGATAAAAGCTTCGGCGACTTTCATATTTACAAAATTAAAGACGAAAATTATTTGCCCCATATTTATCCTTCAAACGATATTGTCTATTTTTCCGGTGATCTGGATTTAATTGGTCGGATTATGAATCTCAAAGATTATAAAAAATCAGATATTCTATTCTACGATCGGCAAATAGACAGCGAAGACAAGCGGAAAATTATTTCTTCTTTAGCTGATAAAATTTTTATTATTCCCTATAATTCCTTAAAAGAAATTGATGAAATTTATAAGCAACTATATTTTTTCAATGATCCTGTTAATCACGGATTGTTATTAGATGAGGCGCGGAAATTAAAGAAGCAATTATCTTTGCCTGATTTTGAATTAAATATTCCCCAAAAAGGCAGCTATAAAATTTTAATCAAAAAGGACAGTTCTTTGGCGGATTATTATAGTAAAAATTTAAAATTATGTTTCAGCGCAATATGTCTGAAAAAGGAACGATCAGAAGCGGGAAATAATTATTTTTATGCCGGAAGTTTATCTCTTGAAGAGCGAGCTTATAAAATTAACATCATTTCGGGCAAGGAAGAAATAAATACGTTGGAAAATGGGGATATTATTTTGGAAATGGCGGGAAAAGAAAAAATTGAAAATACTCCTCAAATTGAATTTAAAAAAATCAGTCCGGTGAAATACAGGGTACTCGCTAAAAATACTCAAGAGCCTTTTCTCTTAGTATTCAATGAACTTTTCAATCAACAATGGAAGCTATATAAGAATTTGGAACAACTAGTTGATGAATCAAGCAAAGATTATAAAGATATTGAAATTCAAAATTCCATCCAGAATCAGGGGTTGGCCAGCGGAAAGTTCTACGAAATATATCTCAAGAATCCCGTCGCCGAGAATGAACATTATTTGGTAAATACTTTTTCCAACGCTTGGCGCATTGACCCCTCCAAATTGGGAAACAAAAATTCAGATAGCGATTATAATTTGGATTTAATCATTGAATTTTATCCCCAGAGAATAGCCATTCCGGCTTTCGCTATTTCTATTTTTGGTTTGATCGGCTGTTTAATCTACTTGATGCATTATGTTATTAGGAAAAATAAATCTTAATATCAATCAGCCACTGGTAAATATTATAATTGTTACCCTTAACCGTTATGATTTTACGGAAAAATGCCTGGCGTCTTTGCTTGCCGGCGGTTATGATAGTATAAAATTTTTTTTGGTGGATAACGGTTCGCGCGCGGATGTTTATGAATATTTTTTTAATCGGCACCAAGACAATCCCAAGATAGAATTTACGAGATCGGAAAAAAATTTGGGTTTTGGCGCGGGATGCAATTTGGCATTGGGTAAAATAAAGGAGGGTTATGTCGTATTTTTAAATAATGATACTGAGGTGGGAAAATATTGGTTGCAGCCGATTATTGATTTCATGGAAAAGCACCCGGACGTGGGTGCCTGCCAGCCCAAAATTAAAGATATTATGAGAAAAGATTATTTTGAATACGCTGGAGCGGCCGGCGGATTTATGGATGTCTATGGCTATCCTTTTACTCGCGGCAGAATTTTTTATACTCTCGAGAAAGATGATGGGCAATATGATAATATAATTGATTTAACCTGGTGTTCCGGAACGGCTATGGTTACTAAAAAGGAAGCGTTGGATAAAGTGGGTTATTTTGATGAAGCTTTTTTTATGTATAGCGAGGAGGTGGATTTGTGTTGGCGCTTAAAGCGAGCCGGTTATCGTTTGGTCTCCATCCCCGATTCAATCGTCTATCACCATGGCATGGGAACGATGAAAATGAGCCAGAGCTATAAAAAAACATTTTATCTGCACCGCAATGGGCTTATTGTTATTATTAAAAATTATTGCATTAAAGATTTAATTAGATATCTGCCCGTTAGATTGCTTTTGGATTTTGTGGCTTTTTTCTATTATTTAATTCAGCACCCTTTCAATTTAAATTGGTTGGCTGTAGTGAGGGCGGATGCGAGTGTTCTGATTTGCTTACCTGCGATTTATAAAAAACGTCAGGAAATAAATTCACGGAAGATTAAAGATGGCGGGAATTCGTCATATCCGTCTCTTTATAGACGAAGCATAGTTTTTGATTATTTTATTTTGGGTAAAAAGAAATTTTCCGCCATTTCAGAAAATTGTTTATTCAACGATTTAAATAATGTTTTGAATTTTAAAATAAGATTGTTGTTTGTGTCGAGAGTTTTTGTTTTTTATTTTAAAAACCCATCACTTTTGATTTGGCGGTTTAAAAAAATATATAACGATTTTTTAAAGAATAAAAAAGCTATATATCAAGAAAAATTTTATCCCGGTTCGAGCACCAGAAAGTCATTTTTTTATCATGAGCTACCCTTTGATGAGGGCAACCAATTTCGTTCTTGTCGTGAAGGCTCAAAAGAAAGACTGGATTTACTTTTATTAAATGAGGATTTCCGCGGGAAAAGAATTTTGGATCTGGGTTGCAATGTCGGTTTCTTTTCTTTGAATATCGCCCTGTACGCCAAGGAAGTTGTAGGAATTGATCACGATCAAATAGCAATTAATAAAGCCAGAGAATTGGCCAAAAAATATAAAATAAAAAACGTGGATTTTATTTGTGATAAAATTACTCCAGAGCTTTTGGACAGATTGGGAAAATTTGATGTAGTTTTGGCTCTAGCAATTTTACCCTGGATAAATAAGGATAGTTCGGACGCTCTTTTAATTTGGCAGAAGATTTTTGAAAATCCAGCTGTTTATGTAGAATTAATGTCTCGAGGCGACGGTTTGGCAGGCCTGGAAAATGTAAGAAATAACAAGGAAGTCAAATTATTATTGGAAAAATTTAGTCCTATTGTTCATCCTATCGGGCAGAGCCAAGGCTGGGGAAATAGGACTATTTGGCGATGTTTGAAAATTTTCGGCGATTTTAAAAAAATTAATGCAGGATTCCAATCGCGAATAGAAGCATCTGATCGGTTCATTAAAAAATCTCGAGGCAATATTTATGGTTATGATCCCCAAAGAGAATTTTTGGCTTTAAAGAAAATTGAAAGAGAGGGGATTACTCCCATTCCTATTGAATTAGCAAAAGATTATCTGATTATGACGAAGCTTCAAGGGAAGCCATTTGATTTGTTTTGTTCTCGGCAAAAATATAGAGAAGAATTTAAAAAAATTTTGAAGTCATTGCAAAAAAATAAAATTTTTCATCGAGACATCAGGCCGGATAATTTATTTATCGGCGCCGACGGCCATATTTATTTATTAGATTTTGGCTGGGCGGTATTGGATGATAATTGGTATGAAGCGCCGAAAACTTTAGGTGGCACGTACCGAGTGAAAAATTTTAGCAATAAAGAGAGCCTTGAATTGATTTTTAGCAAATTAAGAGATTAATGATATAATTCAATAAATTACAAAAACTATGCCCAAAAAAATCATTAATTTTTTAATTTTTGTAATCATTGTCACGGCCATAGCTTTCCGTATTTATTTAGCCAAATCCAGGCCTATGGGCGCGGACTTTGTTACCGCCTCTTCCAACTGGAGCGCTGATTTCGTCGGTGAAAAAGCTTTTGATGGAGATGAAACTACTTATTGGCAGAGTTCAAGTCAATCTTCAGACGGGGAGTGGCTCCAGATTCACTATAGCCAGCCTAGATTAGTCGATTATCTTTCATCCAAGGGTTATGTGGCATATGCTCCTAAAAATTTCAAATTATTGGCGAGCAACGACGGCAAAGATTGGCGGCTTCTTTATGAAGGCGAGAATCAAGATGCAATGAGTAATTGGCAAACATTCAAGTTTAACAATCAAAACTATTTCAGCGATTATAAATTGGAAATAGCTTCCAGCTATGCTCCGCCGATTTTGGCGATTTTTGAAGTTAAGCTGGGCAATGATATAGGCCAATTTAAATTAGGATTGCTTAAAATTAAAAAAACATTCGTTGATTTGAAAAATAGTATTATTAAAAAATAATTCAAATTTAAATCCAATTGATTATGCCATTTAATATAAGAAAGATTATTGATGTTTTAGTTGATCATCCGTTTAAAATTTTGGTGTTGGTTTTAGTTTTTTATTTTATAGATTATTTTTGGCAATTTAAAGCGGCATTTTTTGTGATTTTGATTCTGGCGATTTTGTTTTTTGGCCAAAAGCAATTATTACTAATCTTTGGATATATTTCTAATTTATTTTCTTTGATTAAAATAGATTCTAATAAAATTTTTAGCGCGATAAAGTCTTTTTATAATTTTTTAATTAAACCCGTTAACGATTTGGCCGACCACCCCTTTCTAGTTTTGTTCTTGATTTTTATTTTTTATTTTATAGATTATTTTTGGCAATTTAAAGCGGCATTTTTCGTAACTTTATTTTTAATTTGCGCATTTTTCAGATGGAGCAGTAAAATATTTTTGGGCTTTGGGCTGATTTTTATTTTTATTTCTCCTATTTTACTTTTGAAATTAAAAATTTCCGAAGTTGATATTTACGCGACTTACGGCTATTATTTTTTATTTTTAGGCACTCTTCTTCAGATCGTCTATTATTCGCGAGATAAAATTCAATTTAAAAGGTTAAATAGGACCAAATGAATATTTTTTTCTCTCGGATTAAAACTTTTTTGATTAATCAATGGAAAGTGGTTGTTTTCGCGTCGATTAATATTTTTTTGTTTATTCTCCCTTTTTTGTGGGCTGGGCAAAACGTTTATAAAATCGGCGGCGATGATTCGCGGTTGTATCTTTATGCACCATGGGAATGGATAAAGAATATTGCTCTCTATAGTTGGTATTCCGGTTTTCCCGGCGGTTTTGGAACTTATAATCCGCAATTTTTTTATCTGCCTTTCAATTTTGCCGCGGGATTAATTAAAAGTATTTTGCCGTTTTTGAATCATGAAAGAGTTATTTATGGTTTGGTATTAGTCATCTCTTTTACCTCGATTTATTTCATCGTTGAAGAATTTATTCAAGACAAAAAAAGCTGGCAAAGTTTTTTAGGCAAGATTTTAGGTGGTATGGCCTACGTATTTTGTCCTCTTATCGCCAATAATTATTGGATTAACCCGCCCAGTTATTTTTTTGTTATAATTCTTTATCCACTCTTAGTGCTATTTTTTCTTAGAGCATTAAGCCAAAAAAGAGTCGTTCCTTTGATATATGGAGCGATTGCTTCGTTTATTTTGAGCATGTCCTTTTTCAACCCGCCCCTCCTTATACCCCTTATCATAGGATTTGGTTTGTTGTTATTTTTCTATTTTTTGTTAATTGAAACAAACAAGTTCCGATTTTTGAAATACTTGATTATTTACGGGTTGCTTATTTTTTTACTCAATTCTTTTTTTATCATACCTTATGCCCATTCAATTTTGAGCGGCAATAGCTTCGCCGGCAGCGCTTTTAGCGGCGATGTTAAAGAGGATTATGTTAAAGGTGGCGTTCTTAAGGTGATAGCTTTGAGCCAGCACTTAATCAATCATTTGAGCGGTAATCCAAGCGCTAATATTTTTAATTGGATCAGCGGACCTTTTAACAAGTATTTTGACTATATTTTTTTTACGGCATATTTGAATTTAATTCTGATTTTTATGGTTTTTGGGGCCCTTTTCCTGAAATCAAAAAATTTGGAATTTGAAAAAAAGTGGCTGTATATTATTTCTTTTTTGATTCTAATTTTAACTTTTTTTCAGACGGTCAATATTGGAGAATGGGGTGAGGTCTTGTTCGGTTGGTTGGTTTTACACGTGCCCGGGTTCCTATCGCTTCGTTGGTTTTTTGTAAAAACGCCGCCGACTTTTGTTTTATTTTATTCTGTCGGAATTGGGTTGGCTTTTTATATATTGTTAAAAAATATAAAAAGGAAAATTATTTCAGCGCCAATTATAATAGTTATTTTTTTGATAGTGATAATTCAAGCCTTGCCATTTATTGTCGGTTATACTTATAATTCGCCCATTTACACTAAATTAAATTGGAACGTCGAATTCCCAAAATCATATTTGGATCTTATTAGTTATATGAAAGATTTGCGGGAGGATAATAGAGCTATAACTTTTCCCCTGGTCGTTGGATCATGGACTATGGTGCAAAGCGCCGATCCGGGAGGAGTTTATATCGGCAACAGCCCTCTAAAGGCATTAGCTGATAAAAATGAGTTTAATTCTCTTTTGAGTTTTTTAAATCCTTTTAATCCGTCTTTTTCCGGAACCATCTATAATTCCATTATTAATGAAGATTATGAAGTATTCAAAAAAGCGTTGGGAATTTTGAATACACGCTATATAATTTATAATTATGGTTTGTTGGGTAAAACAGAATCGGATTACGAAGGCGTCAAAGACAGTTTTTTATGGTTTTGGAAGGTTAAGGGCTATGAAGAAAAATATAAGGCCATGCTGGAAGGAGTGGGCACTAAAGTAAAAGATTTTGACGGCTTTCAGGTTTATAAACTTAATGATAAGGCTTTTATTCCGCATATCTATGCTCCGCAAAACGTTTCTTTTTTTGACGGCGATATTGATCGTCTGGCTGATATTTTGTCTTTTCCTCAATACACCCAAAGCAATGTTTTGTTTTATAACAGTTTAACGCCGGCCGAATCAACCAAAAAATTCTTTTTGGACGGTTCATCAAATATTTGGATTATGCCTTATAATAATCCTAAAGAGTTAATAGATATTTATAGAAAAATGCAATGGGTGTATGATCCGGGAACCTTGGGATATTATTTGGGCGAATTGGGAGTTTACAAAAAAGCGCTTGATTTGAATGAATATGTGTTGAATATTCCTCAATCTGGTTCATATGATATTTATATAAGAAAAAATAGCATTGTGAAGAATAATATAAACCAAGGTTTGAAGCTATGCGTTGATAATCAATGTTTCGGCATATCCGATCCGGACAAGGTTAAAATCTCTAATCAATATGCTTTAATCGGGAATATATCTTTTTCGGCCGGTGGCCACAAATTAGGCGTTAAGAATGAGCAAGAAAAAAGCAATATTTTAGCCGCCGGGGATTTAATTTTTCTTCACGAGAATAACGAAAAACAAATTGATTCTCCGCGGATCGAATTTAAAAAAATAAACGCGGTTAAATACGCCGTGAGAATTAAGGGAGCAAAAAAATCTTTCCCCTTAGTTTTTAACGAATCATTCCATGATGGTTGGAAAGTCTATGCCCGCGACAGTGAAAGATCCGATGCAGAAGATTATCGAGACGGTGAAATCGCCGGTTCGATCCAAAATCAAGGGTTAAGCAGCGGGACTTTCTACGAAAATTTTTCCCGCCGGCCAATTGCGGAAGATAAGCATTTTTTGGTTAATCTTTACAGCAACGTTTGGTGGATTGATCCTCAGAATATAAAAAGCTATAAAGAAAATTCCGATGGTAGTATTGATTTTGATCTTGTGATAGAATTTACGCCTCAGCGGGTGTTCTATGTTTCCGCCGGCATATCGGGGTTGACGTTATTATTTTGCATTTTTTATCTAATTTATGCCGGCAGGCATCGCCGCAGTAAATAATTGTTATTAAGTCTGTAAGTCAATGATTTATTTTAGATAAGAAGTTTTGATTTGTCTATAGAAATGTATTTTGTTATACTAATATGTAAGGATTATTTATATTAAATTAAACTAATAAATTAATAAAAATTATGTTCGGTAAACTATTTTCGAGTAAAAATTTTATTCTTCTAATCGGCGGCATATTAATCGGCGGGTTGGTCGTCGGTATCTATTTTTTTATTGTTAAAACGGAAGACGGCAAGAAAAACAAGAATGTTAATGGAGAAGAAGTTTTTACGGAGTTAAATAAAAAAAATATTTTAACCAGTATTTTGTTCGGCGGCAATAAGGTGCAAATTGATTACAGCAAAAGCCGCAAAAATGGGGTGGCCGCAAGGTTTTTCATGGAACCGGGTGAAAATTGGCAGGGCAGCGGTTTTTGGGATCGCGGTACTAATTATGAAGGGGCGACCAGTCTCGGCATTATTAGTCGGGCGCATGATACCTCCCTGGCTTTTTATGATTTTAATGATAAAATTGATTTTGCCAAGGTTAAATTTATTGATTTTTACTTAAAAATAAGCGACTTATCTGCCCTGGAAAATTTTCAGATCAGATTGAGCGGGAAAAACGCGGATGATTTTTATTACTATGACGTAACAAATACGCAGAAAGAGTGGAATTTTCTCAGAATACCGGTTGAACAATTTTCGCGTCAAGGCGATAATTCCGCGTTTAATTTATCCGCAGTGAGCCGGCTTGGTTTTAAAATAATTTCTCGACCTAATAATGTTGCTTTGGTTAATATTGATCAGCTAATTATTGAGAATGATTCCAGTTTTTTGAATGACTGGAATACTGTTAAATCCGAGCAATTAAGCTTGGATAAAAGGAATGATCAAACTCATCTAATGCTCCGATCTTTAACTGCCAATGATATCGTAACGCTGTCCAGTCTGCCTGGTGTTAAAGATTTTACTTATAGTCTTAAATTATCGCCTCAAACCGTAAGCAGGATGGGATTATTTTTCCGCGGTGATTTTAAAACCGGAGCAGGCTATTACTTTTTGCTTGACGGCAAGGATACTAATAGCTGGCAATTAAAAAAAATGAGCCAAGAAAAAGCGAACTGGATTGATATAGCTAAAGGAGAAATCGCCAATAACACATTTAAAAATGATAAATTTTATTGGTTAAAGGTTGATGCCAATAAAGATGATATTACGCTATTTTTGTCTCTTGATGGCAAAAAATACGAGCCTCTTTACAATTTCAAAGACGACGAATATCTGAAAGGCGGCATTGGAGCCGTGATATGGGACAAGGGCTATGGCTTATTCGATGAATTCAATTATGAGAGCAAATAATTCCATCGCGCAAGAGGCTAGTCTTTTGCGTTCTTAAAAGCTTATATATTCAGCTGCTTTCATGCAAAAAATTCAACAAATCTTCAGTAAATTAAAACAAGTTTTTTTTCTATTAGCCGAGAAGATTAGAAGACGTCCCGTCCTCGTGGCTTTAGTAATTTTGATCTACGTTTTGTTCAATAATGTTTGGACCTACCAAGCGGCTTTTTTCTGGAGTTTGTTTTTTTTGTTCTTAATTTTGAACTTGGATAACAGAATTTTGATTTTTTACGGTTTGCTTTTCCTTTTTCTTGCGCCTTTTTATTCGATTTTCAAGCAGCCCCTCGCCGTGCAGAGGTTTTCCGACTATGCTTATTATTTTTTGTTTATGGCTGTTTTCCTGCAGCTAATCGCTTATATGAGGGAAAAACTAGTCAATTTTTGGAAAATAAGGAATCAGCGCTATGAAAAAAATTCTTAAGAGTATATCAGGCTGGCTTTTAAAAGATGATAGAAAAGTTTATTTGGAATTTTTTGCCCTCGCCTTGCTTATTTTTTCTCCGATTCTAAAACCCGGTTTTGTGTTCGCTCTTGATTTGGTTTTTGCGCCCAATTTAAAGATGCCGGCTTGGTTTGCGAATGACTTCGTGATAAGGTCATTTTTTTCTTTGTTAAATATTATATTGCCCTCTTCGGTAATAGAGAAATTATTGTTATTCAGTATTGTTATTTTAAGTGGAGTCGGCATGTATAAGCTGGTTCAGACTAAAAGCGAATGGCCGAAATATTTTGCTGGGATTTTTTATATTTTTAATCCGTTCTTTTATGAACGGTTGGTTAATGGCCAGATTTTCTTACTTTTGGGCTACGCGCTTTTCCCTTGGGCGATGAAAACGGCGATAATATTTTTTTCTTCGCCAAATTTTAAACAATCTTTAAAAGTTGGACTTTGGCTTGGATTATTAGCTCTCGTTAATTTTCATACCATTTTTTTCTTCGGGCTGTTTCTTCTGATTTATTTTTTGGCAGTTATAATAAAAAATCCCAAAGCGAATTTTTATTTGGCCAAATTTTTTTTGTTGATAATTTTTATCGCGCTTCTGGTCAATTCTTTTTGGTTGGCGCCGTTTTTTTTACAAAAAAATACTTATTTTAATCAGGCGAATTCGATTATCGGCGATGGCGATTTGGAAATTTTCAAGAGCCAGGCCGATCCGAAGTTCGGTCTGGCATTGAATATTGCGGCTTTGTATGGATTTTGGGGCGAAGGCAGAGGCAGCTATATGGATCTAAAAGCAATCCAGCCGTTTTGGTTTGAAATATCCATGATTATTTTTGCCGTTGCTGTTATTGGAACTGCGGTTTATTTTAAAAAAAGAGAAAATCGGGATCTGGGCATTGCATTAGTCGCGCTTTGTATTTTGTCTTTTTTTATTTCCATATCGACGAATTTCAAGTTTCTTCATCCGTTTTTCCAGAATATATTTTTCAGAATTTTTCGCGACCCTCAAAAATTTGTGAGTTTCTTGGCTTTGGCTTACGCTTTTTTTGGAGCCTGGGCACTTGATTATTTTCTGTTGAAAATAAAAAAGTCATTTTACGTCAATCTTATTGTTATAATATTTTTAGCCTTGCCGTTATTCAATTCGTTTATTCTCTTTAGCGGACTGAAGGGGCAATTTTTTTCCGTCGAATATCCGGCAAGCTGGAATGAAATAAATGAAATTTTAAATCGGGATAAAGATGATTTTAAGACTTTATTTTTCCCTTGGCACTCCTATATGTCGTTTAATTTTGTTAAAAATAAATTAATTACTAATCCAGCGCAATGCCCTACCAATTGTTTTTTTGACAAACTTATTATCGTGAGCAATGACATAGAAGTTTCAGGCGTTGGTTCCTTGATTATTGATCCTTCTTCCGTATTTATTCAAGAGCAGATTTTAACCAAGCGTAATCAGATAAGCGATTTGGGAAGGCTGATTAAACCTTATGGTATTAAATATATTATTTTAGCGGAAGAGGTGGACTATGAGGATTATAAATTTTTAGAGAAACAAGAAGATTTGAAAATGATTTATAATAAGGATAGGTTAAGGCTTTATTTGAATTTGGTATGGTAATTTTTTTCTATTTATGGTATAATTTAAGTACATGGGTTGTGGATAACTATTCTTTTAATCCACAATAGATGAAAATTTTAGCTAACTTTTAATATTTTTTTAAGAACAAACTCTATGAAAAAGCACAGCGTTTCATTGGTCAAAGGTCTAATTTTCATTTTCGCATTTTTATTGGCCTTGACTCCGGTAGGCGGATTTTTATTTAAAACCGCGTTCGGTTATGTTTCATCTACGCCGCCATCTAATGCCTCCATTGTTATTAATAATGACGATGCAACAACTTCTTCTACGTCCGTTAGCTTAACCTTAGCCGCCACTGGCGCGACGCAGATGGTTTTATGTAATGATTCTAGTTTTGCCGCGTGCAGTTGGGAAGCATACGCCACAAGCAAAACATGGACATTGACTTCAGGTGATGGCGCTAAAAATGTTTATGTAATGTTCCGAAACGCAACATTTGATCAGACGCCAATACTTGGCGATTCAATTACTTTGGCGACTCCAGGTTCGACAAGCGGTACTGCGGGGGGCGGAGGCGGCGCGACTCCGGCACCAGCGCCAACAACGACCACAACTACGACACCGACAGCCGCTCCAGAGACAACCACGACCACAACGCCAGCAGCTGCTCCAGTTGCAGTTCTTATACAAGACCCAACAAAGCTTGACGAACTTCTTTCTGGTTTATCTTTAGTGCGCAATCAATCCGAAGAAGCAAAATATATGCCGCTTGTTAGATCTGATGCTATTGCCTTTAAAGTCAGTTTAACAGAAGCTCAGGTAACAGCTATAACAAATTTTGTTACTTATGGCATTTCCAGCGCTACTGTCAAATTAGGAGCTGGCGAACGCCGCGCTTTAGCGAGAGATTATTTTGAAACTGTCGGCCGATCCGATTTTATTTGGAGCGATATTGAGAGAATGGCTACAGGTTTGAAGGTGGTAAATCGTAATTTAGTGAAAGAGCAAGCTCAGGTCGGTAAAGTTCTTACTACTTTCAAAACTTTAGTTGGTCATGCTCCAAATTTCAAAGACGCTGATGAAGATTTGGCTTGGAATACTATGATGTATCGTATTCGCTTTACTAGGGATTTGGCTAAGGAAAGAGTAGGTATTTTGAAGTTCAAGGCGGCATTTGGTGTCAATCCTACTACTCCTTTGGGCTGGTCAACAGTAAGGGCTTGGGGCTATATATTACAATAAAATATATAATCTAAAATTTACAGGAGCGGTTTATCCGCTCCTGTTTTTTTATGTTAAAATATAGGCATGGAATATAAATTAACTAGATCAAAAATTTTTCTATTTTCCTGCTTATTTTTTATTCTTGGCGTAGGTTTGCGCTCTTATTTTTCTCTGTCTTTTTTTACAGTCTATATTATTTTGATTGTTGCTGTTATAATTTTAATTTTTGGCTGGCGAAAGACGCTTTTTAGGCTATTAGGTTTCGGCGGAATAATTATTTGTTTAGCCATAATTCGCTATAATTTCAGTTTGCCCAATATCAACGAAAATTTTATCGCTTTTTATAATAATACCGAACAAAAATTTATCGGTACCGTTGTGGCGGAGCCGGACGTAAGAGATAGTTATACCAAATTGATTGTCGCAAGTAATCTTTTGATTTCTGCCGGTGGAAGCAAAAAAATAAGCGGTCAAGTTTTGGTGAAAACCAGTTTATATCCCGAATATCAATATGGAGATGAGCTTGAAATAAGTTGTCGGCTGGTCCAACCAGAAAAAATTGAAGATTTTGATTATGACCAATATCTTTCACGTTATAATATTTATTCTTTGTGTTTTAATCCTCAAATTAAATTGATTGGAGAAAATCAAGGCAATTGGTTGGTTAAAAATTTATTAGTATTAAAAAATTATTTTATCGGAACAATAAATAAAATTTTGCCCGAACCACAAGCATCTTTTTTGGCCGGCCTCCTCGTGGGCGCCAAAAGATCCATCGCCGATGATTTGATTCAAGCGTTCAATCGCACCGGCACGACCCATATTATCGCCATTTCCGGCTATAATATCACGATTATTGCGGCCATACTCCTTAGTATGGCCAAAGGCATAGGCATATCGAGAAAAAAATCTTTTTGGTTCATAGTTGCTGGAATATTATTTTTTGTTATAATTACCGGTGCATCGGCTTCCGTGGTGCGCGCCGCCGTGATGGGAGTTTTGGTTTTACTCGTGAGTCAAATCGGCCGGGTCAGCCGCATTACGAACGCGCTCATTTTGGCCGCGGTTCTGATGTTATTAGTTAATCCAAAAATTTTGGCTTTTGACGCGGGTTTTCAATTATCATTTCTCGCGACCATGGGTTTGGTTTATCTCTCGCCGATTCTCGAGAAATATTTTAGTAACTGGCCGGAATTTCATGGTCTGAAAAATTCGCTACTCACTACCGTTTCGGCTATAATTTTTACGACGCCGTTGATTCTCTATCAATTCGGCCGTTTGTCGATTGTGGCGCCCTTAGTGAATATTCTAGTATTGCCGGTAATTCCCTGGGCTATGGCTCTTGGGTTTGCGGTTGCGGCCGTGGGAATGATCTTGTGGCCTTTGGGTTGGGTCATGGGGTGGTTTGTCTGGCTGGCCTTGTCTTATATAATTTTGATTGTTAGATTTTTTGGCAATTTGCCTTGGTCTTCAATCGAAATTAAAGGTTTGCCTTGGTGGACAATGTTAATCGGTTATATTTTGATTAGTTTGTGGATTTGGAGGGAACACACGAATAAACACGAATTAAAAACGAATTAATGCGAATACACGAATTAGATTTCTATGAATAATTTAATCAATAAAAAATTAACCATTATTGTTGCCGGACTTTTGACCGCGGTTTTGATATTGCTTGGAGTTTTGCTTTGGCCAAGTTCGGCAAATGGCAAATTGGAAGTTGATTTTTTGGACGTTGGCCAAGGCGATGCGACATTAATCAAGACGCCTTATGGCCAGAAAATTTTAATTGATGGCGGTCCGGATAATAAAGTGGTAAAAGAAATCGGCGGCAATTTGTCTTTTTTTGATCGGGATATTGATCTAATGATTCTTACCCATCCCCACGCGGATCACGTGACCGGTTTAGTTGAGGTTCTGAAGCGATATAACGTGAAAAAGATTTTAGCTACCGGAGTTTCTTATAATACGTCAGAATATATCGCTTGGCTTGAAGAAATTCAAAAAAAGAATATTCCCTTTGAGGCTATCACCGGTCCGCTGGAAATCAATTTGGGCGATAATCTTAATTTGAAAATTTTGTATCCGCTTAGTGATTTAGTTAATCAAAATGTCGCGAACGGTAACGCGCCCATGGCCTTGGGCAAAAAACTCAATAATACCTCAATTGTTGCCAAATTGGTTTATAATAAAACTTCTTTTCTTTTCACCGGCGATATTGAGGAAGAAGTGGAGCAAGAGCTGTTAAAACAAAATGTTGATTTAAAGGCTGATGTTCTGAAAGTAGCGCATCATGGCAGCGATAGTTCATCCACGGTAGATTTTATCAAGGCCGTTATGCCTTGGATCGCGGTCATCGAAGCCGGCAAGGACAATCAATTTAATCTGCCGGATTATCGGATAGTGAAAAGAATCCAAGACAAAGGCGCGCATATCTATCGCACTGATATCGACGGCGAAGTGAAAGTTTTTAGCGATGGATTTAAGGTGGAGGTGGGGGAATAAGTGGTGGTTTTTTAGTTTTCCTCCTCGCCAAGGGGGAGATTAAGAGGGGGTTTTGCAAGGTTAAGATTTGCATTTCCTAATTTTTGTGGAAATTTATTATAGCAATTTAATAGCCCAGCCGTGAACGGCCGGTCTATAGCACGAAAACCCTTTTAAAAGGGTTTCGATAAACCAGCCTAGTCCATTTATGGCTAGCGGTGATTTAAGAGAGGGAGCGAGAATTCTCCCACCTCCCCTGGCCCCTCCTTATAAAGGAGGGGAACGAGACCCCCTCTCCTTACGAAGGAGGGGGCTGGGGGTGAGATTATGAATTCCCTTTGCTAAGAGGGAATTAAAAGATTTGCTTTTTCTTGTTTTTTCATCTATAATTATTTAATAAATTCTTAATTCGCATCACAAACTAATATGGCTCATCCCAAAGAAGAAAGAACCTTAGTCTTAATCAAACCGGACGGCGTTCAGCGCGGCCTGATCGGTGAAATTATCAATCGCTACGAGCGGACCGGTTTGAAAATGATCGCTTTAAAAATGTTAGTTCCGGACAAAGACATGATTGAAAGGCATTATACCGTTGACCCGGAATGGAAACGAAAAGTCGGCGAGAAATCCATGAAATCGTATATTGCAAACGGCGAGGAACCACCGTTCAAAACTCCAGAAGAGTGCGGCAATGCCGTGATCGAAAGATTGAAAAATTATATGATTGTGAGCCCGGTGATCGCTATGATCTGGCAGGGGAATAAGGCGATTGGCATTGTGAGAAAAATTACCGGCGGGACCGAGCCTTTAACCTCTGACGTGGGCACGATTCGCGGTGATTTTACGATTGATTCCTATGATATGAGCGATCTTGATAATCGAGCAATCAGAAATCTAATTCATGCTTCGGGCAGTGTTGAGGAAGCTGAGAAAGAAATCAAAATTTGGTTCAAAGAAAATGAAATATTACAGTATAATCTCGTGCAAGAGAAAATTATTTATGATGTTAATCTGGATTCTTTGAGGGAATAAAGTTTTTTGATTTCTTGGTAATATATAAAACTAGCCACTATAAGTGACTAGTTTTTAGTTCAATGGAGTCCTGACTTCAGTCAGGAGATTGTCCCGACTAAAGTAGGGGCTCCGCGTTGACTCCTCGACGGATTTATCTCTAATTTTAGCTAAAATTTTATTAATTATGTTAAAATCATGCATAAGATGAGATACATAGGTAACACTTCTAAATTGCCTAAATCAAAGAAAAAAGGCAAAATAGACAGTTACTTATCACCTCTAATCTCATCTTTATGCTAAACGATAAGATTAAACAAATCGGCTATTATCTCGTCCCCCAAATCAAGCTCCTCGATAAGCACGAACGTTGGCGCCGGGTGGCTAAAATCCTCAAAATCACGAAGCAAGCTCAATTAAGGCTTGAATGGATTATCCATTACTATGAAGGCTCAAGCGCCACAGATACCGCAAGACACTTTGGCATTACGAGAAAAACCTTCTACAAGTGGTTTCGTGAATTTGACGAGGATAATCTTTACAGCCTCCGCAAGCTTGAAGATAGACCCAGAGCGCCTAAAAGAACGCGACAAAGGGAAATCACTCCAACCCAAGAACAAAGAATCGTTGCTTTAAGAAAAAGATATATTCGCTACGGCAAGAACAAACTGGCGAAGATCTACGAACGAGAATACGGCGAGAAGATTTCCTCATGGAAAATCCAAAAAGTGATCGAGAAAAGGAAGCTCTACTTCAATCCCATAAAAACAGCTAAAATACAAAGGAAAAGGCAAAGGAGCCAAAAGAAAAAACGCATCACCGAGTTAGAATTGAATAAACTGGCTTGGCATCAAAAACAAGCCGGCTACATCGTTTGTCTTGATACCATTGTCATCCATTGGAATGGCCTCAAGCGATATATCTTTACGGCGATCGATAAATACGGGAAGATGGCTTTCGCGAGAATGTATCAAACCAAAAGCTCAAAGAACGGCGAGGATTTCCTTTACCGTCTCCACTATCTTTTAGACGGCCAAGTGCCGCGGGTAGGCCATGATAATGGCACTGAATTTGAAAAGTATTTTAAGATAGCTTGTCTTAGATTGGGAATCGAGCAATACTATTCTCGAGTAAGGACACCCAAGGATAATCCTAATTGCGAACGATTCAACCAAACCTTAGAAAAGGAATTCATTGAACTTGGCAACTTCAACCCTGATCCCAATATTTTCAACCAACGACTGACTGAATGGCTGATTGAATACAACTTTAGACGACCTCATGAAACCTTAGGGTACAAAACGCCTATGGAATTTTCAAAAGTGTTACCTATGTACTCATCTTGTACAAACGCTTGACAAAAATTTAAAGATATGTTATCCTTAAATATTAGTTCTTTAATAAAAATTCCCGGCTTTGTTTTGGTTAGCGACCCCCCCCTCTTGCTGAGGGGATGAAATCCAGTTTTCCCTCCTTGCGAAGGAGGGGGGCAGGGGGAGGTTAATCAGAACAAAGCTGGGAATAGTTCCTGGCCTTTTGCCATATTGGCAAGAAAATCAATTCTTTCCAAGAAAGGAGGATGATGACAATGAAAAAAACATTGATCACATCCGAACAAAGGACACCCGGACAGGAAAAACAATTCATACGGCTCATCAAGGACGTGGCCGACCGCGCGGCCGAGCTCGCACTCGGAAAGGTGAATCCCGACAAGGAAGGTCTCCAACAACTTTTCGCGCAGGGCGATAAACTGAAATTAGCCATCGCCGAGGTTGTCATCGCCAAGACGAGGGAGCTCACGACAACGATCTTTTTCACCCCGCTCGCCGACTCCGAAGTTCCGGAGCAGCTTCAACACCTCGTGCCCAAATGGCGCAAGCTCGCTGCTCTTCTCGGCTACACCGGTCCCGTTGCCTGGCGAGTAAATCAGGGCTTCACCCTGAAGCAGCACGCGCCCAAGGCCGGCTGCTGCTATGAGAATTTCGAATACCTTCAGGGCTGGAACCTGCAGAATGACGAACCGACTAAAAATTCGATCGTCTTCTGGATTCCCCGCCTCATTCCGGAGAGCCTCGGCAAAAACGTCCAGGAGAAACTCGCCCTTCTCGCTTCTTTCCGCGAGCAAGTCGGTCTGCCGGCTCATCATCTGAAGAATTTCGGTTCCGCCGCGCTTCTTGCCGGTCTGATTTTTGCCCATTTCAAGCGCGCGGGCGAACGGACTCCGCTCAACGAGTTGTTGACCCGGACCGACACTCTTCTCGTCGGCGGCTACCGGCTGCGCCTCGGCGATTTCGACTCGCGCGGTCTCTTCTGCGGCTACTGGATTCAGGGCGACGGCAGGATTAGCCGTCTCGGTTGCTTCCCCCTGGGGGTGGAGGAACTTGGAATCTAGGGCCTCTGGTCCTTGGTCAACCATTCAGACCTTTGGTTCGCAAAAAAGCGAATTAAAGGTCTTTTTCTTTTTCCCAAAAAGGATTAAAATAATAACGCTATGTCGCCAGATGCTGGTGTTTGCTAATAACGAATTCCGGCCGGTAGCTCGGGACAAGAAAATTGTCCTAGAAATGAATTCTATCCACCCCGTGCCGCAAACTAGAGGGTTTAGATGACCCCGCATAAGATACAGCTCCAAGAGTATTCGAAGAGCAGTGTTCTCGGATGGTTTGCGGCATATTTGATGGTTCTTCACGTCGACGGCAACCGGCTGAACCTCGGCGATTTCGACTCGAACGGTCTCAACTGCGACAACTGGAATCAGGACGACGACAGGAATAGCAATCTCGGTTGCTTCCCCCTGATGGTGTGTAGAAAGATAGAAGCAGGCGGAAATTTTCGCCTGCTTCTATAAAATTATTTAATAGAATTTTTTGGGAAAAATTTTAACCATCCGCCGATCATTTTGCCGGCTTCGGCTAGAGGCGAGGAAAGAGAGATGTATTTTTTGTCTTCTATTTTCTTTAATTCCCAAAGAAGCTTTAAAAAGAATTTTAAAATATCTAATCTTGCGCTTAGTTTTTGAATTAATTTTAGTTTATCCTCTCGCGGCGTGAAGCTGGCCAAAGAGCAGAGTTCCAAGCAATCGGTGAAAAGATTGTCAATCTTCGCGCCGAGTGTGTTGCGAGTGGGTCGAGGCAGATTTTCAAAATAGCTATGCCACAACTTGTACGCTTCACCGAATTTAGTCAGAAGTGATAAATCATTGCCGACCCGTTGGGGGGGGGGGTGACTTAAAAGGAATATTTTTATGAAAATTCAATTCACTCATACTTTTGAAGATATTATTTCATTAGAAAATTTACTTTTGGCTTGGCAGGAGTTTAGTCGCGGCAAAAAATCAAAGCCGGACGTGGAGCTTTTTAGCCGTGAGCTTATGGATAATATTATAGCTCTTCACGAGAGTTTGGCCAATAAGACCTATCGGCATGGCGATTACGAAAGTTTTTTTATCAACGATCCCAAACGCCGGCATATCCACAAAGCCAGTGTCCGCGATCGCCTGCTTCATCATGCCGTTTACCGTCTGCTCTATCCCTTCTTTGAAAAAACCTTTATCTCTGATTCCTTTTCCTGCCGTTTGGATAAAGGCACGCATCGGGCGATCAATAGATTCCGTCAATTCGCTTATGAAGTCAGCAAGAATAATACCAAAACCTGCTGGGTTTTAAAATGCGACATCAGAAAATTTTTCGCAAGCATTGATCATGAGATTTTATTAAATATTCTAAAAGAATATATTCCGGATGAAGATATTATTCGGCTTTTGGAAAATATCATTGGGAGCTTTTATACCTTGTCGGATAAACCAATTGCACACCACCCCTACCCCTCCTCTGAGAGGAGGGGATTTATAGTTCTCCCCCTCTCGGAGGGGGAGACAGAGGGGGTGTGCGTTGGCCTCCCGCTCGGCAACTTGACTTCCCAGCTTTTTGCCAACATCTATATGAACAAATTCGATCAATGGGTGAAGCATTGGTTAAGAATCAAATATTATATCCGCTATTCTGATGATTTTGTTTTTCTTTCTCCCGACAAAAAAGAACTCGAGGATATTATTCCTTTCATCCGGCGTTTTTTGAATCAAGAATTAAAACTTGACCTGCACCCGGATAAAATATTTTTAAAAATTATCGCCTCGGGCGTTGATTTTCTCGGTTGGTTGAATTTCTCTGATTATCGCCTTTTACGGAAAACCACTCGCCATCGCATGCTGGCGCGAATAAAAAATAATCCAACGCTGGAAACGCTGCAGTCTTATCTAGGATTATTAAAGCACGGTAATACTTTTAAAATAAAGGACTTTCTGATGTTTATTTATCCGAAAGAATTTGCTCAACTTATAAATATTAAATAAAATTATATCGCTTTACTTGCCTTTTATTTATGCTATAATATAAGTGCTTCACTATCCAATATTAGCTTTTGTTCTGGGACAACTTGATTTCATAGGAATCCAATATTTATTACCGCTTTGGCGGTAATGTGAGGATTCAGTCTTATATTAATTTATAAGACATTGATGTGAAGTCAGAACTTAGCTAGTCCGATAGTGGAGCTTTGTAGTAATTTTAAATGAAATTTGGGAAAGGGGTTTGAGCCCCTTTTCTTGGCTCAGCGTATTTCGTCTTTATTAAGACGGGGTGTAGTATAACGGTAGTACGTACCCTTGGGGTGGGTATAACCGGAGTTCAATTCTCCGCACCCCGATAGTCAGATATATAATATTCTTAAACAAAAAATAATCCCCTACATGGTTCAGGAATTATTAAAAACATAATTAATTAGTTTTTATTTGGATTTAGTTTGAGTCTTTAAGCATTTGGTGCAGACTTTCGCCCTTTTCCCATCAATCGTTCTGGCTTGTAAATTTACAAATTGCCTTCTTATTGTGGCAATATTCGAGTGGCTTCGGGAAATACTTTTTTTGGATTTTCGGCCGCAAATATCACATTTTTTAGCCATACAGATAAAAATTTAAAAAATAAAAAATTTTAATTAAGTTGTAAAATTATTCTAACATAAGCTTGGAATAATTGCAAAAGATTTACATGATTCTTAGCCTATTATTTCAAAATCCGATTTTATTTGTCGCGTGGCTCATCGCAATTTTGATTGCGCTGTCTTTCCATGAATTTGCGCATGCTTTGGCTGGCTATGCGCTCGGTGATTCTACGGCCAAACGTGAAGGCAGATTGACGCTCAATCCTTTAGCCCATATTGATCTCTTGGGTTTTCTCATGCTCATCTTTATCGGTTTCGGCTGGGGGAAGCCAGTGCCTTTTAATCCTTTTAATTTGAATAAATATCCAAAGTGGGGTCCAGCCATCATATCTATAGCAGGTCCATTAGCCAATATTATTTTAATTATCTTTTTCGGAATTTTGTTAAAAATTCTGGTTGTTTTTACCGCCTTAGGCCCTGAAAATTTATTGGTTCAATTTTTGGATATTTTAATCATGCTTAATGTTTTTTTGATAGTTTTCAATTTAATTCCCATTCCGCCTTTGGATGGCTCCAAAGTGTTATTTGCCTTATTGCCTTCGCCCAAATACGATAATTTCAAATACTTTCTTGAAACTCGCGGACCGATAATTTTAATTTTACTTATAATCTTGGACAGTTTTTCCAGTGTTTCCATACTTAGCGCCATCTTTACTTGGGCGATTAATTTGGTGTATAGGTTTTTTTAGCCAGACATTAGACATTTGTAGGGAATGCACATGTGCGTTCCCTACAAATGTTGACGAGATTTTAGCATTGTGATACTCTGATATTAAGTCGATTTTGTCGAATTTTTTTATTTTAAAATAGAATACAGAGTAATTTATGCCAACAATCAATCAATTAGTTAAACGAGGAAGAAAAACGGCGGCTCGCAAGTCCAAGACTCCTGCTTTGGAAACGGTTTTAGATACGCTTCACCGCCGCAAAACCAAACTTGATAAAGGTTGCTCTTTTAAGCGTGGCGTTTGTCTGAAAGTTACGACCACTACGCCGAAAAAACCAAACTCGGCTCTCCGAAAAATCGCTCGTGTCCGCCTTTCGAATGGCATGGAAGTGACAGCATATATTCCCGGAGTCGGGCACAATCTGCAAGAGCACTCGATCGTGATGGTTCGCGGTGGCAGGGTAAAAGATTTGCCGGGCGTCCGCTATCATATTGTGAGAGGCATTTATGATACGCAGGGCGTGGAAGGTCGAAGAAAAGGACGTTCACTTTATGGCGTCAAAACTCCTAAGTAAAAGATTCGAATAATGCGAATTTTTGCGAATTTATGCTAATAAGTATTCGCACAAATTCGCACTAAATTAGCATAATTAGCATTTTATTTATTATGAGAGGCAAACAAGCAAAAAAAAGAAAAATTGAAGCTGATCCGAGATATAACAGTTTGGTTATCGCCAAGTTTATAAACTATATTATGCGCAGCGGCAAAAAAACTGTCGCGCAAAAAGTGGTTTATAAGGCGCTTGAATTAGTGGAAGAAAAAGTAAAAAAAGATCCTTTGGATGTTTTTGATCAGGTTATAAAAAATGTTTCACCTTTGCTCGAAGTAAAAAGCCGGAGAATCGGCGGCGCGAACTATCAGGTGCCTATCCAAGTGAGGGCTGAACGCCGGCTGACTCTTGCTTTCCGTTGGATTATTGAAGCGGCCAAATCGAAAAAAGGTAAGCCGATGAGCGAAAGATTGGCTATGGAATTAATTGATGCTTATGGCAAACAGGGTGCGGCCATCAAGAAACGCGAAGACGTTCATCGCATGGCTGAGGCTAATAGAGCTTTTGCTCATTTCGCCCGGTTCAGCCGATAAGGGCTACGAAAGTACGATACTCCTACGAAATTACGAAATAGTACGAAAAATACGAAAATATAAGATAAATTAATGGAGGAGAAAAATAAATATCAATTAAAACGGAATGATTTGGTTTATCCAGAATTAAGTTATAAAGTTTACGGTGTCTTGTTTGATGTTTTTAGAAAAGTGGGACCTGGATTTTTGGAAAAACATTACCAAAAAGCAATCGGCATAGCTTTGCGAGAAGTTGGTTTAAAAGTAGAAGAACAATTGATGGTTCCCTTGTTGTTTGAAGATAAGGTTATTGGAAAATATTTCTTAGATTTTCTTATTGAGAATACGGTCGTTTTAGAAATCAAAAAAGGTGATTATTATAATAAACAAAACATTGATCAAGTAGTTGCTTATTTAAAAGCTAAAAAAATAAAATTAGGTTTAATCGCAAATTTTACGTCTCATGGCGTTAAAATAAAGCGAATTATTAACTTGAAATAATTATTAATGATTTAGTATTTTTCGTACTATTTCGTAATTTTCGTAGAATATTATGCCTCGAGAATACAGCCAAGAACAAACTCGCAATATTGGAATTATCGCCCATATTGATGCCGGCAAAACCACCGTTTCAGAGCGGATTCTTTTTTATACCGGTAAAAAACATAAAATTGGCGAAGT
>JAGVFQ010000066.1 GCA_020057505.1 Patescibacteria group bacterium | reverse complement strand
GGCATCACGGGTACGAGTCAGCAAGTGACGGGCCTCACAAACGGCACGTCATATTACTTCGCTGTCTTGGCCGTAGATACGAGCGGTAACCAGAGCGGACTCTCAATCGAACGGAGCGCGATACCAAACGGGATTATTCCCGACACTACGCCTCCTCAGCCGCCAGTTAATCTGGTGGCGATCGCAGGCGATGGGAATATCAGTCTTCGTTGGTCGGAAAACGCTGAAGCGGATCTCGGCGGCTACCGTGTTTATTACGGCACGTCGTCGGGCGTCTACGGCGCTCCGATCGACGTCGGCAACCAAACGACTCACTTGCTCTCAGGCTTGACCAATGGCACGACCTACTTCATCGTGATAACGGCCTATGACAATAGTCCGAATCGCAACGAAAGCGGGAATTCCATTGAAGTCAGCGCCAGACCGCAAGCCGATCTGCCGCCGGCGCCGCCAACAGGGCTCGTCGCCGTAGCACGCGATGGCGCGGTTGATCTCGCTTGGAATACCAACGCCGAACCGGATCTGGGCGGCTACATTGTTCATCGCGGCGCAAGCGCTGGTAATTATACGGCGCACACCGTCGTTGGCAATGTGAGTGTTTATCATGTCGTCGGTTTGGTGAATGGACAGCAATACTTTTTTGCAGTCACGGCCTATGATCAGGCCGATCACCAAAGCGGCTACTCAAACGAGGTAAACGCTCAGCCCGCGCTGGATCCGGATGTCACTCCGCCGTTGCGGCCTGAAAACTTAAGCGCTCAGCCAGGAAGCAGTCTCGTTGACCTGTACTGGTCGGCCAATCTCGAACCTGACCTGGCGAGCTACAATCTATACTGGGGCACGTCCTCGGGCGTTTACCCGAACGTGGTCAACAATATCACCCAGCCAAGCCGCCGCGTTTCCGGATTAACCGATGGCACTCTCTATTTCTTTGCCGTCTCTGCGGTCGATACCGCCGGCAACGAGAGCGAGAAATCCATCGAGAGATCGGCAGTTCCGAACGGTACAGTTCCCGATACGACGCCACCCGCGCCACCCGTTAATCTCGTCGCGCTACCTGGCAACCAGAAGATCAATCTCTCCTGGTCCGCCAATATCGAAGCGGATTTTTCGCATTACAATATCCGTTTCGGTACGGCGCCTGGGGTTTACGGAGCGCCAATCAACGGCGGCACCGCTACGACATACCAAATCAACAATCTCGTGAACGGCACGATTTACTATATCGTGCTCACGGCCGTTGACATCTCAGCAAACGAGAGCGGTTATTCGTCGGAAGTCACTGCGGCGCCGCAAGCGGGAGGCGGCGATACCACACCGCCCGCACCGCCGACAGGACTCGTCGCTGCCGCCGGCGATGGTTTCGTCGACCTGCAGTGGGTTGCAAATGGCGAAGCCGACCTCTGGGGTTATAATCTCTACGTCGGAACGTCGTCGGGCGCTTATGGCACTCCGCTAAATCTCGGCGATCGCACTTCTTTCCAAGTCGACGGTCTCGTGAATGGCACCGAATATTTCTTCGCACTGACCGCCTACGACAGCTCCGGCAATGAAAGCGGTTACTCGGCGGAAGTGACCGCGGTGCCAGTTGTCGGCGCAGGAGGATCCGGACCTGACATGCCGACCGGTTTCATTGGAGAAATCGTCGGCGGCAATATCGCCAGCTTATCCTGGAACCCAAACACGGACACCATCGCCGGTTACAATCTGTCCTGGGGTACAACTCTGGGGGATTATACCGGGCACGCGGTGCTCGGAAATCTCACATCTCAAACCTTAGGTTTGGACATTGGGGTTACGTATTACTTCATCGTTCAGTCTCGTGATTGGGATGGAAATCTTAGCGCCCCCGCCGGACCTATTAGTTTAACAGCCCCTTGAATTAAAAGGGGTAGAACAGGAGGAAAATAAACACAAGCGGTTTTCAATCTAATTGAAAACCGCTTTTTCTTTTGCACGGAATTATGCGGATTTTGAAAATTAAGGTGAAGATGCTAAACACCCTGCAGGGTGTTTAGCATCTTAGGAGAAGTATGAGGCGGAAAACGGATGTTGCGCTTGTGGATAGAATGTAGGGGCAGGGGGGTTGACATAATTTTTTAAATGTGATAATATAGAGAGTTATTGAATATCGCTAATTTAAGCTAATTAGAAAGCGAATAATAAGCGAATAAATAAAGAATATGAGAATAGCATTTATCGGACAAAAGGGGATACCGGCTTTTTCCGGTGGCGTCGAACGCCACGTGGAAGAATTAGCAACTCGTTTAGCCAAAGAAGGCCATGAGGTGATTTGTTATTGCCGAGATCATTATACTGCTAAAAATCTCAAGAATTATAAAGGAGTGCAATTGATCCATTTGCCGACTATCAAGACTAAACATTTGGACGCCATCGTCCATACCTTTTTGGCCACTATTGATGTGCTCTTCCGAAAAGTTGATGTCATTCATTATCAGGCAATTGGTCCGTCTTCACTTTTGTGGATTGTAAAAATTTTGAAAAGAAAAGCCAAGGTCGTTTCTACTTTCCATTCTGACGACAGGAAACATCAGAAGTGGGGTTGGTTTGCGCAAAAATGTTTGGGCCTTGGAGCCTATATCTCTCTTAATGTATCTGACAAAGCAATCGCAGTTTCGGTTTCACAGCGGGAAAAATGCCGCAAAGAATTTGGCGGCGACCCCATCTATATTCCTAATGGCGTTCCTCTATATAATAAAGTAGAGGCGGATTTGATTTTGAAGAAGTGGAATCTCGGGGAGGGGGATTATATTTTAGCCGTGAGCCGACTCATTGAACACAAAGGACTTCAGTACTTAATTGAAGCTTACAAAAATTTGGATACGGATAAGAAATTAGTAATCGTCGGCGATTCGAGCTATACCAATAGCTATGCCAAATATCTCAAAGATTTGGCAGGGGATGATAAGAGAATCATTTTTACCGGCGAACAAAAAGATAAAATTTTGGCTGAGCTTTATTCCAACGCTTATTTATTTGTCCAGCCGTCTGAAGCTGAAGGGCTTTCAATCGCTTTACTTGAAGCGATGAGCTATGGCTTGCCTACACTCGTAAGCGATATTTCGGAAAACAAAGAAGTAGTGCTCGATATTGGATTTGTTTTTAGGAATAAGAGCGTAAACGATCTTGAAAGAAAATTAAAATTTCTTTTGGATAGCCCCGAATTGATTGAAGAAAAATGCGAGGAATCTCGAGCGCATATGGCGGCAAATTATAATTGGGACAAGGTTGCGAGGAAGACTATTGATATTTATGAAGAATTAATTGCCGATGATTCTAGTGGCTTGGGCGAATTAGTCAATTATTCCGAAGAGAAAAAAATTTGATAATACGGGTGATAAAAAACAACGAACGGTTTCTAGCCGTTCGTTGTTTTTTTTGCGAGAATCGTTACCGAAGGTTGTAGAGACGCGCCATGGCGCGTCTCTACGATTGTATAAAATAAAATATTATATTTTTTGGAGACGCGATAAATCGGCGTCTTTACGTAAATGATAAAAAGAGACGTAAAATATTACGTCTTTACGTGAATAATTTTTAACAACAAAGGGAACGGTTAGAAACCGTTCCCTACATCACGTTGATATTTAATAAATCCTTGAAGACAGAAAATATTGCATTTCGACGCGGGTGATTATTCTTTTTTGGGATTATTAATGCTTGCTGGATTTGGACTGTAAAGTTTATTTTTTATTTTCCACGCATCCACATATTGGCCGATGCCGCGATTGGCTAATTTATTTTTTATAGTTGTCTTTTGCTGCGACCATTTGAGGAGGCTCTCAAAATGGATTTTGTATCGACTGCGGACCACGACATAGCGGAGCTCTTGGCTCGCGATGGCGCGGCGGATCGTTTTTTGGTCTACGCCGAAGAAGCGGCTGGCCTCGGAAACCGAGAGGCGAATGATGTTATTAGGGGAATTAGCGGGTGTTGATAAGGGCATAGAAATAATTTATTTATTAATTTTTTGATTTATTATGTTGATAATTTAATTGTATCTTATTTAGTGATTATTGTCTAGAATAGTGTGGACAATTATTAGCAATATAACATTATTTTAAAATTTTAGCAAGATGTTTAGCTTAAATATTTATATTAAAAGGCTTTACTTTTTGCATTAATAAGTTATAATTAGTTCAAATTTGGTGTAACAAATTTTATTTTTTTTCGTCTTATTAAATGCGAAACTGGTTAAAAGAAAAAATCATCCAAAATCAGCTTCAGAAGAAAGACCCGGATGCATTTAGCGAAATCTATGACTTGTATGTTTCGAAGATATACAGGTTTATTTATTTTAAAGTTTCTTCGGTTGAAGAGGCGGAAGATTTAACATCAGAAGTATTTTTGAAAACCTGGCAATACATCAACGAGGGCAAGGGAGAAATCAAACACATCGGCGCCTTGCTTTATCGAATCGCGCGCAATATTGTTATTGATTATTATCGCGAACGAGCGCAGAAAGAAAAAATGAATGACGAGTTGACTGATGATTTGGAAATAGCGAGCGACGAGTTTGATAAAATGCAAATAAGTCTGGAGATGGAAAATATTGAAAAGAATTTGCGAGAGCTGAAGGATGAATACCGCGAAGTAATTATTCTCAGATTTATTGAAGAATTATCTATCAGCGAAATCGCGCAAATTTTGGAGAAGTCCAAAGGCGCGGTCAGAGTGCTGATCTTTCGATCGCTCGAAACCTTGAAAGAAATTTTGAATGAAAAAAATGGTAAATAGTTAAATATTCATATGCCATCCGAAAAAGAATTATTCGGACAATTAAAGAGCTTGAAAAAAATTGAGCCTCGGCAAGATTGGAAACAATCCGGCCGAGAGCTTTTGTTGTCTCAAATAAAATCCCAGAGGCAGAAATTGGAACCTCGGTTGTCAGTCTCATCGATTATTTTTATAGAATTTAAAAAATTAACAGCTTTCACGCTTCGTCCGGCCGGAGTAGTAATAGTAATTTCCACTTTGGCTATGGGCAGTGGCATTGTCACAGTTAACGCCGCCTTCAGTAGTTTGCCGGGAGACACTCTTTATCCGGTGAAAATTACCGCAGAAAGAGTGCAACTTAGTTTAAAGCTCGACGAGAAAGATAAGATGACGATGGAAATGGAATTAGCCGGCAAGAGAATCGAAGAATTGAAAAAGGTAAAAAATTCTAATGAGAGTTCGGCGCGAGACGCTAAGATCAAAATACCATTACAGCGGTTTACTGAAGAACTGGGCAGTATCAATAATCGGTTGGACAATTTGAAAAAAACCGGCAATGCGGCGGACGTGGTCAATCTGGCTGTTATCGTGGATGATATGACTGAGAGCTATACGAGCGCGCTTGAAGCGACAAAAAAAGAAATGCCGTCTTCGACAAAAGACACAATCAAGGAAGCCCTGGCCGCTTCGGAAAAGACCAATAACAATGCCGTGAGTATTATTATAGATAATCATAATCAGGCGAATAATAAAGACGCTAAAGATGATCTAGTAAAGAAAGTTGAAGATAGAATTAATAAGACTGATGAGAGAGTTAAGCAATTACAGATACAAGAAAAAATTAATACAACTGATATTAAAGAAGCTAGTATAAAATCAGATGAGATAAAGAAGACGCTTGATGAAGCAAGAGTTCTTCTCGAAAGCGGAAATTTGTCCTCGGCTTTTGACAAGGTAAAAGAGAGTAATGAGTTGGCTCGTACCGCTGAAGATATTAATGATGATAAGGCAGAAGCTACCGCGGCGAGTGCTTCATCTGATGTAGCAGCGGGTGCAGCCAATACTAATTCAACTAATACTAACAGCGAACAGCCGAGCCAGGTGGAAGGCGGGGCAATGGTTAATGAGAATGTAAATGTTTCCGGCTCACTGTTGTATGAAGAAAGTAAATAATTAATGCCCTTTCCAGTTAGGCAGGCGGCGGGACAAACCTTGCGTGTGATTTTTACTTAATCATAATCGTACATGGAGTTTGTCTCGCAGCGGATGCCAAAACCGGAAGCGGCAGAATAAATATGCTAATTAATTGTAGGAACATAAAGGTCGACTCTAATGACGCGGATTGCGCGAACTTAATTAAGCGCGGAATCCGTGGAAAGAGGTTTCTGCATTAAATATTAATTTAACGCGAATCATATACGAATTTAAGCGAATAGAAATATTTGCGATAATTCGCGATAAATTTGTAAAAATTCGCGATTTAAGGAGATCAATTTAAATGACAGACCTAATAAAAAAAGGAAAACGAGCCTTGACTGTTAGCGTCGCCGTGACGACCATTGCTTGGTCAATCGGCGTAGCGGCTCTCATCCCTTTATCAGCTCAGGCGGCCACTATGACCTCCGGAGACCTGATCAAGGCGAGCACAGCAGCCGTCTACTACTATGGCGCTGATGGCAAGAGATACGTTTTCCCGAACGAGAAGACCTACAAGACTTGGTACGCTGATTTCAGCACGGTTAAAACAATTACCGACGCGGAATTAGCTGCCATCACAATCGGCGGCAATGTCACCTACAAACCCGGTGTCAAAATGGTAAAGATTACCACCGACCCCAAGGTTTACGCCGTTGCGGCGAATGGTTCATTGCGCTGGGTACAGAGCGAAGCGATTGCTATGTCTTTGTATGGAACTACTTGGAATACAATGATTGACGATGTCTCAGATGCATTTTTTACCAATTATACAATTGGCGCGAATGTCACCTCTTCAGCTGATTTCAATGTAGTTACCGCTCAAACAGCAGCCACTTCGATTAACGTCGATAAAAATTTGACTACAGTAGCGGCCGGCCAATTATCAGTCGCTTTGGCTTCTGATTCCCCAGCTTCCACTTCAGTCCCAATCGGCGCGAGCAATGTCACCTTTACCAAGGTTGTTTTAACTGCTAGCGGCGGTACCTCCTCTGTTACCAGTTTGAAAGTGACCAGAACTGGTCTTGGCGCTGATATCCGCCTTTCAGCTATCAAATTATATGTTGATGGCGTCCAGAAGGGCACTTCACAGACTTTGAGTTCAGTTCATCAGGCCACCTTTAATTTATCCAATAGCCCAATTACCGTTAATGCCGGAACTCCGGTTACGGTAGTAATCGCGGCTGATATTAGCGCGACCTTCGTCGCTGATATGCATATGTTGGGAATTACAGCGGCCACTGATATTACCACCACTTCTACCGTTGCCGGCACTTTCCCAATCAATGGCAACACTATGACTGTTGCCAATGTCACCATCGGCGGCCTCACGATTACTCGTGGCGCCCTGAACCCGACGGCGGATAGCGGCGTTGATTCCAACGCGACCGATGTCCGATTTACTCAGGTTCATTTAGCGACTACTTCGGCTGAAGCGGTTTTGATTAATTCCGTAACTGCCATCAAAAATGGCACAGCCTCCAATTCTGATGTCAAGGATATCAAATTGGTCAATGATACTTCTGGCCAGACGATCGCGACCCTCGCCGGTTTAGACAGTAATGGCCGAGCTACTTTCCAGAATTTAACAGTTAGCATTGATAAGGGCGGTTCAGCTGACCTTTCAATCAAAGCTAGCATCGCTGGCAGCGGTTCAGGCAGAACTGTTTCCTTTGATGTCTATGATGGCACGACCTTTACTGTTAGAGGTTTAGGTCAGACCTATGGCTTTGAAGTAGCGGTCACTGATGGCAGCGCTGGCGCGACTTGTATGGTCGGCGCGACCAATAAGCTTTGCCAGACCCAAACCATTAATCAGGGCTATTTGACAGTTATCAAGAGCGCTTTGACTCCTGCCACGGGCAATATTGCTCAGGGCGCGACACAAGTAGCTTTGACGACTTTAGATGTCAAGGTTGATGGCGAACCAGTCAATGTCAGCCAGACTATTATCAATTATACGACTGTTACAGCTACTGTCGGCAAATTTACCAGCTTTACTTTGTACAATAGCGCCACGGGCGCCATTCTCGCCGGTCCGAAAGACCGCGATGCGAGTATTGCTGATATCGCCGGTACAGACACAGTAACCTTTACTGATGCCTATACTCTGCCGATTGGCACCACTGTAGTTATAATTAAAGCCAATGTAAGTTCATCAACTGTAGCCAATGACACAATCCATGCTGATATGGCGGCGAATAAGATTACAGCCAAGGGCGCTAATTCCGGCAAGAGTACTTATACTACTTCAACCGGTACTACCGTTCCTCCATCCGCTGCTGTTACCGGCAATACGCAGACAGTTAAGGCTGCTTTCTTAAGTATGATTACCGCGGCTACTCCCGCGGCTGCCAATTTGGTAGTTAACGCTCAACAGCAAACTTTCTCCACTCTTGACCTTGACGCGTCAGCGGGCGGTGAAGATGTTCGAGTCAGTTCATTAATGCTTACCGACACAATGAGTGGCGGCGGCACGGACTGCTCAGGTGTTAACAATTTGACTTTGTGGGGCATCCAGGATAATACCGTGGCCGGAGCCGCGATTATCCAATTGCCGACTTCAAATTCAACCGCGGCTTTGACCAACTCTGCCGCTGGCACCTGCACGGTCACTTTCACTTTCCAGACACCTGTTGTTGTTGCCATGAATACTTCTTCACGCTTAACACTGAAAGGCAGTATTGTTTCAGCGACTGGTACTGACCATAGATTCAGAGTCGCGGCAGTCGGTGATGCAGTTGCAACTGGTAAAGTTACAGGCAACACCTTAGCCGCCGGATCGAAAGGAGTATCCGGTATTGGCCAAGTCCAGACAATCCAGGCCAAAGGTTTGTTGAAAATTGAGAAATCAGCTGATATGCCTTCAGCGGCCCAGCTTGTTTCTTCTTCAACCGGCAATGAAGTAATGAAGTATAAATTCACTGCTTCTTATGAACCGATTGATGTCTCGGTACTCGATATTTTCTGCGGTAACAATACCCAGGGTGGTACTGAATGCACGAGAGCCAATGTGTCTAAAGTTTATCTTTATGCCAATGGCGTTCTCATCGGCAATACCGCCGGTTATACTCTTGATGCGAATGGCATGACCCCAGTAGTTTTGAATAGCGGTACTTTGGTTATTCCCAAAGACAGCTATAGCACTATTACCATCAAGATGGATATACCGGACAAGACTCAGGTAACTACCAGCACTGGAGCCAATTTCCAAATTGGTATTGAATCTGCTGATGGTACAGCCGGTCAACCGGGTACAGCTTCGGAAGATACCTTATGGAGCGCGGGCGCTGCCACAGCCAATGATTACTACATCATTGCCACTGGTCAGCAATCAGGTGCTACTATTCTCATGAATACCATTAACAGCCTTGGTACAGTGGCTGCTTCTCAGGTATTCGGTTCCAATGGTTTCAGTATCCACAAAGGTATCTTGACTGTGAGCTTGAATGCGGCTACGCCTTCAGGCACTCAGACAGCTGGCGCGGGCAAAGAAGTCTTAAGACTCAACTTGCAGGCGACCGGTGATGATATCACTATCCGCGAGCTTGAATTAGTCAATAGCGGTACTGCTGTTGCTAATTTCTCGGCTACGGGCAGTTTGACCGTTAAGAGCGACGATCTTAATACCACTTATGCCACGGTTACGTCAGCTAACGCTAATACGTATAATGGCGATACGGTGGTCTTAGGAAACTCAGCCATATCAATCGGTTCAGCTGCTGGCACAGGCGCTTGTACAATTGCCGGCGCTGGCGCTACCGGTGATGGTTGTGCTGGTCAATGGACTTCAGACGGCAATTTGCAAATCTCTGCCGGTGTTACCAAAGTCATTAGAATCTTTGGCGATACTACTGGCGGAATTTCTACCAACACCTATCAGATGTCAGTTTCTAACGCCACTACAAATCCCACCACCACTTATGGTGTGACTTACTGGGATGGCTCTAGCTCTGATGTCGGCAATAGGACTGGTAGCGCAAATAGCACTCATCCAGCGACCAAGAATCTGCCTCTCGTAGGTGGAAGCTTGTCCTACTAATTCTCCTTCGCTCCGCCCCGCATTCGCGGGGCTGGAGCTTCGGAGAACAAGTTCTCCTTTGATCTTGCCACTGCGGCGTAAAGCTATAGTGACCAAGGAAGCTCGGAGAATAGAATCTATAGGTTTAGCAGCAACCTTCAAAACTGCTAACAGTTAGGGAATATATAAAAATATATTTTCCTAACTAAACCAACCCCCCTCCGATGGCCATCGGAGGGGGGTTTTGGTTTTATTGACTTTTAGAAATATTTCAACTATATTCATAATAATCCGTTAAAGCATGGGATTTGCAAAAAATTAAGCGAGTTTTTATTATCCCTTTTCAATCGTCAAAAAATACGTTAAAATAAGAGATGAAGAGTGGCTGTTTACGTGCCTTGATATAGGGCGTTATTAATTCAATTAAAATATTTATAATTTAATATTATGCTCACAAAAAACAAAAAAATTATTCTTATCATTGTTTTAATTATAATTTTGGCGGGCGGTCTTTTGGCCGTTAAGGTTTGGCTGTGGCAGGGGAAGCTCGTTAACGTCAAAAGTATTATCAGCCAAATTTTTCCGCTGAAAGAGGAATTGCCGGAAAATGTAAAACAAGCCGTCGACAATATCAACAATAATCCGACGGATATTAATTCATATTTAACTGTTGCTTCTTATAAACGAGACAAGGGTCAATATGAAGACGCGATTAAAATTTATAATGCCGCGATTGAAATAAGGCCGACTGACACCTTGCTTTTGATGAATGCGGCAGAATTGTATGTGCGCAATAAACAATATACAGAAGCTGAGGAAAATTATTTAAAAGTCATAGATACTAATCCAAAATGGACTAATGCTTATCGCAATCTGGCCGGTCTTTATCGTTACAATCTTCAGGAGAAAAGAACCGATATACCAAAAATTTTAGAATTAGGTTTAAAAAATAACGAAGGCATGGGTGTTGACGCGGAATTCGTCGGTCAGCTTGCGGTTTATTACGAAGATTTTGGTCCCAAAGATAAAGCTATTGAATATTTCGAAAAATTAGTTGTGCTTGATCCCACTAATGAAACGGCAAAAAACACGCTAGAGAGATTAAAAAGTGGCAATTAAAAAATTAATTTATAATTAATAAAATTTTATGCGCAAAACAATTTTAGCAATTTTTGTTTTGAGTTTGGCTTTAGCTGGTTTAAAGCCAGCCAGCGCCGTGGGCACAATGACAGTTACTAACAATAGCGCTCCGGCGATTGACATTTATCGCTCGGAATTCGACCAGTTAGTTATGGATGTTACTATTTCCAGAAGTGATTTGCTGGCTGATACTTTGCGAGCGATAACTTTTCAAAATACCGGTTCAGCCAATATTAATAGCATCAGCAAGGTCGTAGTTTGGGCGGATGTCGGCCAGACTGGTTTTCAAGGAATGGATATTGACGAAAAATTGGGCGAAGCCACTTGGACTGATACTTATAACGGTTGGTATTTGTCCGGTTTAAATAAATTTGTTCCATCTCAAGGTTTGAGAACTTTTGTAAGCATTGAAACGCCCACGACCATCAGCGCTAACGCTTTGGTGCAAATGGAGATTCCGGCTTTGGTTGATAACGGCGCAACAGGGCAATTTCAGATTGGCGATCAGGGAATTTTTATGGATGGCGTGCAGGGTCCTGCTATAAATATTGTGAATCCTTCAATCTCAACTATCCGTGTTTATAACGCTGATATTGTCGGGCCTAAAACTGTGATTACTAATCCGGCTAATGGCATCGTGATTACCGCCAATACTTATACCATTAAAGGAACGGCGCGAGATCAGGCTGGATCTACTCCGGCATTATTGCAAATTTCTTTTAACAGCGGTCCCTGGTCAGATGTCACGGCGATCGGCAGCAATTTTTCCACTTGGGAATATAATTGGGTGATTCCGGCTGATGGCACATATATTATTAAAACCCAAGGAACAGATTGGACAGGTAATAAAGAAACAGTCGGGAGCGGAATAACAGTTACAGTGAATACCGGCGCGGCTAATTCCGTAGCTTCAACCACCACTTCGCTTATTGCTCCAGAAAATATTTTGCCGGCTGATGGCTTAACTAAAACAGTCATTACGGCGACGGTAAAAAATGCGAGCAATAATCCGCTGGCCGGTAAAATTGTCGGCTTGGTATCAAATAGGGGCGATCAAGATGATATTAAAACAATCTCCGCCACTACTGATGTCAATGGCCACGCGAGTTTTGAAGTGAAATCAAAAATCGTCGGTTCTGCCATTTTTAGTCTAACCGTGGATGGAACAGTGATTGATAAAACGATTACTATTCAATTTACAACAGTTGCTATCGCTGCCGGAGATCTGATCAAGGCGAGCACAGCAGCCGTCTACTACTATGGCGCTGATGGCAAGAGATATGTTTTCCCGAACGAAAAGACCTACAAGACCTGGTATGCTGATTTCAGCACGGTTAAAACAATTACCGACGCTGAATTAGCTGCCATCACAATCGGCGGCAATGTTACCTACAAACCCGGCGTCAAAATGGTAAAGATTACCACTGACCCCAAGGTTTACGCCGTTGCGGCGAATGGTACTTTGCGCTGGGTACAGAGCGAAGATATTGCCAGAGCTATTTATGGCAATAATTGGAGCCAGCTCGTTGAAGACATATCAGATGCGTTTTTCACGAATTATAAAATTGGCGATCCGATTGTCGCGACAACGGAATTTTTTCCAAGCGTGATTAAATTCGCGGCGACAAATATTAACGTTGACAAAGGATTAGGAAATTAGAAGAAAAAATTTTTGTAATAATGTAGGGACAGAATAATATTCTATCCCTACATTTTAGTATGATGTTGGATTGACTGGAAGATTGAATTTAGCTATTATTAAGGTGATTATGACAGTCTTTCAATCAAGAAAATTTGCTTTAGTTGGGCTAAATTTAGTTTTAATTTTAGCCTTATTTTATCCCCTAGGGCCTATTTTCGGTTCTGATAAAGCGGTGTCAAAAAATGAATCTGACGTCAGCGAAATTTTAGTGAAAATGAAAAACAACGGCAAAATTTATAAAATTAAAACTGATAATAATTTAGGAGAATTATTGAATTTCTATCAGAATAATCCTTTGGTTGAATACGCCGAGCCAAATTATTTGTATGAAGCGGCGATTTTGGCGCCAAACGATCCGTTTTATTTTGAGCAAAAATATTTGGATCAAATGGATGTGCCTCGGGCTTGGGACCAAACTACCGGCAGTGAAGATGTTGTGATTGCCGTTTTGGATTCAGGAGTCGATATTGATCATGCTGATTTGAAAGAAAATATTTGGCAAAATAAGAAAGAAATAATCGGAGATGGTATTGATAATGACAAGAACGGTTATGTGGATGATATTAATGGCTGGGATCTTGTTTTGAATAATAATGATCCTCGGCCGGATTTTGAAGATGGCTGTATCGAGAAAAAGACTTGCAGCCGCGCCGGAGTAAACCACGGCACGATTATCGCCGGTTTGATTGCCGCCCGCGGCAATAACGGAGAAGGCGTTGCCGGGATAAGCTGGCGAAGCAAAATTATGCCGCTACGAGTTCTTGATAGCGCTGGAGTTGGTGATGCTTTTGCCGTGGCCAAAGCTATTGATTATGCAGTTAAAAATGGAGCAAATATAATCAATTTGAGTTTTGTTGGTGATAATTACAGCAAAACAATGTCTGAAGCTATCCGACGCGCTTACGAAGCGGGATTAATTATCGTGGCTTCGGCGGGAAATGACAGTAATCCGAAGGGTGCGATCGATTTGGATAAGGAAAAAATGTATCCGATTTGCTATGGCGGTCTGCAAGGAGAAAATTGGGTAATCGGCGTAGCCTCGGTTGATTATGATAAGCGAAAGACTTCTTTTTCTAATTATGGCCATGATTGCGTTGATCTTTCGGCTCCGGGTATCGGATTTTACGGCACGGAAGCTTATAATATTTCAGGTAAAGATTTTACGTATCCTTATGGCGGCTATTGGTCAGGCACCTCTCTTTCCGCGGCTTTGGTTTCCGGCGTGGCGGCTTTAATTAAATCAAAAAATCAAAGCTTAACCAATAATGAAATTATCAATCATTTGCTCAATAGCGCTGATGAAATTGATTCATTAAACAATGATTTTTTGGGCAAGCTCGGAAGAGGTTTAGTTAACGCCAATAAAGCGCTTCTTTCTGTCGCCGGCAAGGCCGTAGATACAAGTCCGGGCGCGCTCGCCCGATTGGTTGTCAGCCCGCGTTCCAACTTTATTCCTGAAGTTAATTCCATTGATTCGATTAACAAATTAATCCGTTATCAATTCTTGGCTTATGATTCCAGTTTCAAAGGCGGCGTGTCTCTGGCGTCAGGAGACGTGGATGGCGATGGCAAAATGGAAATAATTACCGGCCAACTGGCGGGCGGAATACCGGAAATAAAAATATTTGACCGACGAGGAAATTTAAAAAAACAATTTTTAGCTTTTGACAAAAATTTCAAGGGTGGGATTAATATTGCTACCGCCGATCTAAACAGCGACGGGATTAAAGAAATTTTGGTTACGCCCGCATCGGCCGGTGGTCCGCAAATAAAAGTTTTTGACGGCACGGGTAGATTGCGACTGCAGTTTTTTGCTTTCAGCGATAAATTCAGGGGTGGAGTAAATTTGGCCGCGGGAGACGTAGATAATGACGGGCGGGAAGAGATTATTGCTTCCCCGGCGAAAGACAATTATCCTTTTGTCCGATTGTTCGATAATAATGGTGTGATGAAAGAACAGTTTTTTGCTTTCAGTCGTGATTTTCGCGGTGGCGTTAACTTGGCTACCTCCGACCTTAATAATGACGGAATTAAAGAAATTGTAGTGGCTCCGGTTTTCGGCGGCGGGCCGCAGGTGAAAATTTTGGATAATTTAGGCAGGACGCGTCTGCAGTTTTTGGCTTTTGATAAAAATTTCAAGGGCGGGGTAAGTGTCGCTTCGGGCGACGTGGATAACGACGGATATGACGAGATTATCGCTGGCGCCGGCAAGGGCGGCGAACCGCACGTCCGAATATTTGATGCCAAAGGCCAAGTCAGGTATCAATTCTACGCCTACAACCGTGATTTCCGCGGCGGTCTTAATACGGCAGTGGTTAAGTAGTTTTTAGGTATTAGGTTTTAGCTATTAGTTTATAGATTTTAAGAAAAAATTTAATGTTTGACTATATGAAAGAAGGAATAATCAAAAAATTAGTTGGAGCAAATATGGATATAGATCTATCTACCAATGAAAGTGATATTTCTTGGAAGCAAGATAAATGTCCTTGGAATGAAGTCGATAAAAACAATAATCACAAATGTGCCATAAAAAATATTTCCATATGTCAATATTTTTGCGGAATTGAATATTTAGATAATGTACTTTGTTGTTATCCAAATGAGAATCCTAACAAGGATAATGAATAAAATTAAAAATCATCGATATATTTTAAAATATCCGATTTTGAAGCAGTTTGCAAAATTTTGTCTGGTGGGATTTTTTAATACTCTGGTTGATTTTTCGGTTTATCTTTTTTTAACTAGGATATTTTTGGTTTATTTTATTGCCGCCAATATCTTTTCTTTTTTAGTGGCAGTTAGTTTTAGTTTTATTCTTAATAAATATTGGACATTTAGGAACCAGGTCAATAAAATTAAAAGTCAGTATTTTAAGTTTTTTATTATCAATGTTATCGGGTTGGGCATCAATACATCGCTACTCTATTTTTTGGTGGTATATTTCCACTTAAGTGACCTTTTAGCCAAGGCCTTGGCTATTGGCATAGTTTTGTTTTGGAATTTCGGCCTGAATAAATTATGGACGTTTCGGCCGGGAAAAGGTATAATAATAGAGTAATAAATTCAATTTTTAACAATATGCCAACATTCATTTTGGGCAGGAAAAACATATTAGTCACCGGCGGTGCGGGTTTTATCGGCTCTTTTCTTTGCGATCGGCTAGTAAAAGAAAATAACGTTATCTGCGTGGATAATTTTGTTTCCGGCAACCAAAATAATATTGAACAATTATTGCGTAATTCTAATTTTGTTTTTATCAAACATGATATTTCCGAGCCTTTGGACCTGGAAAATTATCCCGAATTGGAAAAATTTAAAATCAATATTCAGGGTATCCAGGAAATATACAATTTTGCTTGCCCGATGTCGCCTAAAGATTTTGATAAGTATAGAATCGAGACGGCTCTCGCCAATTCCGTCGGTACGGCCAATATGCTTGAAATGGCGGTAAAATATAAAGCGAAATTTTTGCAGGCTTCGACTTCTACTGTTTATGGCTCTCGCACGGCGGAAAAAAAATATTTCAAAGAAAATGATTATCAGCCGGTTGATCCGGTTTCGCCTCGAAGTTGTTATGATGAAGGAAAAAGATTTGCCGAAAGCCTTGCCGTGACTTATCGCGATGTTTATAATATTGATATAAAAATTGTCAGAATTTTCCGCACTTACGGGCCCAGGGTCAGGCTTTTTGCAGGAGAAATGGTGCCGGATTTTGTAGTGCAAGCGCTTGATAATAAAGATTTGATAATTTACGGCGATGAAAAATTCTCCACTTCACTCTGCTATGTTGAAGATTTAGTTGAGGGTTGTATTAAGGCGATGGCATCGAGTGAAAAGGAGCCGATTAATCTCGGCAGTCCGGATGATTATTCCCTGGTTGATGTTGCCAAAAAGATTATAGAAATGACCGGATCGAAATCAAAGATTGTCTTTGAACCAGCATTGCTTTTTATGAGTCAGCTTGGTTTGCCGGATATCGGTTTGGCCAAAGAAAAACTTGATTGGCTACCCATTACAACGCTTGAGACCGGGCTGAAAAAGACTATTAATTATGCCAAGGCGCACAAAGTGTTGGTTGGCGTGAGGAGCGAAGAGTAATTTATTGCGTATTGATAAAAGGTTAATTTGCTATGAAAAAGAAGATAGCGATCATAATTGTTATTTATAACGGTGAAGCATATTTGCGAGATTGTTTTAATAGTTTGGACAGAATTAATTACCCGCGAGATTTATTAAAAATTATTTTAGTTGATAATGCTTCGGTTGATCATTCGTTGGATTTAATAAAAAGATATACTAAAAAAAATCCGGAGCGATATGAGATTATTTTGAATAAAAAGAACCTTGGTTTTGCCGCCGGAAATAATATCGGGATTAAATGGGCGCTAGATAGAGATTTCGATTACATTTATCTTTTGAATCAGGACACGATTGTTGACCCTGATTTTTTGATTGAAGCGACTAAAGCCTTAGATAGTGATAATCAAGTTGGCGCGGCGCAGTCGCTCTTGATGCTGTGGCCCGAGAAGGATAAGGTTAATTCCTTGGGTAATAATTTGCATTTTTTGGGGTTTGGATACGCAGGTGGTCATCAGTCATTAGTCACTAGTCATCAGTTTGGGATGAATAAGGAAATTGCCTATACATCGGGAGCGGCGAGCTTGTGGCAGATTAGCGCTTTGAAAGAAATCGGTCTGTTCGACGATAAATTTTATATGTATCACGAAGATTTGGATTTGGGGTGGCGGTTGAGGCTTGCTGGCTATAAATCGGTTTTGGCGGCTGGTTCTGTAATTTATCATAAGTACAGTTTTTCCAAAAGCATAAAGAAGTATTATTGGATGGAGCGCAATCGTTTTATCTGCCTTCTTACGAATTACAAAATCGCGACTTTAATTTTGATCTTGCCGGCTTTTTTGATTATGGAAGCGGGCTTATTCGTTTTTTCTTTTATAAACGGTTTCTGGGGAGAAAAAATTAAATGTTATTTCTGGATTATTAATCCTTGGCACTGGCCCTATTTGGTTAAAAGGCGTTTTCAGATTATTAAAATCAGGAAAGCAAAAGATCACGAAGTAGTTCGGCTGTTTACAGGCAAGATTGAATTTCAAGAGATTAACAACCCCATCTTGAAATATTTTGTTAATCCGATTTTTAATTTGTATTGGCTCTTAATAAAAAAGATAGTTAAGTGGTAGTTTTATGCCTTTAAGTTTGTTTAATTTTAAATATCTAAAAGAAGGCTTATGCAGACTTAACGCGGATTAGGCGCAATTTACGCCCCCAAACCCCTATTGTGCTATCAATTTTAAATCAAAAAACTGTCTCTTTGCAAGACAGTTTTTTGATTCTATTTTAGAGATTGATTTGGATTTGGTTCGAATAAACGCCGCAGGAGCCGCCGAGATATTCGCAAACGCGGACGTAATAGAGGCCGGAACCGTTGAAGGCTTGGAGTGTGCTCGTTCTCTGGCCGGGGTCGCTGTAATAATTATATTGATCAGCGGATCTCGTGGGATAAGTTGGCCCGGAAGTTTCTGACCAAACGACTTTGAAGCCTTGGCTGGAATAGCCGTTTAGCGTCCAGCTCACTGTGGCGCCGCTAATGGCGCTTAGATTGATTGATTTAACAACACCGGAAGTATTATTAGTTTCCGCCAATGGCGCTTTGATTTTGACATTATTACTGTAAACGCCGCATTTGCCGCCAAGATATTGGCAGACTCGGAAATAATATGTTTTGCCGTCGCTTATTTTCCAAGTATAGCTTCTCGTGCCGCTTTCGGTCAGGTATTGATAATCATTGCCCGGATAGACCGGATTAATTTCCAAGCTTTTTATGAGTTTGAATCCCTGATCGACATTGATTCCGCCGACTGTCCAGCTGAATTTAATGCCGCCCGTGGTGACAACGGCGCTGAGCTTGATGCTTGTGTTGTTTGTTACAGCCGGCTCCATGACAACTTTGGTAATAGTCAGTTCTTTTTCGGTTTTATTTCCGGCAGTATCAACCACTGAGATTTTTATTTTATTTTCACCGGCGTTTAAATTTGCTTTGTAAGAAAAAACGCCGCTTTCATTTTTGACTTCCGCATTGTTGATTAAAATTTTCGCTTCAGCGTCAGTCTTGCCTTCTATTAATATGCTTGACTCTTTGGTCTTCGCGCCATTTTCAGGAGAGGTGATGGATAATTCAGGGGGGGTGAGATCAGAGAGAATGCCCATCTCGTCTTTGAATTCAGTTTGCGACTCGTCTTGGGTTTTGTTCCACATAACAAATTCATCTTTTTTGATTTCTTCCAGCTTAAGTTCTTTTATCACTTTAACGCTTGATTGATCGGTTTCATTAGCTAAGTAATATTTTTTCCCTTGATCAACGATGACTTCGGCGTCTTCGGCGCCAATAATTTTTACTTTGCTTTCATAGACTTCCACGCCCTGGGTTTTGTCTTTATTGATTGTTTTATAAGCCGTGCCCATTGATTCGTAAGTAATGCCGTCGGATTTGACTTCAAATATTCGGCTTGATTTTGCGATCCTTAAATAAAGTTCGCCGCGATTGTTAACAACGATAATATTATTGGGATCAAGTTTTTCAAGCGTCATTGATGAATCGGCGCCGATGCGTAGAGCGCTACCGTCATCGAGATTGATAATGGCTCGGCCCGGACCTGTAATTTTAAGCGATGATCCTTGGAGTAAATTCAGATCCGCCTTAGCTTCTTTCCAGCTGCCTGCGGGATCGCGATATTCAGCGATTCCCTCGACATAGGCAAGATTAGCGCCGATAGGCATGTTGATATTGGTGTTGCTATTAGAACTATCCTGTCGCAATATTGGCAGATAAAAATAGGCGGCCGCGCCGATTGCCCCTAAAATTACGATAAAAAAGAGGGATTTGAGGAATTTCATAAGTGGATAATTAATAATTATTATAATCTATTTTAGATTAAATGGGGTAATTTAGCAAATTTTAAATAGTGAGTTTATTTAATAGTAATTTTTACCATTTTACCATCTTATCAAATCCGGGCGGCAGACTGGCGGCGAGATCCGGATTGTCGTGCATACTCACGGCCCCGAGCGCGCCGATCAGTCCCTTTTCGCCGGTAATAATATGGCATTCCAAATTTAGCTCTTTGGCGAGCCGTTTGGCGTATGGGAGATTAGTAAAAAATTTGGTTCTTAATCGTCGGCTAAACAATTTTAATTTTTCCGGGATAAAAAATCCGCGGAGCACGACCATAGCCGTATTTTGGCTCAAGGTTTTTGCTTTTAATTCTTTCGCAAAAAATTTAATTATTTTGTCTTCCAGGCCAGGCCGAACGAGAAAGCCGATGCTCGTGCTCATACAGTTTTTGGTTTTCGAAGGATTTTCCGGATAGAGCTGGGTATTAGTATGTGAGATATAGCGGATATTTTTATCATTACTGATAGCCAAGGCTATATTATGAGCGAGAGCGTATGTGGCGCCTTCTTTTTCATTGTCCGTGTCGTCAATACCGATAATCATATGATGATAGCGGGGAAGCGTCACCATAGCTTCGCCATGCTGGTTGCCGCCGGCTTCATTTACAACTTTGATCTTTTTCACGCCCTTGGCGAGGCCTCGGCAATAGGCCGCACTCACCCCGCCGCCGCCCAAGCCGCTATAAAGTATTTTTATTTCATTCCCGCTCACGATTACCTGCTTGATGCCGATCGGAGCAAAAGAGGGGACGAGGCGAAGTTTTTTGGCTGTGCCTTCTTTCAGATAAAAAATTGATTTTGTGCCTTCTCGTTTGGCGTATTTGACTAAGGGGCTGGTTCTCGGAAAATGATAAACGCGCCAAGCTTCGGCATAAACGCCTTTCATATAGTCTTCAATCAGCATAACGAGTTTCGCTTTTTCGTCATAGGCGGCTAGCAATTCTTCATAGGCAAAAACCCAGTTTACTTTTTTGAATCTTTTTTTCAATTCTTCGGGTGCGTAGGTTTTGGGCATAGATTAGGTGGTAGCTTGTTAGCTCTTTAGCTTTTTAGGTTGTAGGTGTTGGGGGTATACAAAAAATCCCGATTTTATCGAGATTTTTAGAAAATATTAATATTTGAGCGGTAAAACGCCAATTTTTTGAATTTGTCTTTTGTAATATTTAATCCAATTATAGTGTTCAACATAAAGCCGAATTCATTATAATTCGGGCAAAGGATATTGTCAATTTATTTTTTAACTCTATAAATATCCCCGTGTCCGGGGATAATCCAATCAGCCAAAGCTAAAATTTTTTTGCGGTTGGTTTTTAGTTTTTTTGGATCACTGGCGTAAGGATCTTTTTGGGGATAATTTTCTTTCCAAAAGAGATCGCCCACAATGGCAATTTTACCTTCCTTGGTTTTAATTATAAGGCTGATACCATCGTAGCTATGGCCTGGAGTTTTTGTTATTTCAATGTCGTTCGTGAATCGGGCGGGTAATTTTTTAATCTTGTCTCTTTCCCAGATGCCCCAGTAATCCAAAGCTTTCGCCCGCGGAAACATGCCGATATTCCGGTAATGGTCCAGATGGGAATGAGTGATAGCGACGATGTTAATATCATCTATGGTTAAACCCTCCGCTTTTAATTTGTTTCTGATTATTTTTTGGTCTTTGACTGTTCCTGGATCAACAACGATATTTTTTCCTTGGTCGCGGATTAGAGAAATAGTCGGACAAGTGCCGGCTTTTTTCTTATCTTTAAAATCAGCCATCAAATAGCCCTGGATTAAAATTTTTACTTCAGCCATATTTAAAGAATTATTTTATTTTTTCTAAAAATAAATGACAAACATAATGTTTATGCTTTATTTCTTTTCTTTTTGAATAAGGAATGGGATGGCTGTGCGTCAAAAAGACTTTCTTTTTCTTTATAATCTTCCAATTCCTGTATTTTAATAATATCATTTTCATTGGGGTAATAACATTCTTTTCTGATGAAGGTTCCTTTTTGGGGAATAAAAATGGCGAGGTAATTTATCCCATGTGGTTTGGTAGAAAGTTTCGCTTGTTTAATAATATTTTTTACACCATTTAGTCCAATTTCATGAAAAGTGTAAACACAAATAACTAAATCAAAATAATTGCGCTGTTTTAATTTAATTGTTTTTAAATCTGCTTGTTTTAAGTGAATATTTTGAATAAGTGGATTATTTTTGTTTTTTTCTTTTATTTTTCTCAAACCAGAAACAGAGTTATCAATTCCCCAAACAGCTAAGTTTTTTAACGCTAAAAATATTATATTTCTGCCATCGCCACAACCTAGATCCAAAATTCTTGCTTTTTTCCAGCGAGCCGAATTCATGAATTTTATTAATTCTTTTTGCGGCAAACCAAAAGTATATTTTGTTTTTTTCAATCTGTTATATAAATTTTCGTAAAAATTTAAATTCTTTTTCATTTAATTTTTTAGATTCCAAATTTACTTTATCCTCAGCCATTCTTCTTTGGTTTGCTGACTGGGGCGAAGCGCCGGGAATTTTTTCAATAAAATTTCAGTAATTTTGGCGATATCTTCGACAATTTTGTTTTCTTCGGCTGTTTTTAATTTTATGGATCTACCGATGTATTCGATTTCTATTTGGCGCAGGTTTTTATTAAAATAATTATAACAGTAATCTAAACTAATCTGATAAAATCTTTTAGTTAGTGAATTGACGATGTAGAAAAATTTTTTCTTCCGCTTGATTTCTTCTAATAATTCCGCCGACTCGATTGATTTTGACCAAATCGAAAAATAATCACCTTTTCTCTCTTTTCTTTTTAAAATACAAGTTAATTTTTTTGAGTTTTTTAAAATTTCTTTTTTGCTTTTAAAAATTATTCTCATCTTATCTCCTTTCATCGATATTTTAAATAAGCCGTTTTTATTTTTGCAATATCGATTTATTGATGCCGATTCGAGAGTGCGGGGGAAATGCTTGGGTAATTTGAATTTAGAATTATTTTTTTTAAAATATTGTTTTATTTCTTGAAAAACTGTTTCCGGATCGATTTTATTTTTGATTTCCAGTTTAGATTCTATTTCGCAATCATTTAATTCTTTATAGAGATGTATTTTATTTTTAGCTAGAAAATATTTGTTAAGAAAATTATAGGAAGTGAATCTCTTTGAGATAATAGGGCGAACATCAAAATCTTCGAGTATTTTTTTAATTAAAATAGAAAAATTTTTATTGCTTCTTTTTTCTTTTACTTCCAGTCTGGCGTAATCTTCTTCCTTGCCAATTAAAATCCACTTTTTTTGATTAGGCGGGAGATAGAAATATTTTATATTGTCATCAATCGTCACTCTGGCCTTTTCTTGATTTTTGAGAGTATAATGCTCGCGATGATATTCAACTAAAATATAAGGCCGTAAATTTTTTTCCAAAAAAGAATATTCTTCGTTAATGATTTTCGCGGCGTCCATTCTGACTTTTTGTTTGTATTCCCCTTTATCAATTTTAAGTTCGAGAAAATATAGCCCTTCATCTAATACCGGATGGCTGGGCAGACGCGGCAGATAGCGCCTGGCCTTTATTGAAAGATCAAACGGGAGAGTATGCTCGTCATTATTAAAATATATAGTCTGAACATATTCATTATCGGAAAATTTTTTCCGTTCCATAAAAGAGGAAATTTTATCTAAAAATTTCTGAGGAGACGGGATAACATATCTTCTTTCCGTCCTTTCGGGCAGATCAATTTTTATTCGCTTATTCATATAAAATATGAATAAAAAATAAACAATTGGGTGAAATTATATCAACCGGCTAATTTTGGCTTATTTTGATTTTTGTGTTAGTATTTGCTTATAATTAACGCGAGAAAGAGCATTTTTAGACCATTAAAAGTATAACAGATTTAGGGAATCAGTCAATCCTTTTCACCTATTAAAATTTATGAAAATAGCTCAAATAGTCTGTACCTTTCCGCCGTATCCCGGAGGTATTGGCAATGTCGCATATTACAACTCTTTGGAATTGGCTCACCTGAGCCATAGAGTTGTTGTGTTTACACCCAAACATGAGCGAGACCCGGCAATGGTGGGAGAAAATATTTTTCAAATCAAATATCTAAAGCCACTTTTTCGCTATGGCAATGCTGCCTTTTTGCCGCAGTTATTTTGGCAATCGCCCCCCTTTGCTAAGGCTACAGAGGACAAGGGGTTTGATATTATTCATTTGCATTATCCATTTTTTGGCGGAGCGGAAATTATTTGGCTAAGAAAATTAATTGGCCTAAAGGCTAAGCTCATTATAACTTACCATATGGATGTAGTGGGAAATGGTTGGTTGGGTTGGATTTTTAGATTGCATAATAAATTTATTTTGCCGTTGATTATAAAAGCCGCTGATAAAGTAATTGTTACGTCATTTAATTATGCCGAGCATTCCGATATTGCCGGATTGGTGCGGGAAAATAGAGAAAAATTTGTTGAAATACCGTGCGGGGTTTCGCCGAATAATTTTTATCCGCGAGAAAAAGATAAGAATTTGTTAGCGAAGCATAATCTGATTATTGATGATAAGATTATTTTGTTTGTTGGCAATTTGGATCGAGCGCATTATTTCAAAGGCGTTGGTTATTTGCTTAGAGCTTTTGCACTAGTCGCAAATAATACCAAAGATAAGGGAGTCAAACTTATAATTATTGGACAAGGAGATTTGCTGTCTGAATATAGAATCTTGTCTGAGAAATTGGGTATCGCCGATAAAGTCATTTTTGCCGGTTATATTTCTGATGAGGACCTGCCGCAGTATTATAATCTAGCCGATTTATTTGTTTTGCCATCAATTGATAAATCTGAAGCCTTTGGTTTGGTTTTACTCGAAGCAATGGCTTCGGGCAAGCCGACTATTGCTTCTGATTTAGTAGGAGTGCGGAGTGTGGTTAAAGAAGGTAAAACAGGACTTTTGGCTGAGGTGAAAAATGAAAATGATTTGGCAGATAAAATTAATAAGCTGCTGGCCAATGATGAACTAAGAAGAAAGATGGGTGAGGCGGGCAGGCAGTTAGTTGAAGAAAAATATACATGGGAAGAAATTGGCAAACAGTTGGATATTATTTATAAGGGATTATAAAATTTTAATTTTGTGAAAATTTGTCTTATAAATAGCTTGTATAAACCTTATTCCCGCGGCGGCGCCGAGGTGGTTTTTGATAATATTATTAATGGATTACAAGCTGCTGGTCATAAGGTTGTTGTAATCACAATAAAACCGTTTCAAGGTTTGTTTTCGCTGTGGCCTGATAATAACCGAATCCCCCTAACCCCCTTTGACAAGGGGGCAGTGAGTACGGAGGTTTTTCCTGAATTAACCCCTATTAAGGGGGGCGAGGGGGATGTCTACCGTTTTTATCCTCTGAATATTTTTTCATTTATTAATATCAGCCGGCATAATATTTTTTGTCGGTTGATTTGGCACAAATTGGATGTTTTTAATTTGCATTCTTATTTTGTTGTGCGAAATATCTTGCAGAAAGAAAAGCCGGATATGGTGATGACGCATAATTTGAAAGGAATCGGTTATCTTGTGCCGTGGGCGATTAAGAGATCTAAAATTAAGTGGCTTCATACTGTTCATGATGTCCAGCTATCAACGCCCGGCGGATTAATTATTAAGGATCAAGAAAATAATTTAGAGCAAAGGATTTTTTTGAAAAAATGGTATGAGAAAATTTGTCGTTTTTTGTTTGATTCGCCGGATGTAGTTATTTCGCCGTCAAAGTGGTTGATGGATTTTTATAGCGAGAAAGGGTTTTTTAAAAATTCAAAAAAATTAATAATACCAAATCCAGTAATTATTTCTCTGCCAAGCAAGATGGCAGAAAGCAGGCAACAGCAAACAGTTAATTTGTTATATTTAGGTCAAATAGAAGAACATAAAGGGGTTCCATTTTTGGTTAATACATTTAAAGATTTTTTGAAATACCAGACACAAAATACTAAATACCAGCTACTAATTGCGGGCGATGGTTCAAGACTTGAAGAAATAAAAAAAATAGCGGCTGATGAGCCGCGGATTAAAATTTTAGGCAGGGTGCCTCATGAAAAAATCAATGAGGTTTTGAGCCAAGCTGATTTTACGATCGTGCCTTCACTTTGTTATGAGAATTCGCCAGGAGTGATTTATGAGAGTTTTTCTTTTGGCGTGCCAGTGATAGCTGCGAAGATTGGCGGCGTGGCAGAATTAGTGGAAGACGGTATTAATGGCTTTACTTTTGAAGCGGGGGACGAAGAAGATTTGTTGCGAGTTTTGAAATTAAGTATAGAAAATAGAGGTCAGGATTTGCGACAGAATGCCTTAAACACAGTCAAAGGTTTAGAAATTGAGGAATATATTGCTAAATTGTTGAATAATTAAAATTGTTATTTTATATATTTAAATACAAAAAGTTTCCCGTTATCAATACTCTGCCAGCTATCGGCCGTGGACATCGCCTCCTCGATAATTTTGGCTGAATCCTGCCAATAACGATTAATCACAAAATAGGCTTGATTTACTCCGGCCAAATTCATTGCCAGAAGCATGGTTTCCTTGGTCGGTTTTTTGTAAACCATATCCAAATAAAATTGATAAAGCGGATCGCCGGTGGGTATCGGATAATAAAATATTTCTTTGGTTTGGCCTTGGTAATTTATTTGAAAATATTTTTTGAAGCCGAATTCGCGGATCGCGGCGACGGAAACAGATTGGTTGGCCAAACCAATATAATCTTGATTACCTGAGTCTTTATTAATATATTGGACAGCCTTGATATCCGAAGCGCTCGTGCTAAAATTATGGCCTGGATCATAAATATCTACCCTGGGGTAAGAAAGATAAAGTGAAAAAGCGATAATTGTTGAAATTAGGCAAAGCCAAATAAACTGCAGATGCGAATTATCTTCTCTGATTTTTTTGATCAGCCAATAAAAAGCATAGAGGAAAAGAGGGATAAGGAAATAAAAACTAAGTTCCAAGATGCGTTCTGAATAATCTCCCTGTTCATATTCAATCAATCCGGAAAAAGAGATAAATAGTTTTAGGGTAATATAGTTTATTAAAGTAATAAGAAAGACCAAAATGTATGACCAAAAGATCGCGGCCTGTTTTTTTATTTTAGCAATAAAAATGCCCGCAAACGCCGCGAAGAGCAAGAATAGATTAAGATAATTTTTATAAGAATAAATCAAATCATAGACGAAATGGAATTTTTTTTGAATTTGTCCTGGGCTGAACAAGGAAATTATTTGGCTGATAGCTAACAAGTTGGCATTAAAGCTAATGCCGAGATTTGAGGAGAGGCGGGAAAAGATAATAAAAATTATAGGCAAAATAAAACAAGCCAAGATTGCCGAGATAGTGATGAGTATTTTTTTAAACTTGATAATAGGGTTGGTTTCTTTTCCTGAATAAGAATAAAGCCAAAGGAAAAATAGAAAAATTATAATAGGCACGCCGGCCAAAGGATGAATAATAAAGTCAGCAAAGCCCAAAATTAGCAGGGGATAGAAAGAGATTTTTTTATTCAAATATAATAGGCCGAAGAGGATAATAATTATTGAAAATAAATTAGCCAGGCCTTGCGGCGTGGTGGCGATAAATGAACTGAAAGGCAGGGTGAGAAAGCCGATTATTAAAGCCAAATAATTTTTTTTCTCCCAATCAAAAGCACGGCTAAAAGTATAGTAAATAGTTAGAGGAATAAAAATGGCGGCAAGAATTGGGGCTAAAATTTTATCAACCAAGGCTAGATCAATATTCAAGAGATAAGTTAAAAAAATTACCAATGAATATTGGCCAAGATAATAAAGTGTCTTGGGCGTGACGGCGCCCGTGGCATAAATCAATTTTTCCGTCGCTTGGTGGATGAAGGGATCAAAACCATAGCCGACTTTATAGACAATCAAGGCAACGGAAAAAGATAGAAGGCCGTGGAGAGTTGCCAACATGAATGAGAGCCAGGTTTTTTTGTTTTTGATAATTACACTAATTAGCACTAATGTCGCCAGGAAGTAACTAATAAAAAATTTGATCGGCAGGATTTCCCAGGGCGAACGGATGGCTTCAGTGGTTTGGCGAGTAAAAAGGAGGAAGAAGCTGTAAGCGATGAGGAGTAGATAGATGATGATTAAAATTATCATTAGCCAATTTTTAGTTGCCCAGGCTATAAATTTGTTGAGCCGGATAGTGGTAAACATCCCCCTGGCCCCCTTTGCTAAGGGGGAACTAGAAAAACTACCTTCAACAAAAGTTGAGGGTTGAAGCTTGTGGATAATAAAGTAATTTGCGATTGTTATTATAATTAATAAAATAATGATAATAAATCGATCTAATTTATAAAAATAATAGATTATAGCGCCGAGGGAGGAGATAACGGAAAGTAAAAATAATAAGCCTAGGCTTAATTTTATAGCGAGATGGTCTTTTTGGAATATAAAGCTTCCCAAGCTATAACTGTTTAAAACCAAAAAAGCCAAGCCGAAAATCAGGCCGAGGAAAAGAGTGTGCCAATAAAAAATATTGAGCATTAGTACTAAAATAATTGCCAGGGAAGCGACAAGATATTTTTTTGTATTTAGGTTCATTTTGGTTTATTAGAAATTTGTTCTAATTCTGCTAATATTTCATCTATTATTTTGTTGGCTAAATTTATATCTTCTTCAGTTGTATCTCTTAATGAAAATTCTTGATTCTCAAATTTTTCTTCAAAAATTTTTATATTTGAAATAATCTTTGGCGAAAGATCGATTAGCCTTTTCTTATTGGCTTCTGTCAATTTATATAGTTGGAAACTCACAAGCTGAAACCAAGCGTCTCTGGCTTTGTAATTTTTATCTTTATCCGTAGAGTTTTTTATTTCTTTCGGTATTCCATCTTTCCATTCAGTCAAAATTTTATTAAGCTTTTCTATAATATCTTGAATGGGGGGGTGCTAGGTTTTGGCTCTTTTTCTATGCTCATAGATTTATAAAAAATTAATATTAATGAATTAATCTTACCATAGATTAGCCTAAAATAGAATAAAGAAAGACTTGTAATTTAGCTAAAATTTGATATGATTAGATTAAATTATGACATGGTTTACCTTAGCAAAAAATTGGCTTAAAGACAATCGCAGGATCGCTATTTTGTCCATTTTGGCCGTCCTCTTCTTTTTTATTTATTCTTTTTTGATTTTATCCGCTCCGTTGAAGTTCAATTCTCCCGATGAAAACGCTAATTATTTTTTTATCAAGCTCTTCGCGGAAAGGGGCGAATTAAAATATTATGAACCATTAAATCTCATTGCCCAAAATATAATTCATCCTCGAAGCATTAATGTTTCAAACGGCTATTTGGTGCCGGGTAGTTTTTTGGGTTTGATTTTGATCTATGGCTCAATTGCTAAAGTATTTAGTATAGGAGTTGTTCCTTTTTTGACACCTTTAATTTCCGTTGTTACAGTTTTTTTCTTTTATGGTTTAGTAAAAAAAATATTTGATGATAAAATTGCTTTTGTTTCTTCTATTTTACTTTTATTTCTGCCAGCCTTTTGGTATTATGCCGCGCGGGGTTTATTTCTCAATGTTTTGTTTGTGGATTTGCTGGTAGTTGGATTTTACTGGTTAACACACACGAATAAGGCACGAATTGAACACGAATTGAACACGAATGTAAGAAACAGCTTTAGTTGGAAAGAAGTGTGTTGCTATTTTTTGGCTGGTCTATTTATTGGTTTGGCGCTCGCTGTCCGGACGTCGGAAATTATTTGGGTGGGGACAGTTTTATTGGCTTTGTTGATAATCTATCACCGGCGAATCAAATGGCAGGAAGCGGCAGTTTTCATTGCTGGTATTATTTTGGTTTTTTCCCCAATATTTTATTATAATTATAATTTATACGGCGGATTATTCCATACCGGTTATGAACAATTAGATAGTCAGGCCAGCAATAGCCAGGGAGCAAATATTTTGGCTAAAATATTTTTGCCTTTTGGTTTTCATCCGCGAAGCGCCTGGCGAAATTTTTCTCAGTATTTTTTGCAGTTATTTTGGTATTTGGTTATTCCTCTGATTGTGGGTTTGGTTTTATGGTTCCAAATAAATTATAAAAGAATAAAATCGAAAACCGATATTGGCGCAAATAAACAATTTATTTATTTATTATTTTATTTATTTATTATTTTATTTTTAATAGTCTATTACGGCAGTTGGGATTTTAGCGACAATATTATTCCGGGCCAGATAACGATCGGCAATTCGCACGTTCGCTATTGGCTGCCGATATTTGTTTTGTCCTTGCCATTTGTGGGTTTATTTTTAATTAAGATATTTGATTATTTTAAGCAAAAATGGCTAGGATATAGTCTGAGCTTGGCGGCAGGAGTGCTGATAATTATTCTTTCTTCATATGCTGTTCTGGCTCAAAGCGAAGAAAGCCTGCTTGCGGTGAGGGAAAATTTGATTGATTATCAAAATAAAGCAGAAAAAGTTTTAGCCCTGACCGAGCTGGATTCTATTATTATTACTGAACGCTCGGACAAAATATTTTTTCCCGAGCGCCGGATTATTGTAAACTTGGATAATTCAATGGTGTTAACTAATTTACCTGCCTTGCTCGAGAAAGCACCGGTTTATTATTATACTTATAGAACTACCGCCGATGTGGAAGAGCTAAATGAAAAAGTTCTAAAAAATTATAATCTAAAATTAACCAACGAGGTCCAGATTGAGGGTAAAGAAAAATTATTAAAAGTTGAGAGGCTATAATTATGTCTTTGAATAAAATCCATAAAATAATCAGAATAATTTTAATCCTTATCCCGATTATGGTTTTGGGTTATTTAGTTGATAAAGAATTAGTGATTTCCGGCAAATTGATTGTTAAAAAAGATTTTGGGCATGGCTCGCCATTTATTTTAGATCTTTTGCCCTGGCAAAGAGTGGCCGAAATTAAGAAAGATGATCAAGGGAATTATTCCCAGAAAATTTTAGACCAGCCGGTTTATTTTGATTTGAATTTGCCTCAACGGTTTGATAAAGGCACGGCGGAAATAACTTACAAAAATGATTCTATTGATTGCCCGACATTGTTTCAGATCGGCGGACAGGCAACGCCCAATGATTGGGAATACGCCATGAAGCCGTTAGAAAATCAAAATTTAGATCAATTGGATTGGCCGCGAGTCGAAGAAAACGACGTCGTTCTTTATGAGCGAGAAAAAAAATTTAATACCATTGATGAATTTTTGAATAATTTACCCGATATAAGTAAAATCGCGGTTTATAATTATAAGTTGGATTATGATTTTAAAATTCCTGATTATAAACCAACAAAAGGATTAGAGATTGATAATACTATTCGCGGCCGGCATACCATCTATACTTATATTGACGGCGGTGAACCATTAGATTTTACTTTCACTGTTGAAGACATCAATCGCCATGTTGGTGCCGATCCGGCCGAGATTGCTGTCTACAAAAAAGATCAAAGAATTTACAACACGACTTTGCCTGACGATGGCATTACTGATGAATCAGGCGAATCAAGCGAGGAGCGAAAAATTCGGCTATTGCCTTCTAATTTAACTCAGGGAACTTATAAAATAGAAATCAAGGCGAGTGATGATATTTTTATTCGCAATATAAAAACCAAGGAACATCTCTTGGCTTTCGCGGGAAGACTTTATTTGGCTGATAATGATGAATATAAAGATAGTTTGAGTGATATTAGAACCAAACCAACAACAGTTTATGCCAAAGGCTACAAGATAATAACCTCGGCCGCGCATCAAACATCAGAGCAAACAATTCGAATAAACAATTTAACAGAGCCGAACGATTATGAAATTGAATTGGCTGAAGCGCATCAGCAATATTCTTATTACAATTTAAATCCCAGGAATATTGTTTCTCTCTATTCGCCTAAAAATGATATTCTAATAGAGGGAGATGGTTTATTTTCTTTTTCCAAAGAAAGTTTTTTCAACCCCTTGTTAACTACTTTCCGCGATGAGTCGGAATTAGAAGTTCTAGGCATTAATTATGTGATAGCGGATTATCAAACGCCAAAGACTATTGATGGTTGGAAAGTAGCCACGGCGGATTTTGATCTTGGCCGGCTTTATTGGCGAGAAAATACTTTGCGCTTCGCCTTGTCGATTCCAGATATAGAATGTCAGGATAAAAAAATAAAGGGGATAAAGTTTGTGTTAGAGAAAGAGCCGCTGACGTGGGGAAAATTGTGGGAGAAGATTAAGGAAAAATTATAAGTAACAATTAGCAAGTATAAAGTAATTTGTTTTATATGATTACCGCTAAACAATTAATTTTAAAAATTACAAAAGATATTTTTATAATTTCCTTTGTTACGTTTGTCGTATTTTTTCTTTTGGAAAGTTTAGAAAGGGGATTTGTCACGAATTATATCAATGTGAATGTGCTTTTGGTTATTTGTTTTTTAAGTGGTTTAATCTCGATTATTTTGAGAGACAGATTGGAAGTTGAACAAACAAAAGTTGATTGGAAGTTTTATGTTTTAGCCAGTTTGGTTTCTTTGTTTGGGATGGTAATAATTTCGCTGTATTGGCAGGGGCGAGATTGGGTTTCTTGGGTCGCATCCGTTGTTGGCGGAATAGTGATATTTTTGGTACAATGGGTAATTAGCAAATAGTCAATAGTCATTGGTCATTAGTATAAAGTAAATTTATATTTTTTTATGATTAAAGATGTTATCATTAAACAATTAAAAAAGAATGAAGATAATCGTGGATGGCTGGCGGAGGTTTTTAGAACCGATGAAGAAAACTATCGCGGCGCGATGCTCTATACTTCTATGACAAATCCCGGCATTAGCCGAGGACCGCACGAGCACAAATTTCAAAGCGATTTTTTTGTGTTTGTCGGACCGGGAGAATTTGATTTGTATTTATGGGATCGTCGGGAAGATAGCGAGACTAAGGGTGAGACCATGAAAATTAGAGTTGGCGAATTTAATCCAGTTTCGGTATTGGTACCGCTGGGCGTGGTGCACGGCTATAAATGCGTTTCTGATATTCCGGCTTTTTCCATTAATTTTCCTGATAAATTATATCGAGGCGAAGGCAAAAAGGAGGAAGTGGATGAGATAAGGTGGGAAGGGAGGGAGGATTCGCCGTATGCGATGGAATAATAATTAAATTTAAAATTATATGGACAATTGTTTATTCTGTAAAATTATTAAAGGCGAAATACCGAGCGCCAAAGTTTATGAAAACGGCAAGATTTTGGCTTTTTTAGATATTAATCCGGTGAATCCCGGCCATACTTTAGTAATTCCCAAAACACATTATGCTAATCTCGTGGAAACGCCGGAAGACGTGCTCGACGAAATGATTCGAGCGGTAAAGAAAATCGCGTCGGCGATTTTACAAGCGACGGGAGCCGAAGGATTTAATCTTGGCGTAAATAATGGCAAGCCGGCCGGGCAATTGATTTTACATACGCATTTTCATATCATGCCGCGCCGCGCAGGCGATGGATTAAAGCATTGGCCGGGCAAGCCTTATCGAGAAGGAGAAATGGCGGAGGTGGCGGAGAAGATAAGGGGAGAATTATGAAGTATGAATTAAGAATTATGAATTAATATAATTTATGAAATTACTTATCACCGGCGGGGCCGGATTTATCGGTTCAAATTTTATTCATTATTGGTTGAAGAATCATCAGGAAGATAAAATTATTAATCTGGATCTTTTGACTTACGCCGGAAATTTGGAAAATTTAAAAGATGTTGAACAAAATTCTAATTATAAATTTATAAAGGGTGATATTGGAGATGCCAATTTGGTTAACGATTTGGTAAAAGAAGCGGATGTGATTGTCCACTTTGCCGCCGAATCGCACGTTGATCGTTCAATCATGGACGCGAAGTCTTTTGTGGATACTAATGTTCTCGGCACTTTTAATTTGCTCGAAGCCGCGAAAAATAACGGTAAAAAACGTTTTCACCACATTTCCACTGATGAAGTTTTTGGCGCTTTAAAATCAGACGATCCGGCGTTTAATGAACAGACGCCATATAGCCCGCGGAGCCCTTACGCGGCGAGCAAGGCGAGTTCAGATCATCTGGTGCGGGCTTATTTCCATACTTTTAGTTTGCCGATTACCATTTCCAATTGTTCCAATAATTACGGGCCGTATCAATTTCCGGAAAAATTAATTCCTTTGTTTGTGACTAATTTGCTTGAAGGAAAAAAAGTGCCGGTCTATGGCGATGGCATGCAAATTCGCGACTGGATTCACGTTGATGATCATAATAGGGGTGTTGATCTTATTTTACAAAAGGGAAAGATCGGTGAGACGTATTGCCTGGGCGGCAATTCGGAAAAAACGAATATGGAAATTACGAAATTGATTTTGGGTTATTTGGGCCAGGGCGAAGAAATGATCGAATACGTGAAAGACCGCCCCGGCCATGATCGCCGCTATGCCATTGATTTTTCAAAAGCTAAAGAAGAGCTTGGCTGGGAGCCATTGATTGGCTTTGAAGATGGGATTAAAAAAACAGTTGAATGGTATAAAAATAATCAAGAATGGTGGCAGAGAATAAAATCAGGAGAATATTTGGAATATTATAAAAAACAATATGGTGAAAAATAGTATAAAAATTTTAATCATCGGATCAAAAGGAATGTTGGGACAGGAGTTGATGAGGGTTTTTGGCGATAAGAGGCAAGAGACGGAAAGTGCAGAGATTATCGGATGGGATCGGGGCGAAATTGATGTTGCGAACGAAGTTGAAGTTAATCAAAAAATAAAAGATCTAAAACCTGATATCATTATTAACGCCGCGGCATATAACGCGGTTGATAAATGCGAAGAAGAGGAGGGTTTTGCGATTGCTAAGAAAATTAATGGCGAGGCGCCGGGTTATTTGGCGAAAATTGCCAAAGAGCTGGAGATTATTTTGGTTCACTACAGCACTGATTATGTTTTTGCCGGCGATAAAAAGGAAGGATATAAAGAAGATGATGCGCCAAGCCCGATCAGCAAATATGGCGAGAGCAAATTATTAGGTGAAGAAAATGTTAGGAAATTCGGCGAGAAATATTATTTATTGCGGACCTGCAAGCTTTTTGGCCGGCCGGCAATAAGCGAGGCGGCGAAGAAAAGCTTTGTTGATATTATGTTGAATTTGGCCGGGAAACAGGATACAATTGAGGCGGTTGATGAAGGATATGCCAGTCCGACTTATGCCCCGGATTTAGCCCAAAGAACGCGAGAGATTGTGGATGGCCATTATCCTTGGGGAATTTACCATGTTACAAATAGCGGCGCCTGCACTTGGTACGAATTTGCCAAAGAAATTTTTAAAATAAAAAATATTAAAATAAATTTAATTCCAGTCGGTGGTGATAAATTTCCGCGTCCGGCCAGGCGGCCGAAATTTTCCCCATTAATTAATACCAAACTGCCGTTGATGCGGAGTTGGCAGGAGGCCTTAAAAGAGTATTTAAAATTAGATTAAGGGTAAAGAGAATTTTTGCTCCTGATCGGTCACGAGCAAGGGCTCGTGACCTACCCGATAATAATTTATAATTCATTTTTATGAAAGGAATAATTCTCGCGGGAGGAACGGGTTCGCGGCTGATGCCGCTTACAAAAGTGACGAATAAACATTTATTGCCGGTTTACAATGAGCCGATGATTTATTATCCTTTGAAATCTATAGTTGCCTCCGGAATTAAAGACATTATGATTGTTTCCGGCCGAGGCCATGCCGGCCATTTTTTGAATCTCTTGGGTTCGGGCAAGGAATTCGGCGTGCGGATTTCCTATGAAGTTCAGGAAGAAGCCGGCGGAATCGCCGAGGCTCTAGGTCTTGCGAGAAGTTTTGCCGATGAGGATAAAATAGCGGTTATTTTGGGAGATAATATTTATGAGGATAATTCACAGATTGCGAAAGCAGTAAAAGAATTTGATCAGCAAAAATTCAATGCCGATGGCAAGACAGTCGGCGGAGCCAAAATATTATTGAAAGAGGTGCCGGATCCGGAACGTTTTGGAGTAGCTGAACTTCGGGACGGTAAGGTTATCAGCATTGAAGAAAAACCAAAACAGCCAAAATCCAATTATTGCGTGACTGGATTTTACTGCTATGACAATCAAGTATTTGAGATAATTAAAAATCTCAAGCCTTCCCACCGCGGTGAATTGGAAATTACCGATGTTAATAATCTTTACGTGAAACAGGGGAGTATGACTTATAAAATGATAAAAGGGGAATGGACAGATGCCGGTACTTTTGATTCTCTGCTTAAGGCATCCAATCTCGCGGCGAAGATTAACCTCGCCCGAAATAAAGGTATATAACACAAACCGTCCGTAATCCTAAAATACGGGCGGTTTTTATAATTCATTGAGAAATTTACCGGAATTTCGGACGGGGCGGACGGGGTTATTTCACGTCCATGGCGTACAATCCTTCTTGATGTCCGATTTCAGAAATAAAATATAATTTTTCTCCTAGCGGATCAATTTTTAGATTTTGTATTATTTTCAAATTTATTAAACTGTTGATATTTCTCTCGGTTCCGTTGATTTCAAAAATTTTAACGTCTTGCCCGATGAGCCCGATAATATAAGCGTAATCAGGATGCCAAATCACTTCCCCAATTTTCTCTGAATATCTGGCGATGAGTTTTTGATCGTCGTTATCCAAATCATCAACCCAAATTTCAAAGTCATTATAGAAAAGCAATCGATTACTTTGGGGCTGCCAAGAGGCGCCGCGGGCCTTAAGTTTTATTATCGAATTGTTATTTTCCGGAGTGAGAGCTATATTTTGGAAGAAATCTTTTTTGAATAAAAACAGATTTTCGTCTTTCGTTGAAAGAATCGATAAATATTGGTTGTTGCCTCGAACAAAAGAGCAATTTTCCGATCTAGGTAATTTTATCATCCAGGCGTTGCCGCTCGGATCATTTAATTTTTGCTCAATCACGAAGGAATTATTTTTGTCTGTTCTTATATAATAGACGTTTTCGCTGTCAATCAAATAATCATCCAGCGTGTCTTTAGGGCCGATTTCAAGATTCAAAAGCAAATTTGGTTTTTGGTCCTCTAGGCTGATTTTATTCAATTTGTTGCCTAGAATTCCATAAATAATATTATCAGAATCATCGCTCCATTTCAGTTTGCTAAACGACTTTTGGCTCAAATCGGCGAGTGAAACTATTTGATCAGGTTTGTTTATATTAATTATCGAATAATTATTTTTATTGCCATTTTTTATATTAAGCAATATTTTTGCGTCATTATGCGACCAACTGATAGCCGCCTCTGTTGATGAATTTATTGAAGATATTTTATAGAGCAGTGTGGATTGCTTGTTTGCCAGATTATAAAGCCAGATTTCGTTTGAAGAAGCATTTCTAATAAAATAAACCGCCATTTTTTGGTTATTGGAAAAATTAACCCATTGGATTTTGCCGGAAACAATATTAAACGGAATCGATTTTTTCATGAGCAAAATCTCGTCGGTAAAAACCGCCTTGCCGCTTGCAACGGTTAATTTTTTTTGCCAAGCAGTATAACCGTCTTTTTCCGCGCGGACGATATAGTCACCGGGTAGAAAATTTTTGACGCTCAAATTTTTGTTATTGATTTTTTCTCCATATAATTTATCGTTCAGATAGACTGATACATCCGCCTGATTTGAGGTTAAAAATATTATGCCGGTTTTTTGTATTTTCCAATTTTTGATATCAAAGCGATAGCCATTGCCGTATAAAACTAAAATAGGTGCGGCAATTAAAAAAGAGATAATAAAGGTATATGCAATGATTTGCCGAGTTTTAAGAGTCATAATTTGGGGTTTAGTAATAAACAGTTCGCAATTGGTTGATAATCGTATCGTCTTGTAAATTTCTTTAAAATAAGATAATATTCAAATATTGATTCAAATTTATTCAAATAAAATGCGTATTAAATTAACTTTAATTAAAATACCACATGTCGAAATTTATAATAGAAGGCGGGTTTCCTTTGAACGGGACCATTAAAGTTTCCGGAATGAAAAACGCGGCTACGCCGATTATCGCCGCGACTTTACTTACCAAAGAAGATTGCGTAATTGATAATATCCCTCAAATCGCCGATGTTCTAAAGATGCTTGGAATTATTGAAAGTCTTGGCGGCAAAGTGATTTGGCAGGGAGAACATCAAGTAACAATTTCCACGCGGGATATCCAAGTGGGATTAATTAATGAAAAAGCGGTGGCGGGCATGCGTTCTTCGATTCTTTTGCTTGGTCCGCTTTTGGCTCGTTTCAAGAGTGTTTCCATTCCCGAGCCTGGAGGTTGTATTATCGGCAATAGGCCGATAGACACCCATTTGTACGCGCTTGAAAAATTGGGGGCCAAAGTCAGCCGGGAAAATGGCCATTATAAATTTCAAGCGGACAATTTGTCCGGCGCTACTATCATTCTACCAGAATTTTCCGTAACTGCAACCGAGAACGCGATTATGGCGGCAGCGTTGGCGCGAGGTCGGACGGTTATTAAATTGGCCGCGGCCGAACCGCACGTGCAGGATTTGATTAAATTTTTGAATAATCTCGGCGCAAAAATCAGCGGCGCGGGAACTCATACTTTGGTTATTGACGGCGTCCTGAGTTTGGGCGGCAGCAGCCACGCTATTATTCCCGACCAGATTGAAGCCGGCACTTTGGCCGTGGCCGCGGCCGTCACTCGCGGTGAAGTGACAATTGAAAATATTATTCCCGAGCATTTAGAAATTATTTTATTAATATTAGAGCGAGCCGGCGTTAATTTTGAATTGGGCGATAATTGGCTGAAAATAAAAAAATCTTCTCCGTTCAAGGCCTTTCACCTGCAGACGATGCCTTATCCCGGATTTCCGACTGATCTGCAAGCGCCTTTCGGCGTGCTCGCCACGCAATGCGTCGGCACAAGTTTGATTCAGGATCCGATGTTCGAGGGACGTTTGGGCTATGTGCAGGAATTGATAAAAATGGGAGCAAACGCCATTGTGGCCGACCCGCATCGCGTTATTATCACCGGCCCAACGCCGCTTTATGGCCAGGAAATTAAGAGCTTTGACTTGCGCGCCGGGGCGACTTTAATTATCGCTGGACTGATTGCTCAAGGCCAGACGGTTATTAACGAAGCGGAAATAGTTGATCGCGGCTATGAGAGAATCGAAGAAAGATTAGGCAGTTTGGGAGCGAGGATTCGGAGAGTGGATTAATTAATCGAATTTTCAATTTCTAATTTCCAATTTTCAATGAATGTTAAAATTTTATAATTTTCAATTATTAAATTAATTCATTGGAAATTGATTGAAAATTGTAAATTAAAAATTATAAATTACGAATTTATGTTTCAAACAAAAATACAAGGTGAAGGCGGCAAAAAATCAGTAAGGAATATTTTAAAAATCGGGATAGTCGGCTATCTCGTAATATTTTTAATTATTGGCAGTTTTCTTGGCGGTTTGGTAGTGGGTGAAAAGATTATGGTGAAAAAGGAGATTGCGAGTGTTGAGGGCGGCAAAGTTTTGGACCAAAACGAAAAATTACCAGACTATTTGTCCAAAGACGTGGCGTTTGACCTTTATTGGAAAGTTTGGAATTTGGTTAAAGATAAATATATTGATCAGCCGGTCGTTGATACCAAACTTTTTTACGGTTCGCTCGCGGGTATTGTCGCGGCCTTGGGCGATCCATATTCGGTCTATCTCGATCCGGAAACTTCACAAAAATTCACCGAGGAACTTAGTGGTTCCTTCGAAGGCATTGGCGCGGAAATTGGTATTAAAAACAATCGTTTAACTATTATCGCTCCTTTGCCAGATACGCCGGCAGAAAAAGCGGGCCTCAAAGCTAGCGATAAAATTTATGGTATTGATGGCTTGGATACGACCGGTATGGCTCTTGATTATGCCACTAATTTAATTCGCGGCGCGAAAGGCACGGACGTGACTCTCACTATCGGCCGCGATGGCCTTGATGAATTGAAAGATTATAAAATCACGCGCGATGTTATTGAAATAAAAAGCGTTTCCTTAACCATAAAAAACAATATTGCCACCATAAAACTTTCTTACTTTAATGGCGACACGATGGCTGATTTTGAAAAGGTGGTCCAAGAAATTTTGATTAAAAATCCCAAAGGCATAATTCTCGATCTGCGGAACAATCCGGGCGGATTTTTGGATACGGCGGTCGCTGTTGCGAGCGAATGGGTGAAAGACGGAACGGTGGTATTTGAGGAATTTGGCAATAAAGAAAAAACTGATTATCCGGCAGAAGGACGCACCAGATTGAAAGATTATAAAACAATAATATTGACTAACGCCGGCAGCGCTTCCGCGTCGGAAATTGTGGCGGGCGCCTTGCAGGATTATAAAAAAGCGACTCTTGTCGGCGAAAAGACTTTTGGCAAAGGTTCGGTGCAGGAAATGGAAACGCTGGATGATGGTTCAGCGGTAAAGATTACCGTGGCTCATTGGCTCACGCCCAATGGTCGTTCGATTAACGAACAAGGCATCGCGCCGGATATTGAAGTTAAATTAACCAAGGAAGATTATAACGCCAACAAAGATCCGCAGATGGCGAAGGCATTGGAATTGTTGAAATAAAAATTAGAAATTATAAATTATTAAACCATATGCCTGATCACATCAAAACCTTTTTCGAATTAAATAAATCCAGCACGCATATTGCCGGCGGGAAGGGCGCATCACTCGGCGAAATGACACAGACGGGAATTCCCGTGCCACTGGGGTTTGTGATTTTAGCTAAAGCGTTTGACTGTTTTCTTGAAGAAACGGATTTGAACATAGAGATCGAAGCGCAATTAAAAAAGGTTAATTATAAAGATATTAATTCGGTCAATCAAGTTTCGATGATTATCCGTGATTTGATTCATGATGCGCGGATGCCTAAGGATTTGCAGGAGGAGATTTTAAAAGCGCATGAATCTCTCGCAAATAGTAATGTCACCCTGAGGTTCTCGAAGGGCGACATGGGTTTTAATGCCATGGTTCGAGATACTTCGACTAAGCTCAGTATGACATTGCCTCACCATAACATTAAAACGCGAATGCCTTTTTTAGTCGCTGTTCGTTCTTCCGCCACGGCGGAAGATTCTTCCGCGGCGAGCTGGGCCGGGGAGCTCGAGAGTTATCTTAATACGACGAAAGACAATTTGCTCGGCAACGTGAAAAAATGCTGGTCATCGCTTTTTACCGAGCGGGCGATTTTTTATCGGAATGAACAGGGCATGCGCCAGAGCAAAGTCTCCGTGGCCGTCGTGGTGCAAAAAATGGTCCAGTCGGAAATTTCCGGCATTTGTTTTACCGTGCATCCGGTGACCAAAGACAAAAATCAAATGATCATCGAAGCCGGTTGGGGTCTGGGCGAGGCGATTGTCTCGGGCCAGATCACACCGGATAGCTATGTTCTTAGCAAGAAAGATTGGCGAATGATTGATATTAATATCGCGAAGCAAGAGAAGATGATTGTGAGAAAAATTAAAAGTAAAAAAATAGCTGGCAATCAGTGGCTTGGCGTGCCAAAAAATCAGCAGGAGAAACAGAAATTAACTGGTGAGGAAATCGTGCGGCTGGCTAAAATCTGCGCGCAGATTGAAAAGCATTATAAATTTCCATGCGATATAGAGTGGGCTTATGAAGGTAAAAAATTCTACATAGTTCAATCAAGGCCGATTACGACGTTATAAATATTTTAAATTATGTTTAAAGCCAAAGAAAATAATTTTTCTTTCGTTGATAGTAATAATCTTAATTTAGGAATGAAAGATTTGGATTGGAAATTAGATTATAAAAAGTTTAGAATTTATCTCAAGGAAAAATACAATATAGCCAAAGCTTATTTATTTTTAGGTTATATTCCGGGGAATGAAGTTATGTATACTTCTTTGCAGGAAGCAGGTTTTTTAATAATTTTTAAGCCAATAATTTTGAATAAGGATGGAAATTGTAAGGGCAATGTTGATGCCGAGTTGGTTTTACATACTATGATTGAATATCCTAACTTTGATCAGGCGGTAATTGTATCTAGCGATGGAGATTTTTATTGTTTGGTAAAATATTTATATGAAAATAATAAATTAAAAAAAGTTATTAGCCCCTATATTGGCCACTGTTCGGTACTATTAAGAAGATCAGCGAAAGAAAAAATTATTTTTATGGATAATTTGCAAGAAAAGCTTGAATATAAAAGAAAAAGCACCGCTTAAGGACGGAACCTTAAAAGGTACTTTTTCATAGAAATTCTATTATTATTATAGCAAACCAAGCCTAAAAGTCAATTAATACTTATCCACAGAAAAATTATGAATAAAAAACGACTTATTTCCAATTACGACGTTGTAGATTTTAGCTATGAAATTAGAACAAATAATAAAAGAGGCAAATAATCCTCAAAAAGAATTCTATTGTAAGAATTTCCATTGTACTTTATTGGCGATAAGTTTAATTTGCCGTGGCTGTATCAAAATATTAAATGACAGATACGGCGATAGTTTTCGATACACTATTAATTTTGTTGATAAAGAAAATGGGGTATGGTTTTGGGACAACGATGATTTAGTGCGGCTTCGCGAGCAGATATTGAAAATAAATAAAACAAATACTAAAAACGCTGATTTGTTGTTATTGAAATGGCGGAAAGATTGGAAAAAATTTAAAAGCCGTTTAGATTCATTAGATAAAATTAAATTTCAAGAATTAGCCGATAAAGAATTTATTGATTTATATAATAATACTTGGTATTTGTATAATCGAGAAATGTCCTTGCCGCAATTAGTTGATTCTTTTTTATCGGCCGGTAAGGAAGATTGGTTTTTAGTAATATTAAGAGATTATTTTTACGAACATGATATTAAAGCCGATGTTTTAGAAGTATTTAATATTCTAACCCAGCCGGTTTATCCGTCGTTCGTAAATAAAGAATATTTAAGTTTATTGAAGATTGCTCAAAAAATCAGGAAGAAAGATAAAATTAATAATTTACTAGATAAGCATCAGAAAAATTATTATTGGATAGAAAATAATTATCATCATGCCAAAATATTAGATAAAGATTATTTTTTTGGAAAAGCCAAAATATTGGCTAAAGAGCGAGATCTGGATAAAAAATTAAAGCAAGAATTGTCACGAATTGAAAGATTAAAAAAAGATAAAATATTTATTTTTAAAAAAATCGGCCGTTCAAAAGAAATAATTAATGTTGTAAAATTAATTGAGAAATTTACCTATTGGCAGGATTGCCGCAAGGAAGGCGTTTTACGAATGAATCATTATGTTTTTACTAAATTTATTCCCGAAATCGCGCGGCGAACCGACTTAACTATCAAAGAAGCGGGTTTGCTTCTAGCCGAAGAAGTCGAGCCAGCTTTGCTTGGCAGGTTTAACAAAAATTTATTAAAAAAACGCACGGGCAAACTTTATTTCATCTATAACCAGAATAATGATCATTTGATTTTGACGGGCAAAGATATTAAGAAGATAGATTTAAATAATTTAATTGGATTAAAAAAGCAGATTAATGAACTTAAAGGTACGGTCGCCTCGCCGGGTATTGCCCGGGGGACGGTTAAAGTTATTTCAAATCCATCTGAATTTCACAAAATGAAGAAAGGGGATATATTGGTAGTTAATAATACCACTCCGGATTTTGTGCCGATTTTGCGGTTGGCCAAGGCGCTCGTAGCTGAACAAGGAGGGGTTACAATTCACGCCGCCATTATTTCCCGCGAATTAAAAATTCCCTGTGTCATCGGCACAAAAATCGCGACTAAGGTTTTTAAAGATGGCGATTTGGTTGAAGTGGATGCCGAGAAGGGGATAGTGAGGAAGATTTAAAGTCAATTGTACTATTTATTGCACTGTGATACAATGATTATTGTAAATATTAACAATAAGCAATGATTAATTTAAATTCGAAAATCGTTATAAAACTTTTGGGATATTATTTTATTAATATCAAAGCCAGTCATTATATAAATGAATTGGCTCGTCTTTTAAAAGTTGATCCGGGTAATTTATTTAAAAAATTGAATGAATTGGAAAGAGAAGGTCTTTTTTCTTCGGAATTCAGAGGCAAACAGAAGTATTATTTTCTGAATCCTAAATATCCCTTGTTTAGCGAAGTAAAAAAAATGTTTAACGCCAATTTTGGCTTGGAAGAAAGATTGACTAAGAGTCTTAAGCAGATTAAAGGGCTAAAATCAGCCATGATATTTGGATCCTATGCTAAGGGTCATTTTGGCAAGGATAGTGATATTGATTTATTGGTGATTGGTGATCATTCTTCCATCGAAGTTCAGCGTATAATATCAGAATTGCAAAGTCAGATTAAACGCGAAATCAATGTGGTTGATTTTACTGAAAAAGAGTATAAAAAACGTTTGAAGATTAAAGATGAGTTTATTAATCATATATTTAAAAATAAATTTATTAAATTAATTTAAAATGTTTGAGCCTTTTTCTTTCAGCGAAAATCAGATCAAACGTTATTATCAGACAGCCTGTCGGGATTTGAATATTGCCTTAAACAACTCTGATAACCAAGTAAAATTTATTTTTTGTTACGATGCATTGCTTAAATTGGCAATTACTGTTTGCGCATTCAATCATTCGCGAATTAAAGCTAGGACCGGACATCATATTGAGTTGATTGAAAAATTATCTGAATTTTTAAATAACGGAGACATTAAAGTTATTGGTGATAGAATGAGAATGAAAAGGAATCGTGATCTATATGATGGCGGGTCGGTAATTACTGAAAAAGAATCGGATGAATATTCAGTTTGGCTGAAAACTATCTTCAAAACCGCCACTGTTTATTTAAAGGCTGGTCAATCCAATCTCCTATTATAAAAAGGAAAGAGGGAAGAATATCCGCCTTCGCTCTCTCCTTCGCTAAGGCTACGGAGAGCTCCGGCGGATTGTCATCTCTTCCAAAATTTTTTTCGCCCCCGCTTGGCGGGGCCCGAAAATTTTGAGAGCATGACAAAAAATCGTTCCTTGCTTTTTTCGTCTCAAAATGATACGATTAAAGCGTAAAAATGAGACGATAATTTTATGGTTAATTTAACAAAAAGACAAAAAGCGATTTTGGCGCTGATTGAAAAAACCGGATCCATTGCCGCTAGAGAAATTATAAGTTTGGCGGAAAAAGAGTGGGAAAAATCATCCAAGCCGACTATTTTGCGCGATTTGGGTTATTTGGTTCAAAAAGGATGGATCGCGAGGCAGGGCGGAGGGCGGAGCGTTGTCTATGAATCAAAAATCAAAAATCCGCTTCTGAAGTTTGTGGACGTGAAGGAATATTTCAATCAATTGCCGGATGAAAGAAAAATTAAAATCAATTTCGATTGGCAGATTTTTAATTTTTTCAAAAATTTATTTTCAGCCGAAGAAATCGGATATTTAAATGAGTTAAATCAAAAATATCAAAAGAAAATTGTCAAGCTGTCTCCGGCAATTATGAAAAAAGAATTAGAAAGAATTACCATTGAGCTTAGCTGGAAGTCGTCGCAATTAGAGGGCAATACCTATTCTTTAATTGATACTGAAATTTTGATTAAAGAGAGAAAAGAAGCCGCTGGACATACCAAGGAAGAAGCGATTATGATTTTGAATCATAAAGAAGCGTTGGATTATATTTTAAAAAACAGAAAGGATTTCAAAATTATAACATCGGCTAAAATTCGATCGCTCCACCATATTTTAGTTAAGGGATTGGAAATTGATACTGATTATAGAAAAATTGTGGTTGGCATTGTGGGGACGAAATATCGGCCGATTGATAATCAGTTTCAGATTAAAGAAGCTTTGGACAAGACTTGCGGAATTATTAATCAAGAGAAATATCCTCTGGCTAAGGCTTTGATTATTTTAAGTCTTATTGCCTATATTCAGCCGTTTGCCGATGGCAATAAAAGAACATCGCGGCTTTTATCTAATGCCTTGCTCTTGGCCAACAACTGGCCGCCTTTATCTTTTCGGAGCATTGATGGAGCTGAATACAAAAAAGCGATGATTTTATTCTACGAACAGAATAATTTGAAATATTTGAAGGAGCTTTTGATTGAACAGCTGGAATTTGTGGTTAATAATTATTTTGGTTAGGTTTATTTTGGCTCATAAATTTTTTGGCTTTAATTACATCCCCCTCGCCCCCTTTTGATAAGGGGGAATATCCGCCTTCGTTCTTCTTCGCTAAGGCTACGGAGAGCTACGGCGGATTGTCATCTCTTCCAAAATTTTCTTCGCCCCCGTTTTGGCGGGGGCTTGAAAATTTTGAGAGCATGACAAAAAAAT
>JAGVFQ010000064.1 GCA_020057505.1 Patescibacteria group bacterium | reverse complement strand
TCGGAAGACAGTATCTGGTGGGTAGTTTGACTGGGGCGGTCGCCTCCTAAAAGGTAACGGAGGCGTTTAAAGGTTGGCTATCCCGGAATGGAAACCCGGGAGATAGCGCAAAGGCACAAGCCAGCTTTACTGCAAGACCTACAAGTCGAGCAGTTGCGAAAGCAGAACTTAGTGATCCGACGATCCATTATAGGATGGTCGAAGCTCATCGGACAAAAGTTACTCCGGGGATAACAGGCTGATCTTGCCCAAGAGTCCATATCGACGGCAAGGTTTGGCACCTCGATGTCGGCCCATCGCATCCTGGGACTGGAGAAGGCCCCAAGGGTTTGGCTGTTCGCCAATTAAAGCGGTACGCGAGCTGGGTTCAGAACGTCGTGAGACAGTTCGGTCTCCTATCTGCTGTGGGCGCCGAAATTTGAGAAGGCTCTTCCCTAGTACGAGAGGACCGGGAAGGACGAACCTCTAGTGTACCAGTTGTCCTACCAAGGGCATCGCTGGGTAGCTACGTTCGGAACGGATAAACGCTGAAAGCATATAAGCGTGAAGCCGTCTTCAAGATTAGATTTCATTTAGATCCCCTAGAGACTATAGGGTTGATAGGCGGTAAGTGTAAGCTCCGCAAGGAGTTGAGCTGAGCCGTACTAATAGATCGAATTTAACCACAAGAATTTTAAAAGTATATTATTTTGACAATTTAAGTCTCAAAAATACATTTCAAAGTGGAATACAGTGTGCTGGTGACTCTTGCGAAGGGGCCACACCTGTTCCCATCCCGAACACAGAAGTTAAGCCCTTCAGCGCCGATGATACTTTCTTGGGAAAGTAGGCCGCCGCCGGCACTTTGCATTCCACTCATTACAAAAAACCGCCTCAATGGCGGTTTTTTGGTTGGTTGAAATATAAAAATATTTATTTCTGCATCATCTTTTTCATTTTCTTGCGGAAGCGCCACTCATTGATGCGGCTCGCGGAAATTACCGTAATGCCCGCCACGATTGATTCGGTGGATCCAATACCGGCCAATACCCAGCCATTATGCATGACGCCGAGGAGAGAGCCAATAATGCCCATTAAGGGAGCCATCAAGGCGCCGATGATCAAACCCAGTCTCGCGGGATTGGTAAAGTCTTGCAAAAAAGACATTTTGAGCAAAGCCGATGATTTTTTTATAGTAATTTTACCTTCTCGCGCCAGGATTTTGGCGTTTTTATTGTACATAAAAATTGATTGGATGGCAGTCGTAAGAGATAGAGCGACTGCGGACAAACCAAAAACTATACCAGCCCAAATCAGTTTGTTTTCTTGAATCAATCCTTCCACGGAAAATGCCCCCCAGGTTGCCAAGGCAAAAATCGGGATTAAAATTTTTCCGCGTTTGGCCAATTCGCGCCAAGAAAAGCCGGAACCGCGCAGAGCCATAAGTTCTGCTGATTCACCTAAGAGATCATCGGCGGAAGCGGCAAATAATTTGCCTAAGCCGCTTATGAATTTTTCCAAGAAATGAGCGGCCGGTCCGATAATAAGCAAGGCCTTGATTAGCGCCTGGGCGATTTTGGTTCTTTCTTGGGCATTGTCTATCACTACTCGAAAAACGGAATAATCAACGGCGATAGGATAGATAATTTCTGATAATTCCGTTATAAATCGTTGCTCCTCAGGCTGAATGCCGATATTTTCTTCATCAATGAGTACAATTCTTTTGAATCGCAATCTGTCCCTCAAAATCGTGTTCATCGCTTCGTCCAGATCCTCGTTGTGTTTTTTAGCTTCAAGGTAATCGCTTTTTTTGAACACTGGCAAATGTTTGTCTTTCAACAGTTTTGGCAGCCAATTAATAATGTAATTATGCTGGCTGTGAACGCTAATCGTGTGGATCGCTTTCAAAATATTTTCCGGAGTGCGTAAAACAGTCCGCACGCCGATAGCTTTGCCGTTTTGTAAAATTTTTCTGACTCTTTCTTTGTATTCCGGCTGTTTTTTGAAAATATATCTTATTTCCAAAGGCAAATATTTTTCCCAATCGCATTCTTCGGGCAAGGAAATAGCTTCTAATTTATATGATCCGACTGGCGATTGTCTGGGCGGGCGAGAAAATCTTTCAAGCATAGTTTATAATTTTAATATTTTACTAATTGGGCAGCTTATTCACCAGTTCTTTAATCTTTTTAATCTCCAATGAATCTTTTAGTTTTTGAGAAAAATTTTCTGATTTGGACCATAGATATAATCTAACTCTTGTTTTGTCTTTTGCCGCATCAAGTGTTGATACGTCGATAATTTCCCCATCCTTATAGATTTCAAACGCCGTTCGGCTTTTTGATTTTAATAAATCCGTGGGCAACATATTACTTGTGCTTAGGTCGTCATAACCAGGATTATCATAACATTTATCCAGGGGAATATGAATGTCAACTTGTTTTGTATTTTCTTGATCATTAATTTTTATAATTGATTCAAGACTGGCTGAAAAGCAACCCCTTAAATTGCCGCCAGTTAACACAAAATTGGCCTTTTCTCCTTTTTTTAAAATCTGCTTTAAAAAATTTTCTCCAATCACACCACTACGATCAGTTATTTCCTGATAATCCTGCAAATTCGCTGTTTGTCCCTCGCTTTGAGCCGCGTTAATACCTTCTTGATAATTTATTTTTAGCAAATGGCGGTTAATATCAGTTGGAATATTTTTATTTACCGCCTCTAAAGCATTAGCGAATTTATTTATAGGATGAGTTTCTACGATGACCATAGGACACTCTGTAGTTAGAAGTTCTTGATTGCTGCCTCCTTTCTCTTTAAATTTTGCTACTCTGTCTTGTCTTCTGATTTCATTCTCCTCTTTCATTTTTTTCCAGTATCTTGTTTGGTATTTTATTTTTTCTAAATATTCTTTTTTCCCCCCCTCAATATGTTTAATAAGATATTTTTCATCATACTGATCAAACTCGCCGCTGACAATATCATTTATTATTTGTTCTATATTTGTTGGAGGAAAAATTTTTAATCTAGTTCTATTTACCCTCCCGGTAATATATGTTACGTCTAAATCGTGAGAATCCTTGAGTTTTTGAAATACTGCTAAAACATGAGCAATGTTTTCTCTGGAATATTTTTTTCCATCTTTTTTGTGAAGTTTGGCTAACAGATTAAGCGTTTCTAAATCGGCATTTTTCAACCAAGCATCCCTAGCGAGCGCTTTATTGCCATCATAAATCTCCTCAGGATTGGTTATCATATCTTCGACAAACGGATTCAGTCTTGCTTCTCTTGGTTCGTTTTTTACGGGCTTATTTTCCAATTTTTCTGATTTTGAACGATATTTTTCTAAGAAACTCATATTAAGAAGTTTAAATATAAAAATAAAATTTGCCAGAATAATTTTTCGTCAGCAGACGAAAAGAATTTATTTATTTCGTACAACGCGCCGCGGCCAGGCCGAAGCCGGCTGGTGTTAAAATTATACCGCGAAAAGCGGCACAACACCAGCCGGTTTGGGTGAACGAGCGCTAGCGAAGTGAACCGGCTGGCCGCTGTTAGGCGATGTATAGCGCAGGTTTTTCAACACAAAAATTATTGAAGCTGTGCCCACTTCTCTTTGACCCGTTCTGTTGAAACTGAGGAAACGGCAAGGCTGATATTTTGATCCTCAACATATATTGATAATCTTGAAACTCCACCATCACCGAGGTAGATGTAAGCTCTGGCCCACTTTCCCTCGGATTTTTTAAAAGATTTTAGAAATTTTTTCAGATCATCTTCCTGACTGCTTATTTGATTTGGTACGCCTAATTTTGAGTCGCCTGTTAAGTAGGTATTCATTGTTTCAATAGCTCGTATGAGCTGTTCGATATCTTCAGCCAAAACAGCTTCAATAATTTTTTGCTTTAGATTCGATTCAACCTCTGGGGAGGACTCCCTATCAAATGCCTTTTCTGTCATATAGTTGTGTGGTTAAGGTTAATTTCCGAATGAAAACCTGCGCAATATGTCGCATAACGTATCCGAATAAACGAAGTTGCCGAAGCGTAGCGAAGGCAATTTGCGAAAAGTCCGAGCTGAGGACTTTTCCGTTTATTCGGTGTTGTGCGAGGGTTTGATTTCTTTCCTTATTATAATTTATAAAGAAGAAGAAATCAAAAGTGCAGCGACCCCTTGAGTTTTAAAATATATTTTTGTTATTTTTGGCTTATTATAGCTAATTTTTGTTAGTCACTATTGACCTAATCTTGGTAATATGCTATATTTAATAGTCAAGATTTCTTGACAAATAAAAAGCACACAAAACTCAAACCAAAGAAGGAGAAAGACAAATGAACAACTGGTTAGGAAAGTTGGCGCTCGGAATTGGGATCGGAATTTTGGCGATTGCTATCATCGCGGTCGTCAGTCTGGTCGCCGCAATTCCCACATACTTCCTGTGGAACTGGCTCATGCCGACAATCTTCGGCATCAAGGTGGTCACGTTCTGGCAGGCGTGGGGTATCAACTTCTTGGCGGGGATTCTTTTCAAGAGTTCCTTCACGTCCAAGAGCAACAACAACTGACGACTTAAAAGACCTTAGCATGTCTATAAACTGCTTTTTTTATTTGTCAAGAAATCTTTCCGAAAAAATAACAAAAATATATTTTAAAATTTCGCACAACGTTCGCGTATATCTGATGTTTTGCGGAGCGTAGCGGAGCAAAATATGGGTGTAGGCTTTTGGAAAAAGCCGTAACCAGATATACGCTGTTATATGATGTATGCTTTTCTTTTTGTCTCGCCTTAGCGAGACCACTTTTCTGTAATGAACAAATTTTATTTTTGTCTTGGCGTAGGGGCAGAGGGGCTGGGGGTGAATGCCCCGAAGCCAAGACTCCTTATTATAATTTTAGATTCTACCAATTTTTTTCAATTTTTCACAAATACTTGAATGATAAATCGGTTCATAATTGTAGGATATTTCGTCTAGCAATATTTTCCATGGCGGCGGAATTTGAATTTTCACAGGTATTGCTCGTTGTATAATTTTAGGTATTACTTGAGCGCCTGATTGGTCACCGCCAGATGTTGACTGTT
>JAGVFQ010000047.1 GCA_020057505.1 Patescibacteria group bacterium | reverse complement strand
AATATTCTCGGTGAATGGGGATTAATAGATTGGAACGTTATTATGCCCAAAAGAATGTCTGATAAAATTTATCTTATCCTTAAACAAGAAAAGAAACCTTTGCATTATATTGAAGTAGCTAAGTTGATCAACGATGCCGTTTTTGATAAAAAAGTTGCTCAGCCGGCGACTGTTCATAATGAATTGATTATGGATAAAAAATATATCTTAGTCGGGCGCGGTATTTATGGCCTGGAAGAATGGGGATATATGGCCGGTACCGTCACTGAAATTATCGAAGCGATTCTCAAGGCCAGCGGTTCGATGCAGAAAGATGACCTTATCCAAAAAGTATTGGAACAAAGAATGGTCAGAAAAACCACTATAATTTTGTCTCTCTCCAATAAAGAAAAATTTAGCAAATTGCCTACGGGCGAATTTCAATTGGCAAATGCCTAAAAAAATTGTATAATAAAGTTAGATTAACTATTTGTTGATTTGACTTTGTTTTTATGGACTTTAGCATCGACTTAAACGCATTAGCAAATCTCGCGAATCAAGACCCATTCACCATTGGTTGGTTTATCTTTACTCATGGCGGATGGGTTATTTATTTATATATAATTCTCTGGGGTTTTTGGCAGATTTGGATGAAAAATATCCAAGACAAATACGTCGAATCGGTGAAATTCACGCTTTTGGCGATCGATATCCCGAAAAGCAACGAGCAAAGCGTTAAGGCGATGGAACAATTTTTTGTTCATTTGGCCGGCGCGCAATCAAATCCCAATTTGGCAGAGAAATACATCAAAGGTAAATTTCAGCTTCCTTTTAGCGTTGAAATTGTAAGCATCGACGGCTATGTTCAATTTTTAGTGAGAACTCCTACTGATTATCGCGATATGGTGGAATCGGCGATTTACGCTCAATATCCTGACGCCGAATTAACTGAAGTGAATGATTACGTCGATTCCGTGCCGGATATTTGGCCTAATGAAGAATATGATTTATGGGGCACTCAATTAGTTTTGGCCAATAAAGATCCATATCCAATAAAAACTTATACTGAATTTGAGCACGCTCTTAGTTCATTAGAGCAGCAATTTATTGATCCAATGGCGGCTCTACTTGAAGCATTAAGCAGATTAAGAGAAGGTGAACAAGTTTGGCTGCAATTTTTAGTTACTCCGATTACTGATGAATGGAAAGAAGCCGGCACTAAAATCGCGAAAAAATTAATCAAAGCCAAAGACGAGGCGAAAAAAACTTTACTTGACTATATGTTTGATATTCCTTATAAATTAATTACTTCAGCGACAGATGAAGTATTCGAGATGGGTCTAGGCGGCGAATCAGAAAAAAAAGTGGAACCGCCTTCAATAATGCAACATTTGTCCCCGGGAGAAAGAGTGGTAGTTGAAGCGGTTCAAAAGAAAATCGCCAAAATCGGATTCAAAGTTAAATTCAGAATGGTTTATGTTGGTAAGAAAGATATATTTAGCCGGCCGCGCGGCGTAGCCAATATCATGGGCGCAATCAAGCAATTTAATACATTAAATTTAAACGCTTTTAAACCATCTAAAAAAACCACAACCAAAGTTAATTATTTTTTTGTGGATCAAAGAACTAATGCCCGGAGAAACAAAATTTGTAAAGCGTATAAATTTCGCAGTCCGGGCCGTGGCGTGAGTCCGTTTATTTTGAACGTGGAAGAACTGGCAACTGTCTTTCACTTCCCGATTATTACGGTCAAGGCGCCATTACTTAAGAAAACTGAAAGCAAAAAAGCCGAACCGCCGGTCAGTTTGCCGATGGGTGAACAGGAGATTGACGAATATATTAAAGAAAATCAAGCTGGCGTGACTGAAGCGGAGGCGAAAGAAACTCCGATACCGGCTAAACCTTTATTTGATTATGACAATCCTTATTTTGAACAAAAATTCGCTTTAAATAAAAAACCCTCCTCCGCTTCTGCCTTCGCTAAGACTACGGCAGACAAGAAAGCTACGGAGGGTAAGGAAGCTGGTACAAAAGAAGTTGAACCGATTAAAAAAAATGAACCACCCCCTAATTTACCAATTGCCGAATAAATTATTATGCCAGAAACTTTAGAACACCATAAAAATGAAGTAGTGCTTTTTGCCGAGACTAATTTTCGAAATGAACGCCGAAAATTCGGCATCAAAACCGATGACCGACGCCGGCACATGTATTTGGTCGGTAAAACCGGCATGGGCAAATCCGTCACTCTCGAGAATTTGATCTTTAATGATATTCACGCAGGGCATGGCTTGGCGGTTGTTGATCCGCATGGCGATTTGGCGGAAAAGATTCTTGATTTTATCCCAAGCAATCGCATCAACGACGTAGTTTATCTCAATCCATCGGATATGGACTATCCGGTTGCTTTTAATATTCTGGAAAAAGTTGACCCGCATTATCGGCATTTAGTCGCTTCCGGACTAATTGGCGTCTTCAAGAAAATTTGGGCGGACTCATGGGGGCCTCGCTTGGAATATGTGCTTAGGAACGCGATTCTTGCCTTGCTTGATTATCAGGACAGCACATTGCTCGGCGTCAATCGTATGTTTATTGACAAGGAATATCGCAAGAAAGTAATTGCTAAAATTCAAGATCCTGTTGTCAAAGCTTTCTGGGCCGAAGAATTTTCCAAATACAACCAACAATTTATGGTGGAAGCGATCGCGCCGATTCAAAATAAAGTCGGCCAATTTCTTTCCACTTCTCTGATCAGAAATGTTGTCGGCCAAGCCAAGTCGACCATTGATATCCGCAAGATTATGGATGAGGGCAAAATTTTGATTATGAATTTGGCCAAGGGCAGAATCGGCGAAGACTCATCGGGTTTGATGGGAGCGATGATGATTACCAAAGTGCAGCTCGCTGCTATGAGCCGCGTTGATATTCCGGAAAGTGAAAGAAAAGATTTTTATCTATACGTCGATGAGTTTCAGAATTTCGCGACAGAAAGCTTCGCCAATATTCTTTCTGAAGCAAGAAAATACCATCTTAATTTAATTTTAGCGCATCAATATATTGAGCAGTTGAACGAAGTCGTTAAGCCGGCGGTTTTTGGCAATGTCGGCACAATGGTTGTCTTCCGAGTCGGCGCGGCGGATGCCGAAGAACTGGTGAAAGAATTTACTCCTCGTTTTATTGAAGAAGATTTGGTTAATTTGCCAAAGTATAATGTCTATATGAAGCTTATGATCGACGGCATCGCTTCGGATCCTTTTTCCGCGACAACTTTGCCGCCGGTTTATCATGACTTCGGCAATCGCGACAAAGTTATCGCTGTTTCGCGCGAACGGTACGCGAAACCCCGCGAAGTTGTTGAAGATAAAATCAGGCGGTGGAGCGGTCTTGAAGGCCTGCAAGATGAAGAAGAAAAAAAGGTTGAGCCGGAAATTATCAATGAAAATATACCAGAGCCTGTTTTGGAAAAAAGTTCCGTGGATTTTATCAAGCTTTTATCCGAGCAAGAAAATAAACCGGAAAATAAAATTATTCCCGAAGAAAAAAATATTCCTGAAAAAAAGATAGAAAAACAAGAAGAGGTGAGAGAAGTTACAGAACCCGCGCTTTATAATACCAAATGCGATAGTTGCGGCCGACCAACCCAAATAAAATTCAAACCTGATGGCGTGAGGCCGGTTTATTGCAAGGATTGCCTGAAAAAAGCTAGAAGAAGCCCCGCTTTGCCGAAGACGATTTTTAAGCCGCAACCATTGCCAACTCAAACTCTCGCGATAAAGCCGGCGCAATTAACACCTATTGATCGTGGCGGAGCTAAGCCTATTTCTTTGTCTGAAGCTATCGGCCAAAGGCCGGTTCTATTCCATAATTCCAAGCCAAAACCAGCCGAAATAAAAGAAGAAAGAAAGGCATTAGAAAACGTAATAGTTCCTAAAATACCACAATTACCGCAGCAAGAAGCTAAATCAGCAGAAATTAAGCCACCGGCGGTTCCGTCCAATCGCTATGCGGATGACGGGAAAAAAATAAATCCCGGCGAGATAATTAATCTGGATTAAAAAGGGATATCATATAAAGCCCGTCATTGCGAGGAGCGACCAGCGGGAGCGACGTGGCAATCTTCGGCTTTAGTGAGTAAAGAGATTGCTTCGCTACGCTACGACTCTGCTCGCAATGACAAAAATAACATGCAGCCTCTTTATTGTTGCGTGTTTTAGTTTTATCAAGTTGAGAAAAAATGCGTAAATTGATATACTTCATCTATGTCAAATCTATATATTGTCGCTACACCAATAGGAAATTTGGAGGATATTACGCTTCGGGCCTTGAGGATCTTAAAAGAGGTTGATTTGATTTTGTGTGAAGACACGCGTGAAACACGAAAATTAATTAATAAATACGAAATAAACAAACCGCTTTTAAGTTATCACGAACATAGTGATTTAAACAAGGTTAGCTATATTGTCGAACAATTAAAGAATGGCAAGAATTTAGCCTTAGTTTCCGATGCCGGCACACCCGGGATTTCCGACCCAGGCAATCGGTTGATTGAATTATTAATTAATAAGTATCAAGTAGTAATTAATATTATTCCAATACCCGGCCCATCAGCTTTAATTTCTGCGTTATCTATTTCCGGAATGCCAACGGACAAATTTATTTTTTACGGTTTTCTGCCGCACAAAAAGGGGAAAGAGACGATTTTAAAAGAGATTATTGAGAATGAATATGTTTCGGTCTTTTACGAATCGACGCATCGGATTATTAAAACTTTGGAAAAATTAAAAGCACTGGGATTTAATAGGGGAATCGTAGTTTGTCGAGAGTTGACTAAAAAGTTCGAATCTATCTATTGCGGTAAGGTTGATGAAATCTTAGATCAAATCAAACCAGAAGAAGTAAAGGGGGAGTTTGTGGTAATAGTAGAAGGAAGATAAAAACCGGCGCCATGGGCGCCGTAGAAAAATTATATGACAGAAAAATTTGAAAAACAAAGCAATATAGAAGGTAGTCAAGAGCGTATACAAGAAAAGTTAGAATTGGCTAAACAACAATTAAAATGTGTTTACGGTATTGATAATTTAACAACAATAGAAAAAGTTAGATTACACATGATTATTAAAGATACTCTAGATACGATATATAAAGAAGGTATTTGGTCGGCGATTGCTCAGTGGCTCTATGATCTTTATGGTATAAGACCAGAAGCTATTCCGCACGAATACATAACAAAAGATAAAACAACTGGAGAAATATTTAGATTTAAAGGTGTGCCTGAACAATGGACAAAGGAAAATGAATTAGAGGAAGCTGGTCATAAAATTGAATCTTTTTACGGGATACCTAATGATTTTAAAGAATATTTAAGAAGACTGCGGGAAAAAGCTCATAATTTATAATTTGTATATGCCTAAAAAATTTTATATTACAACCACCCTGCCCTATGTTAATTCTGATCCGCATATCGGTTTTGCGGCGGAAATTATCAGGGCCGATATTATCGCGCGTTATCGTCGTATTTTGGGCGATGAAGTGTTTTTTAATACCGGCACAGATGAACATGGGATGAAAATCTATCGCAAGGCGGAGGAAGAAGGAATTGAGCCCCAGGCTTATGTTGATCGATTCGCGGCCAAGTTTGCCCAGCTCGAAGATGTTTTGAATTTGACTTTTAATAGTTTCACGAGGACAACCGATCCGCATCACATCAAAGCGGCCGAGGAATTTTGGCGGTTCTGCAAGGCTAACGGCGATATTTATAAGAAAAATTATCAGGTGAAATATTGCGTTGGCTGTGAGTTGGAAAAAAATGATTCAGAGCTTGAAAATGGCTGCTGTCCGCTTCATCCGAACCAGAAAATAGAATTAATTGATGAAGAAAATTATTTTTTTGCTTTTTCTAAATATCAGGAAAAATTATTAAAGCTGTACGAAAAAAATCCGGATTTTGTCCTGCCCAGACATCGTTTGCATGAAGTGAAAAATTTTGTTGAGAGCGGTCTGCAGGATTTTTCCATTTCCAGATTAAAAGCCAAAATGCCATGGGGTATTCCCGTGCCGGATGATGAAGACCATGTGATGTATGTGTGGTTTGATGCTTTGATTAATTATATTTCCTGTCTCGGCTGGCCTGATAATGAAAAAGAGTTTAAGAAATTCTGGCCCGGCCTGCAAGTCGCAGGCAAGGATAATCTGCGTCAGCAAGCAGCGATGTGGCAGGCAATGCTTATGTCTGCCGGTCTGCCCAATTCTACGCAGATTTTAATTTTTGGCTTTATCCAATCCGGCGGCCAAAAAATGAGCAAGAGTCTTGGTAATGTTATTAATCCTTTTGAAGTAGTAAGTAAATATGGCGTTGACCCGACTAGATATTATATCGCGGCCGGATTACAGGCCTATGAAGACAGCGATTTTACTTTTGAAAGTTTTGAAAAAAAATACAATGCCGATCTGGCTAATGGCCTTGGCAATCTGGTCGCACGCACTTTGGCGATGGCGGAAAAGTATTTTGCCGGCAAAGTACCGGACGTGGGTAAAAGGCCCGAAAAATTTGATTTTAAAAAAGACTGGCAACTTTATGATTCTTTGATGGATGAATACAAATTCGGCGAAGCCATAGAGGTAGCTTGGGGAATTATTCGGACGGCGGATAGTTATATTAATCAAAATAAGCCTTGGGAATTGGCCAAGGCAGGGGATACGGATAGTTTAGCTGGCGTGATTTATAATCCCATGGAAATAATCCGGCATATTGCTTGGATGATTGCGCCTTTTATGCCCGAAACGAGTGATAAGATTCTCGAGCAGTTGGGCTTTGATGTTTTGAAAGAAAAAGAAAAGCCATTTGCAGAATTGAGGAAGTGGGGATTGTTGCCAAAAGGTCAGCAGATTAAAAAGGGCGAAGTGCTGTTTCCGAGGCTGGCATAATTATAATTAGTAGAAGATTGTCATTGCGAGCCCCTCCGGAGCGAAGCGGAGGATGGGCGTGGCAATCTCTTTACTCACTGAAGCCGGAGATTGCCACGTCGTTACGCTTCGCTCCACTCCTCGCAATGACATTAAGTCAAAGAAATTCGTGTTATTCACACGGATTCGCATTATTCGCGTTTTAACCATATGAACTCATTAGATATAATTTTAATAATTTTAGTCGGTGTATTTACTCTAGCCGGTTTTTGGTTTGGTTTGATTCACACGATTGGTTCTTTGCTCGGAACAATGATCGGCTCGTTTGTCGCCGGACTATATTATATTTATCTAGCCAATTGGCTTGGTGGAATTTTTGGCGAGAGCAATACTATAAGCGTTATTAGTTTTGTTATTATTTTTATTCTGGTTAATAGAACTATTGGTCTGCTGGTGCATTTGGTTGACAGAATTTTTAAAATCGTCAGTATTATTCCATTTTTGAAAACGATTAATCGTTTGGCTGGCGCGATTCTCGGATTTATCGAAGGCGCCTTGGTTATTGGAATTTTTCTTTATGTTTCAAGCCGCTACCCGATGGGAGATTGGTTTATGCAAAGCCTAATTGATTCAGTGATAGCCCATTGGCTGATTTTTCTTGCCAAGGTTATAACGCCGCTATTGCCGGCGATGATCCGGCAGTTGAAGGCGGTGATTTAAAAAAAGTGTGATGCGAATAGTGCCCGTCCTCCGCAGTAGCTACGGAGGGTGGACGAATTTTTGCGAATAAATGCAAATATTGGCACGTATTCGCAGAGATTCGCATTATTAGCATCTATATTATATGCTCATCGATTCCCACTCTCACGTAAATTTTAACGCTTTTAAGGAAGATCACGATGAAGTGATCAAGCGAGCGCTGGATAAAAATATCTGGCTTATTAATGTTGGCAGCCAATATAGCACGAGCGAACGCGCAGTTAAAATCGCCGAGAATTATCCGAATGGAGTTTTTGCCGCGGTTGGTTTGCATCCGATTCATCTGGAAGAGGGGATGGTTGATGAAGAAGAAGCTCAATTTAAAACCGTTCAAGAAGATTTTATTTTGGAAAATTATAGATTATTAGCGCGCCAATCCAAGGTCGTGGCGATCGGCGAAACTGGTTTGGATTATTATCGTCTGGATGTTGCTAATCGTTCAGAAAAAGAGATTAAAGACAGACAAAAGAAAGTTTTTCGCGAGCAATTAGTCTTAGCTAATGAATTGAATTTGCCTTTGATTTTTCATTGCCGCGGATCGAAAGAAAATCCTGAAGATGCTTATAAAGAAATGCTCGAAATTTTATCTGAGCATAAAGGTTTAAAAGGCGTTATCCATTGTTTTGGTTCAACTTTGGAAATTGCGCAAAAATTCATTGATTTGGGATTTTATATCGGATTTACTGGAATTATTACTTTTGAGAAAGCCCAAAAGCTTCAGGAAGTGGTAAAAAATTTGCCGTTAGAAAAAATATTAGTTGAAACTGACTGTCCTTATCTCGCGCCTGAGCCTTATCGCGGCAAACGCAATGAGCCGATGTATGTCGAGTTTGTGGCGAGAAAAATAGCGGAAATCAAAGGGACTGATTTTGATAAAGTGGCGGATGTGACGACGAGGAATGTGAAAGAGTTGTTTAAGATATGAAAAATATGAAAGAAAAATGGCAAAAATTTTGGCGGCGAGATTATACGTATCATTACGTTGAGGTTTGTCTATCTGCCTTTACTAGTAAATTTTTAGAAAAGGAAAGATTGCCTTCTTTCCAGAGTATGTTCTTTGTACGCGTGGATGGGAGTTCTACTATTTATGGCAGCCATGTTGAAGCTGATAGATTTTTAAAAAAATTAATTAAAAAGTTTACTAGTCGAGCTGATGAAATTATTAAATTCAAAGAAAGATTTTTTAAAGTGGCGCATGACTACGTGAAGGCAGGCGAAAAAATGTCTAAACTAAAACCATCTTCTTTGCCAGATAAAAAGATTTTATTACTTTTGCAGGATTATTATCATAAGCAGTTGGTTTTTACTTCCTATGTGTGGATCGTTTGGAATGGCAGTGAACATTTTTCCAATATCACTACTAACCTGATAACTGCGTGCGCCCATAAATTTGATTTGGAGAAAAATTTATCTGGTTATCTAAAATTTGTTTCCGAACCAGTTAAAAAATCATCAATTCTTTTACTTAATGAAGAATTAGATAAAAACAAATTAAAAAATAAAAAAAATAATCCGGATAAATTATATAAAAAATATCTTTGGCTGCCATGGGGCGATTTGCATGTGCAATTATGGTCAAAAAAAGATTTTTTGAAATATATTTCCGATTATGCGCCTAGTGTTGATTTTTTGGCGGCTCGCGATCCGCGCAAGGATTGGCATTTCAGCGCTAAAGAAAATTTATTAATTAAAATAAACAGGGAAATGGCTTATTTGCGAGACATGCGCGATGAGTTTAGGCGAAAAGCGGTTTATCGAGCTCATTTTCTATATCAAGAAGTAGCGAGGCGATTCAGTATATCTTATGATGATTTAATGTTTTATACTACCCCGGAGATAATTGCTTTATTGGGCGGGTCTAAAAAGTTGTCGGTTGCGGAATTAAATCGCCGGCGCGGGAACGCAGTGATATTAAAAAAGCCGAATGAATTAAAAATATTGTCAGGCAAAGATCGGGATAAATTTATCAAAGCAGTTATTCTAATAGATAAAACAGAGATACAAGAGTTAAGGGGTACGGTTGCCTGTATGGGTAAGGTAAGCGGTTCGGTTAAAATAATAAAATTAAATAAAGAGTTAGATAAAATTAAGGCAGGGGATATTATGGTGGCGGTAACTACTCATCCGGAATACGTGCCTAAAATGCAGTTGGCAGCCGCGATTGTTACGGACGAAGGCGGATTAACTTGTCACGCGGCGATTGTAGCTCGCGAGATGAACAAACCTTGTATTGTCGGCACCAAAACCGCCACGCAAATTTTGAAAGACGGCGATCTAGTGGAGGTGGACGCGAATAAGGGGATTATTAAGATTTTAAAATAAACGCCGAGATTGCCACGCCCGGCCTTCGCAGCCGAACTGCTTCGGCGGAGTAGGCTCGCTCCTTTGGGTCGCTCCTCGCAATGACAGGTTTTTATACCTTTAGAGTATTTTTAAAGCTCTTAAATAATATTTTAGCTTAAATTAGCCATTATTTATAAACTCCGTTGACTTCTTCGCTAACAAAACATATAATATAAGTTAATAAAAATCATTGTGGATAATAATTTAAAAGACAAAAATAACCAGGCCTCTGACCAGACGGGACAAGCTTGGTGGGAACCGGCGTTGGTTATCGGCGGCCAAATGGTGGGCTGGATTGTGGGGCCGCTTTTGATCGCGTTATTTTTGGGCAAATGGCTGGATAATAAATACCAAAGCGGACCGAAATTTTTATTGATTTTAGTAGGTATAGCATTTATCTCGTCTAACATCGGTATTGTGTTAAATACAATTAATTTTTCTAAATCATTAGATAAGGAAAAAAATAAAAATAATGGCAATAGATCAGATACAACAAATTCAGATTGAGGCTGGCGGTGATACGCAAAATATTTTAGCCGAAGAAGGACTTCCTAAAGAAAAATCAGAACCCAAGGAAGAAATTTCTTTGTCATCCGAACCGGTTTTTAATATTGGCAGTTTTACGGTGACGAATTCTCTGCTTAATTCGTGGATAGCGGTATTGATTATTATTATTTTGTCCGTGCTTATCAGAAGAAAGATTTCTTTGATTCCCAAAGGTATTGCCAATTGGTTTGAAGTTGTGGTTGAAGGGGCGTTGAAATTGGCAGATTCTGTGACAGGTTCAAGAGACAAAACGCTGAAATTTTTTCCTTTAGTCTTTGCTTTTTTTATTTTTATTTTAATCAATAATTGGCTGGGAATTTTGCCCGGCATCGGGTCAATTGGATACATTGCTAAACACGGCGGAGAATCGCTCTTTATTCCATATTTTCGCGGCGGCACGGCGGATTTGAATACAACCATAGCGTTGGCCATCACCGCTATAGTCGCGAGCCATATTTTTGGAATAGTTGTCGTGGGCGCGTGGAAATATTTTAATAAATTCGTAAATATCTCCGCGTTGATTGAAATTCCCAGAAAAATTATCAAAGAGCCGACTATCGCGCTCGTAAATCCGATTAAATTTTTTGTCGGTATTGTGGAAATAATCGGCGAGATTGCCAAAGTCGCATCTCTCTCATTCCGGTTGTTTGGCAATATTTTTGCCGGTGAAGTGCTTTTGATGTCAATTGCTGCCTTAGCCGCCTTTATCGCTCCGATTCCTTTTATGTTTTTGGAAATTATAGTGGGACTTGTTCAAGCATTAGTTTTTTCAATTTTGACTTTAGTTTTTTTGACTATTGCAACGACTAAAGAAGAGCATTAAGTTCTACGAAATTACGAAAAGAATACGAAAAATATGAAATTTAAAAAACAGGCTATAGGATATTTTTCGTAGTTTTCGTACTATTTCGTACTTTCGTAGGATTTAATAAATTAATTTAAGCTAGCCTATCCCGACGTTAAACAAAAAATAATTAAATCGTCTGAGGAGAAACTAGCCAAACAAAACTTATGGATTTTAGTGTCATCGCCAAAGCCTTTGCTATCGCTGTCGGCAGTATTGCCCCGGCTTTAGCTATCGGTAAAATCGGCGCCAAGGCCATGGAATCAATCGGCCGCAACCCGGAATCAGCGGGCAAAATTTTAGTTCCAATGCTTTTGTCAGCCGCGTTCGCGGAAGCTATCGCCATTTACGCGTTAGTTATCGCTTTTTCAATCTAGTAATTTTACGAACTGCTCCGGGGATTTGCCGGAGCAGTGGCAAATTTATTAAATTCAAAAATCTTTGTTAACAATTTCTGCGTTTCTCCGCGTAGTAATCCGCGTTTATCCGCCTCTCTTTGAAAAAGCTGATAGACTGGAAGTACGATATGAAGAACGCAAAATAATAAAAAATTATGGGTTCCCTAATTGAAACTTTTCATATCAACTGGCAGTTAATTATCGCGCAGATGGTAAATTTTGCTATTGTTTTTGCCGTTTTGTGGTTTTTTGCTTTAAAGCCGTTAATCAAAACCATGCGGGAACGAAGCAACACTATTGAAAAAAGCTTGAATGATGCCCGTAAAATTGAGGAAAATTTAAGAAAGTCTGAAGAGGGACGAGTGGTAAAAATCATAGAAGCCAAGGAAGAAGCGCAAAAGATAATTGAACAGGCCGGTTTGCAGGCGGAAAAAAATAAAACAGAGACAATCGCCAAAGCCAAAGAAGAGGTAAATAAAGTTGTTTTGCAGGGCAAAGAGCAGATAGTTAATGAGAAGGATAAGATGTTGAAAGATATTAAATTGGAAGTCAGTGATTTGGTCGTGTTGACCACGGAAAAATTATTGAGCAAGGTTTTGGATAAAAAGATTGATAAAAAATTAGTTGAAGAAACGTTGAAGGAGATTAAATAGCAATACAAAAATTGAATGTCATGGTGAGGCTCTCGAACCATGATAAATGGTTATGCCACCCTTCGAGAGCCTCAGGATGACATAACCATTCTCATTAAAAAAATATGAAGAAAATCAGTCCAAAAAAATACGCGGTTGCTTTGTATGAAGCGGCGGAATCAGTGCAAAAAGACGAATTGCCGAAAATATTGAACGGATTCGTTAAATTGCTTGCGAAGAATAACGCGTTGAAATTATCACCCAGGATAATCAAGGAATTTATACGTTATTTCAATGAACGACACGATATTCTCGAAATAGAAATAAGGAGCGCCAAGGAATTGGGCGTTGATCTTGAGCATAAGATTAAAGAGCAATTTATGAAAATAGCCAAAGCCAAAGAAGTAAATCTGATTAAACATATTGACGCTTCTCTTATCGGCGGATTAATTTTGCGGATCAATGACATGGTGATCGACGGCAGTTTGAAGAAACAATTGCAATTAATCAAAAAGATTTAAATTAAATTTAATAAAAATATTTTATATTGGAATTTATGGCAACATCCAAAGATTACATTGTTGAAGCTTTAAAAAAACAAATTCAAGAATTTAAAACGGGCATTACGCTCGAAAAAGTCGGTACGGTCGTCGAAGTGGGCGACGGTATCGCGAGAATCGCCGGACTGGGCAATTGCATGTCGCAAGAAATGCTTGAGTTTCCGCATAGCACTTTTGGCGTGGCGCTAAACCTTGAAGAAGATATTGTTGGCGCGATGATTTTGGGTAATTACGAGCATATTAAAGAAGGTGATACGGTAAAATCCACCGGCAGAATTCTTGAAGTTCCTGTTGGCGAAGCGATTATCGGCCGAGTCCTTGATCCTTTGGGCAGGCCGCTTGACGGCAAAGGCGAAATCAAAACTTCCAAATATTATCCGGTGGAAAAAATCGCGCCGCGCGTCATTACTCGCGAATCAGTAAATAAACCATTACAGACTGGCGTGAAAGCGATTGATTCCATGATTCCGATCGGCCGTGGTCAAAGAGAATTAATTATCGGCGATCGCCAAACCGGCAAAACCGCGCTCGCCATTGATACGATTATTAATCAAAAAAATGAGAACGTGATTTGTATTTATGTCGCGATTGGCCAAAAAGAATCCAAAGTGGCGAAAATCGTCGCCAAACTTGAAGAATTCGGCGCGATGGATTATACGACTATTGTGCTCGCCGGCGCCTCGGCTCCGGCCTCGCTTTCCTTTATCGCTCCTTATGCCGGCTGCGCTATGGGCGAATATTTTATGGAACAAGGCAAAGATGTTTTGGTTATCTATGATGATTTATCAAAGCACGCTGTTGCCTATAGGCAAATTTCTTTGTTATTGCGCCGACCTCCGGGCCGCGAAGCTTATCCTGGCGATATTTTCTACCTGCATTCACGATTGCTCGAACGCGCGGCAAAATTAAACAAAGAAAACGGCGGGGGATCGCTCACCGCCTTGCCGATTATTGAAACTCAAGCTGGAGATGTTTCCGCTTATATTCCTACTAATGTCATCTCTATCACCGATGGCCAGCTTTATCTGGAATCGGATTTGTTTTATCGCGGCGTCAGACCGGCCTTGAACGTCGGTTTGTCAGTCTCCCGTGTCGGTTCAGCCGCTCAAATTAAAGCGATGAAAAAAGTAGCGGGAAAATTGAGATTGGATTTGGCTCAATATCGCGAGCTTGAAGCTTTCGCCCAATTTGCCACGGATTTGGAAGAAACTACAAGGAAGCAATTAGAAAGAGGCAAGAGATTGGCGGAAATATTAAAACAAGATTTGTACGAACCAGTACCCGTGGAAAAACAAGTCGCGATTTTGTACGCCGGTACTAATGGCTTGTTGGACGATGTGGCGCCGGAAAATTTAAAACAATTTGAAGCTGGTTTGTATAAATATATTGAAGCCAATGCCAAGGAAGTCTTTACTGCCATTAAAACAACTGGCCAACTAGATGAAAAGACGGAAGAAAAGTTGAAGAGCGCTATTGGTGAGTTTAAAAATATAAGCAAATTTTAGCGAATCATGAATTACGAATCATGAATCATGGATTTCTGGTTAATAACTAATTTGTCACTGTCAATTGTAGTGTGATTTATAATTTATGATTCATCAATTTAAACCCAAGAACTAAAAGTTTATTTATGGCGGGAACAAAAGAAATAAGGCGTCGAATAAGATCAATCACCAATACCAAGAAAATCACGAAAGCGATGGAGCTCGTGTCCGCTTCCAAAATGAGAAAAGCGGTAAATAATGTATTGGCCACGAGATCCTATGCCAATTTGGCTTGGCGGGTAGTTTTGGATTTAGCAGGAAAAACAGAATCTCAGTATCATCCTTTATTGGAAAAACGTCCCTTGAAAAAAATAGGAATAATTCTCATCAGTTCAAATAGAGGCCTTTGCGGCGGATTTAACGGACAGATTGCCGCTAAGGTTGTAAGAGAAATTAAGAAATATGAAAAAGAAAATATCGCTGTTGAATTAATTACTTTGGGCAAGCGCGGCCGGGATATCGCGCGAAAGAGCAACGCGAATCTTATTGCTGATTTTATCAAACAAGATTTGACGGTAAGTATTACACAAATTAGCGCCTTGTCGCATTTGATATTGGAAAATTTTATCAATGGAACTTATGACAGTATTTTATTAGCCTACACTGATTTTATTTCATCGATTACGCAGAAGCCGGTATTAAAAAAATTACTTCCTTTAGAAACGGAGCTGGATGAAAATTTAGGCGTCATTGGCAGACAACAGAAAATAGACAACAGAAAACAGACAACAGATGATAATTTATTCGAATATATTTTTGAACCAACTACCGACGAAGTTTTGGAAAAACTTTTGCCAAGGTTGATCGAAATGCAAATTTATCAGGCAGTGTTAGAATCAGACGCGTCGGAACACAGCGCCCGAATGATGGCGATGAGAAACGCGAGCGACGCGGCCGTTGATATGATTGATGATTTGACGCTGGCTTTTAACCAAGCGAGACAAGCCGGCATTACGAGAGAAATAGCGGAAATCGCCGGCGGCAAGGCCGCCTTAGAATAAATAATTATTTTAATAAAAATATCCGCGTCTATCCGCTCAATATCTGCGTTAATCCGCTTATACAACAAAGTAAAAGCAAAAAACGCATATAACAACGCAGAAGGACGCAGAAAATATTTAAGAATTTTATGAACAAAGGAAAAGTAAAACAAGTCATCGGCGCGGTAGTCGATATTGAATTTGGCGGAGATTTACCGGCCATTTATAACGCGCTAGAAACCGAGATTAAGCCCGGTGAAAAATTAGTGCTCGAAACTCAACAGCACTTGGGCTCGGGTTTGGTGAGAACCGTGGCTATGGGTTCGACTGACGGCCTCGCGCGCGGCGCTGAAGTGATCGATACGGGCGCGCCGATCAGCGTGCCGGTGGGCAAGGAAACGCTTGGCCGCATGTTCGATATTTTGGGCGAGCCTCTCGATAATATGCCTGCGGTGAAAACCAAGAAAAAATATCCGATTCATCGGCCGGCGCCAAAATTTGTTGATCAATCAACTAAAACTGAAATTCTTGAAACCGGCATCAAGGTTATTGATTTAATTTGCCCGATTATTAAAGGCGGCAAGGTGGGCCTTTTTGGCGGTGCCGGCGTGGGCAAAACCGTGGTTATTTTGGAATTAATCCGCAATATCGCGCAGGAGCATGGCGGCATTTCTGTTTTTGCCGGCGTGGGCGAGAGAAGCCGCGAAGGCAATGATTTGTATAATGAAATGAAAGGGTCTGGCGTATTAGCTAAAACTTGCCTTACTTTTGGCCAGATGAATGAAACTCCGGGCGTGCGCGCTCGCGTTGCTCTCACAGGACTTACTATGGCTGAATATTTCCGCGATGAAGAACATCAGGACGTTTTGCTTTTTATTGATAATATTTTTCGTTTTACTCAAGCTGGATCTGAGGTCTCCGCGCTCCTCGGCCGCATTCCTTCGGCTGTGGGCTATCAGCCGACTCTTGCCACAGAAATGGGCGAATTGCAAGAAAGAATCACTTCCACTAAAGACGGTTCAATTACTTCTATTCAGGCAGTCTATGTGCCAGCTGACGATTTGACCGATCCGGCGCCGGCCACCACTTTTGGCCATCTTGATTCCACGGTAGTTTTATCAAGAAGCTTAGCCGAATTAACTCTTTATCCGGCCGTGGATCCGCTTGATTCGACTTCAACTATTCTTGATCCGAAAATTGTCGGCGAAGAGCATTATGATGTGGCAAGAAGGGTGCAAAAGGTTTTGCAGCGCTACAAAGATTTGCAGGATATTGTTGCGATTCTTGGTATGGAAGAATTATCCGATGAAGACAGATTGACCGTCGCTCGCGCGAGAAAAATCCAGAGATTCTTGTCTCAGCCGTTTTTCGTGGCTGAAGTTTTCACTGGCTCTCCAGGCAAATATGTTTCACTGAAAGAAACTGTGAGAGGATTCAAAGAAATTCTTGATGGCAAACATGATGGCAAACCCGAGCAGGCGTTTTATATGAAGGGCGGAATCGAAGAAGTGAGATGACACACGAATTAACACGAATAAAGACGAATAGGCACGAATGTGCGAAAAAGAATCAAATAATATGTCTGTATCGTTGATTTAGATAAAAAGTAATTAGTTTTAGATTTAATTAAATAAAGTATGCGTAAAAATAAGAATGAAACTCCCACGGATAATCAGTCTGGGCAATCTCTTGAAGGAAAGGATCCGGCCGAACTTTATAATATGGTTTTGGATAATAATTCTTCTGAGGAAGTGCGCCTAACAGCCTTAGAACAAATTTTTAGTGATGCAGAATATGAATTTGATAAAAGAAAATTTCTTTATAAAATTGCTGTGAATGACAGTATTTCTGAAAATTTACGACAATTAGCTCTAGAGTCCTTAATAAGGTTTGATCAAAGATTATGTACGTGGACGCGGGCGATTATTACTGCTACAAATGTTCCAGATCAAGCAAAGGAGCAAGCTTTGGAAAATCTTTTCCAACAAGAAATGGCGCAAGTTTATCGATATTATGTTTTGATAATTATTGATGAAAATACCCCAGAAAAATATATTATAAAGGCTTGGGAAAAATATGCTAAAAAAGAAGTAAAAGATGTAGATGATTTGAATAGAATTATTACAGCTAAACACGTTCCCGAGCGGATAAAACAAGAAGCGTGGAATCAATTTTTATCAATGACAAAAACACCCTTGGCCAGATCTTTGCAAACAATTATTAACAGCGAATATACACCCAAAAACATTAAAGATGCCGCAATAAAAGAATTAAACCAAAAATAGTCAAAATTCGTGTAAATTATTTTTTAATATCTATGTCTAAAATAAATTTTAAAATCGTCACCCCCGAGCGCGTGGTTTATGAAGCTGAAATTGATCAGGTGACTTTGCCGACTTCGAGCGGGGAAATTACCGTATTGCCCAATCATATTCCTTTGGTTAGTTTATTAGCCGCGGGTGAGCTTTTAATTAAAATCGGCGATAAAATAATTCCCATGGCGGTGGCTGGCGGATTTGTCCAAGTAGGGAAGAATCAGGTTGTTATATTAGCCGATAGCGCTGATAAAATTGAGGAGATTGACGAAAAAAGAGCGGAAGAGGCCAAAAAGCGCGCCGAGGAATTACTTAAGACTAAACAGGTAGATAGCACGGAATTCGCCGCGCTGGCCGGTCAGATTGAAAGAGAATTAGCTAAATTGAAAGTCGTAAGAAAACACAGAAAAACAACTTTACGACCGATGCCAAAAGTCGAGGAATAAAATAATATTAATTAGGAATTCAATCCTATGAATGAAAGGAATTTAAAAATGGGACACGAGCACGAAAACCATCAAGAAGAAAAAGAAAAAATTTGGCGGGAACAAGAGCCAATTTTTGAAAAAATCCAACAAGAGGGTGGATTTTCAAATTATGTTCAGTCTCTAAAAAATTTAGAAGACGCCTTTCATACTGGGCACGATATCCATTGCATTGATGAAGGCACTCCGGGCGGCATCCATTCTGCGGGAAGCGGAATATTAATGAGCAGAGAAGAAGCTGTTAAGGCGTTCAAAGAAGCGGGTGTTACGGGTGTTACGAGTCATGAAGGTTGCGGCGCTGCCAAGCTTTATGCGATTGAAAAAGAATTAGATCCTGAAAAAGCCGATGAATATGGCGAACAATGGGCAAAAGAGCTCGCGATTGCTTTGAATGTGCCCTATGAGGGGCATATGACTTCCGAGCAAATGGCAAGGCCGGAATCATTTCATATTGCGCGCGTGGCTTATTACGATGGAACTGGCAAATTTGACTATTCAGCTACCGAGGGATTGCCGCCGGGTTTCATAATCAGCCGAAAATTTATCGGGGAGACTGAAGCCGAGAAGGAAATAGGCATAGCCGAGAGCATTGCTATGGGTGATCACGGCTTCGGCGATTTGATTACCGAAGAAAATCCATTTCTCATTGTTGTTATCGGCGACAGTGAAGCATCAACGGCTAAGCTCAAACAAGAGATTGAAAACATAAGCCATAACTATGGCAAGAGAATTAAAGTCGATAGTTTTGTCGCTCCGGAACACAAAAGATAAAATTTTGGGCAAGTGAAGATCCTGATTGGATCTTTTTATTTTAGGTAAAATATGATAAAATTATTGTATCTTTTATGAATGCCAATGATTTATTAAAAGACCTAAATGAAGAACAAAAAAAGGCCGTCACTTTTGAAGACGGCCCGCTTTTGATTGTGGCCGGCGCGGGCACGGGGAAAACTACAGTTATTACCAAACGTCTGGCTTGGCTCGTCCTATCCGGCAAAGCCAAGACCGACCAGATTTTGACTTTAACCTTCACTGATAAGGCGGCCGGAGAGATGGAAGAAAGAATTGATAAGCTCTTACCCTATGGCTATCTCGATCTCTGGGTTTCAACTTTTCACGCTTTTGCCGAAAGAGTCTTGAAAGACAATGCCCTGGAAATCGGCATACCGAATGATTTTAAATTATTAAATCAAACTGAACAATGGCTTTTAGTGCGCCAAAATCTTGATCGTTTTAATCTTGATTATTATCGGCCGCTCGGCAATCCCACGAAATTTATTCATGCTTTAATCAAGCATTTTTCTCGCGCCAAAGACGAAGCAATAACGCCCGCGGAATATCTCGAATACGTGGAGAGCCTGAAATTAAATACCGATTCCGCCGGATTTATCAAAGACATTCTCGATGAAGAAACAAGAAAAAATCTTTCAAAGAAAGAACTGAAAGAATTGGCCGCGGAAGAAATTAAAAAATTGACTGAAGTAGCGAACACCTATCACGTTTATCAGCAATTATTATTGGAAAATAGCGCTCTCGATTTTGGCGATCTTGTAAATTATTGCCTGAGATTATTCAAAGAACGGCCGCTAATTTTAAATAAATATCGCCAACAATTCAAATATATCCTAGTTGATGAATTTCAGGATACTAATTGGGCGCAATATGAGTTGATTAAAATTCTTGCCGCGTCCAAAAATAATCTGACCGTCGTTGGAGATGATGACCAAAGCATTTACAAATTCCGCGGCGCGTCAGTATCGAATATTTTGGAATTTAAAGAAGATTTTACCAAGGCCAAAGAAATATTTCTAAACCGCAACTACCGCTCGCTGCAATCAATCTTGGATTTATCTTATGATTTTATCAAACAAAACGATCCCAACCGGCTTGAGGCGAAATTAAATAAAAATAGGAAATTTTCTAAGAAATTATTAGCCGAAAATAAAGGCAAGGCGCTCATTGAACATTTTCATGTTGATAGTTCGCAAGATGAAGTGAAAACGATTTTAAAGCAAATTGTTGATCTTAAAAATAAAGACAAGGACGCGACTTGGAATGATTTTGCCATACTGGTGCGCGCCAATGATTCAGCCACGCCTTTTATCTTTGGTCTCTCGGAAGCCGGTATTCCTTTCCAATTTATCGCTTCGCGCGGGCTTTATGCGAAGCCGATTATTCTTGATATCATGGCTTATTTGAAGCTGCTTGATAACTATCATGAAAGCCCGGCGTTATTTCGTATGCTTAATTTGCCGATATTCGGCTTTAGCCATGGAGAAATTATTAATTTGAATTATTGGTCATATCGAAAGGGCTGGTCGATTTATGAGGCGCTCATGCAATCAACAAGTTTGAAACTGGATCCCGAGACGCGGGAAAAAATCCAAAAACTTCTAGGTTTAGTGGATAATCATAGCCGTCTGGCGAGAGAAGGTTCGGTCTCGCAAGTTATTTTCGCTTTTCTCGAAGATACAGGATACTTGAAAGAATTGACTAAACAAGACAGTCTTGAAACGAGCGAGGCCACGAGATTTCTTAACCAATTTTTTAAGAAAATTAAAGATTTTGAAAATAGTTTTAGCGACAAGTCCGTGAAAAATTTTCTCAGTTTAATCGAACTCGAAATTGAGGCCGGGGAAGAAGGCTCGCTTGACGCTAACCCTGACGAGGGGCCGGAGTCCGTAAAAATCATGACCATGCACGCGGCTAAGGGGTTGGAATTTTTTTATGTTTTCATTCCGGTGCTTGTTGACCGGAGATTTCCGACTATCGAACGCAGAGATCCGATTGAATTGCCCAATGCTTTGATTAAGGAAATTATACCGGAAGGGGATATTCATCTCGAAGAAGAGAGGCGGCTTTTTTATGTGGCCATGACGCGCGCCAAAAAGGGCCTTTTCTTTAGTTCAGCCGAAGATTATGGCGGTGAGCGCAAAAAGAAAATATCCCGTTTTCTTTATGAACTAAAAGATTTAGGTTTGGCGGTGCGGGAAAAAAGTGAGATCAAAGAGCCGTCAATGTTTCGAGAAAAAACAGAGAAGATTAAAAGAGAATTTAAAGAAGATGAGCTTGAGGCGATTCTGCCGCAAAAATTTTCTTTCACTCAACTCAAGGCTTTTGATAATTGCCCTTATCAATACCGATTTGCCCATGTTTTGCGCGTGCCAGTCCGCGGCAAGCCGGTATTCAGTTTTGGCAAAACAATTCACTCGACTTTGCAAAAATTTTTCGCTTTGGCCATGGAGAGAGGTAATTTTGAACAGCGTGATTTTTTTAGTGTCTCATCTGGAGGTTCGGCCTCCAATTTGGAGGCCGAACCTCCAAGGAAGCTTAAAATCGTAGAAAAAAATATAGTCAGCGAAAAAGAGCTTATGGAAATATTCGAAAATAGCTGGATTGATGATTGGTATACTACGCGCAAAAGCCAAGACGAATACAAAGAAAAAGGGCGAAAATTGCTAAAAGAATTTTATGCTGTTTTACCGGATAAGTATACATTGCCCAGATATCTTGAAAAAGGATTTAATCTCAAGATTCAGTCTGATAGCGAGGAATATACTCTAAAAGGCGTGATGGACAGGGTTGATGAAGTTGACGGGGGAATTGAAATTATTGATTATAAAACCGGCGAAGGCAAGGAGGAGGATAAATTAAAAGCCGAGGACAAAGAACAATTATTAATTTATCAAATGGCCGCGAATGAAGTAATGCAGGAAAAAGTGGCGAATTTATCTTTTTACTACGTCGAGCCGAATCGTAAAGTATCTTTTTTGGGTAGTGATAAAGAGTTGGAAAAATTGAAAGAAAAAATTATCAAAACCATTGAAGAAATTAAAAAGGGCGAATTTCCGCCCAAACCAAGCCAGCTCTGCAAGTATTGCGATTTTAATAGGATCTGCGAGTATAGACAGTTATAAAATCCTACGAAAATACTAAAATTTACGAAAAATACGAAAAAACATCTATCTTTTTGTATTTTTTCTAAAATTAATTTATTTCGTATCTTTCGTATTTCCTTTCGTAATTTCGTAGAATTACCATGTTCCATTCTCTCAAAAACCTCATCCCAAAATCTTTGAACCGCGCCAAGATCGGCGGGCGAGTTGAGATTGCTATGGTTTTGGAAGAATTTGAGAAGGTTGTTAAAGAAGTGTTAGGCGAGAGAGCCGCGCAAAAGTCCAAACCGCTCTATTTGAAAGGCAAGATTATAACCGTGGCGGTATTAAGTTCTGTCTTGGCTCAGGAATTCAGATTAAATGAAGGGAAGATTATTAAAAAATTGAATGATAAATTTGGCCGAGAGGTGGCAGAAGGATTAAAATATTTGGTATAAATTTATGCGTAAAACGCAATTGATTACTAATGAATAGGCTCTAGACTAGCACCTATCTCTGATATAATAGAGATATATGCTAAATCAAAATAAAATTTCGACTTTTAAGATTAAAAAAATAATTAAGCACTTT
>JAGVFQ010000049.1 GCA_020057505.1 Patescibacteria group bacterium | reverse complement strand
GAATACTCTATATTAACATGAAAATAAAAACAAGTCAAGGTTGACAAAATCTATTTATCTGCTAAGCTAAACTGTTCCTTGAAATCCCATCAACAAAAAATTTATCGGGCAAAACCCGAGGAGGAAAAAATGAGAAAAAAAATCGCCATTCTAAGCCTAATGGTTTTCTTCGCCGCCTTGGCCGCCCTTGCCCAGACCTCGAGCGACATTACCAATATCCCCCCGCCGGAAAAATTCAACTTCACCTGGTCCTTCTTTTTGGGACTCATGGCCGGCGTCATCTACAAAGCGACCATCGGTACCATCAAGAACCTCTACAAGAAAAAATTCTCTTGGAAAAAACTTATTTACCCCGTGATCATCACCGTCTTTGCCGCCTTGCCGACCATCGTCTTTCTCCTCCCCCATCTTGCCGGTCCTTCGGGCAAATTCCTCGCTGATTTCCTGTACGCCTTCGTCGTCTCTTATGTTCTCATCGATTTCAGCGCCGATATCTCCAAACTTGGCGCACTCGTCACCTACAAACTCGAAAGCAAAACCAAGGAAGAAAAAGAGGAATAACACCAAGGGACGGATCCCAATCCGCCCCTATTTTTTTACTAAAAATTATAAGTAATATTTTTATAATGCCTGATTTTCACTTTACTTTCCCTTCGATTAATTTCGACGGCGATTGAATCAACGCGATAATTTTCCATCTCTTCGCCTCTTCCGGCCAAATACCATTTGGCGGTTTTCATTAGTTTAAGTCTCTTCCGCCAATCAATCGCTTCTTCCGGCAAGCCGAATTGTCGGCTGGTTCTGGTTTTCACTTCCACAAAAATTATTTGGCTGTCTTTCTTGGCAATGAGATCGATCTCTCCTGTTCTCGTCTGAAAATGGCGGTCGATAATCTCGTAACCGTTTCGAATTAAAAAATCGGCCGCTATATTCTCGCCGTAAGCGCCGATTTTTTTCTTATCCGTCATAATTTATTTACTCTTGGGCAAATATTTTTCAAATTTTTTCTTCTCCTCAATTTCTTTCTTGATCTTAGGAAGTTTGCGAATAGAATAAACAATAATATAAACAAACCAAGTAATAATACCGATTAGCCAAAATAAAAACCAAAAACGCGCGCCGAGAATCATTACTCCTTCATAAAAGAAAAATAATATAACAAAACCGACAAGACCCATGGTGAGAAAAAGCCGGAAAAGTTTGCGCCAAACATTCACCAAAAGCAAATCCTTGCGGCGATAAAACATTAGCGCTCGAAAAATTATCGCCACAACCAAAAAGCCGACTAAAATCCAAAGAAAATACAAAAGATGCCGGGGATTCAACGGACCGGGATTCAAAGTAAACCAAAAGGGTAAAGAAAAGATACTTGATAATTTTATTCCAAACATAAAGTGATTAGACTACGGCTTACAGTCTACTGTCTACAGCTAATAATTTTCACTCTGCTGTAGTCCGTAGACGATGGACTGTAGACCAAATTAAATTTCTTTTTTAAAAATTAATCCGTAATGATATGGCCCGGCTTCGAATTCTTCTTTCAGCTTGAAGCCGAGACTAAGAGCCAATCTCTTGATTTCGTCGGGATCGACGCGCAGAGAGAGCACTGGGCCAAATGGCGTGCCGATTACTTTCCAATCAACCGCAAGCAGCGTACCGCCAATTTTTAAAAGCCGCAAAGCTTCTCGCAAAATCTCACCGCGTTTTTTTGACTGATAAAGATTATTAATGATTAATACCGAGTCAAGACTCGCGTCAGGGATCTTGGCCGCTCCCACAATCTCAAGATTAGTCCAGACGTATTCAATATTCGTGATATCTTGTATTTTGGCTTGATTCTTGACGCCATCCAAAGCGGATTTCTGAATATCAAGCGCGTAAGCTACACCCTGGGGTCCAACCAGTTTCGCGGCGGGAATAATGAAATAACCGGTATCGCCGCAGCCGAAATCAGCCACTTTCATTTTTTCGCCAACACCGGCCTTAGTCAAAATATTAGTAGCGCTGATTAATTCGCCGGTCGCCATGGGCATTTTAGCCATATGTTTTAAATTAAAAAATAAAAAGCTGATTATTTCTTTGATCCAAAAATCCGACCGAGCGTGCCATTAAGGAATTCATCCCAAAGCCCGGTCATATAAACAAAAGCGAAAAAGATAAAAACCAGGCCGATTATTTTATAAAATAATCTGGTGCCGCCCTCAGTGCCCAGCTTCTGTTCCGCCCATTCGATACGGCCAAAATTTTCAATAAACCATTCGGTTTTAGCAATCAAAACCAAGCCGATAGCTATACCCAAAATTCCCAAAACAATTTGTAAAATCATAAGATAATTTAAGCCGATAATCTTAATCCTTGATTCTAATATAACATTTTTACGCCAAAGTTTGAATAGACAAAACTTGTGGGCACCATAGGATTCGAACCTATGACCCCTTCCGTGTAAAGGAAGTGCTCTAACCAGCTGAGCTAGGTGCCCCGAATGCCGGGAAGAGGATTCGAACCTCCATGGCCTTGCGACCGCTACCACCTCAAGGTAGTGCGTCTACCAGTTTCGCCATCCCGGCACGTCGGAATATCGGCTTGCTATCTATTCCTCCCAACTAATCGCCTGTACTGGGCAAATCGCTATGGCATCGTCGATGCAAATCTTATCCGCCTCATATTCAACACCCTCGACCACGTGCGACTTCCCATCATCGCCCATTTTAAAAACATTGGGGCAAGCCGCGGCGCAGGAGCCGCAGCCGATACAAATAGTTTGATTAACTTTAGGATGCATAAATTTTTATTTATTGATTTATTGGAATAATAGCAAAGTTTCTTTTTAAAAACAAGAGTGTTCTATTTAAGCATGTAAACATTATTTTCTCCTCCATGCTTATATGTTTACATATTTAAATGTTAGGCTAACGGCAAGCTAAAACAAAATTTACTACCCTTGCCTCTACCCGCTGATTCGGCCCAAATATCTCCGCCGTGGTCTTGAATAATTTTCTTAGCAATGAAGAGACCCAAACCTGAACCATCCACATGCATCGCATTGCCTCCGCCACCCCGGCTAAATTTTTGAAAAATAATACTCTTCTCTTCTTTATCAAGACCATGACCTGTATCCGCCACGCAAAGGATTATTCTGTCTTTTTCTTTTTTTAAAGATACGGATATATCACCTTTATCGGTATATTTCATTGCGTTATCCACCAAATTGATAATAATTTCCCTGATTCTCATACTATCGGCTTTGACCATAGGCAGAACCTCAGACGACGGGTTATATTTCAGACCCAAACCTTTTTTATCAGCTTGAATTTTAAATTCATGCACTACGCTCTCGGCGATATCGGCGAGCTGCAAAGTAGCAAAATCATAACGCAGCCTGCCCGATTCGATGCGCGAAATGTCTAGAAGATTATCGACTAGATTAATTAACCGCTCGGCGGAAATATAAACTTTATGCACGGGATCAACCATCAGCTCTTTTAGCGTGCCGTAATCCCCCTCCAAAATCATAGATAAATACCCCTTAATGATTGAAAGCGGCGTCCGTAGCTGATGAGAAGCGATGGAAATAAATTCCGATTTGGCTTGATCCAATTTTTTCAACTTTTTATTGGCCTCGCTTAATTTTCGAGCAAGCTTTTGGAACTCTTCGCGGCGATTAACTTCGAGCGTTACGCTGCGAATAAGCAAGAGGCCGAAGAATGAAACCAAAATCAAGAAGATAAATCTCAAAACAAATTCGGACCAAGACTGCGACAAAAAGGTTTGAATAACCAGTATAATAATAATAAAAAGAGTTAGTGTTTCGGTTGCGATTACCTTCACATCCATCACTTGGTGTTTCACGATAGCGTAAGCAATGATGCTGAACATGATTATTGTCAAAACCGGCCCGAGCCAATAAAACCTGAAATCGCCGCCAAAGGGTAAAACAATATCGAAAAGCAAACCAAAAAAAACAGAAAATAAGGAACCCCAAAACATATAACCGATCTGCGTTCTCACTGCGCCGCGGTATATCTTGTACTTTTCCATTAAATTTTTAAATCCCCAAACAAAAAATCCGATTAGATATGCGGAATAAAAAACGTATAAGACATTATTAAATTTCAAAGGCCGAACGCCGGCTTCTTTAGGTAAAATTTCTCTGATGAAAGACGGCTGGATAATAATAATTAAACTTAATAAATTAAGGAAAATTATTAAGTTTTTTTTAAAATTTGAAATATCCAATTTGTCAGTGGGAAAAATAAAACTAAAAAATAAAAAACTAATGCCTATAAAACTGCCGGCAATATAAAGGGATCTTGTCCAAACAATTTCATAAAAAGGATCACTGGTTAATCGAAACAAAACCATTGATAAGACCCAAAAACCGGTACTGTACACAGCCAAACTGTAAAAAATATTTATGAGACTCTTCCGATTATGGAGAAAAATTAAAGAAGCTAAAATAATATTTAGAATAAAAATTATACCCAAAAAATAATTGATAGCTTGCTCCATAAATTCATCTTAATTTCCTACTTCTTAATTTTAACATATTTTTTGTAAAAAAATAAGCTCCGGCTAATGGCACAGAGCTTGATATACCTCCGAGAAAAGATCTTAAGCGGTGATGAGATCGAGACTATCGATAACGGCACTCCTCAGATTCACGTGCCGTTGTTTGATTGGCACTTTCCGCAGAATGCCCCAATAGTAGGGCATCACCGGGATGCCACGCCAAGGCATAGCTTCAAAGCGTTGATATTCGATTCGCCAGCCCCAGTGCTTGCCATCCGAGTCGGTAATGGTCGTGAAAGGACCGACTTCTTCCCCCGGAGTGGGATCAACCCAGCCCCAAAGTTCACCCAGAGCGAACGGGAGTGTGTAGCTCTCCCAGACGAGGGATTCGGCGGCCTGCAGAAATTCTCCGCCTTGGCCAAACATCGGCCAGACGCCCGGCTCGCTTCTCCTCGGCCGATGCATCTCGGTCACGATAAAAATCCCGCCCGGTTTGAGCACACGCAAAGCTTCCTCGTAAACTTGGAGCACGCGCGGATAGTCGATTGCCCCGATGCCGCATACCGCCGAGATCGACTGAAATGATTGGCCGCTGAAGTTGAGTTTAGTGGCATCGCCCCGCATCCACTGCCTTTGTATTTCATTAAGAACAAAGGCGGTACGACCGAACATTCGTTCGGTAATGGCCTCGGCGAATTTGAGCATCTCCGGCGAGTGATCCAGGGCGACGATACGACCGACACGATTGCATTTCTGGCATGCCGTGAGCATCTCCCGCGCAGTGCTACCAACACCGGTAAAGAGGTCTAAGTGATTGATCATGCCGCTTTGCGCGACAATTATCTCCGCGGCCCACCGCCGCCACTGATCGTCAGCACCGTCAGTCGTGAGACTATGCAGCTCGAGATAATCAGCCGCTCTCTCTTTGTAGAGAGCATCAACGTCGCTCTGCTCGCCCGGAACGCCGCCAATGGGTGGCACCCGAACGCCGAGATACTTTTTGAGCGGCCAGATCAAGGCGAGGATCAAATCTCGTTCCGCCTTGGTCACTACAAAAGGCGGATCGTAGATTAAGTCTAACAGCGAGGGATTAACATATTCGATTGTCGGCACCACGTCTTTATTGGTAAGACGGAACAATGGTCCACCTGTCTTCATTTTCTTCATTTTTCTTCTCCATTTTTTCTATATCGTTGAAAAGAGCATTTCTTATCTAAATTAAAAATCTGATAAGCGAATATCAAACCTTATCAAATTTTTATTATTCTGTCAAAATCCATTCATACGAAGTAGGGAACGCACATGTGCGTTCCCTACTTCGTACGGGGCTACATCTGCTCTAATTCTTTAATGCCCAATAGATTCAAACCATTTTGAAGCGCTTGGCCGACTCGATCAATTAATTTTAATCGCGCCCAAGTCAATTCAGTATTATTTCCATCAATTACTTTGTGTTTGTGATAAAAAGTGTTTAATTCCTGCGCCAGATTCAAAAGATAAACAGCGACAAGCGATGGTTTGTAATTTTCTATCGCGGAGATAAGGACATCGTTGAATCGGCTAATTTCTTTGATTAATTTCTTTTCTTCTAAACTATTTAATAAACTATAATCAATATTCTGCTTTGATTTATTTTGGGGTTTAGTAGTTTGGAGTTTTCTTTTAATTGATTGAATCCGCGCGTAAGTATAAAGCAGATACGGGCCAGTGTCGCCTTCAAAACTTAAAGCTTCATCAAAATCAAAAGTGATAATTTGATTGGTGTCGTGTTTCAACATGTCAAATTTCAAAGCCGCGAGAGAAATTTTTTCCGCCGTTAGGGCTATTTTTTTCTTCGGCCAATCAAGATGGCGCTTTTCCGTTTCAGCCAAAGATTTCGCCAAAGCCTGTTCGAATAAATCTTCATACAAAATAACTTTGCCGGCGCGCGAAGACATTTTGCCCTCTTTCAATCGGACTAACTCATAGGACAAGTGATAACAATTTTTTGCCTGATTAAAACCGTAGAGATCTAAAATTTTGAATAATTGCCGGAAATGCAAAGACTGCTCATTGCCGACGACGTAAATCATTTTATCCGGATTGTATTCCTTAAATCTTTCTTTGGCCATGGCAATATCTTTGGTAATATACAAAGCCGTGCCATCGCTTTTTAAAACGACCAAAGTCGGCAAATTATATTTTTCCAAATCAACCACCACGGCACCATCCGATTTCATGGCAATCCCCTTTTCTAATAATTCATCCACGATTTTTTTGCCTTGATTAATATAATCCCGATCCCAATAAATTTTCTTGAACTTGGCGCCAAGCTGTTTATAAATTTTATTAAAATCCGCCAAACTCCACTGATTGATTTTTTTCCAGATAGATATGATTAATTTTTCTTTGGCTTCAAGTTTTTTATGAATCAAACTTATCTCGTCTTTAATCTCTGGATTCGCTTGTAATTTTTCTTCCGCCTCGGCGTAAAGCCAGCCCAGCCACTCGCCGCGGTTTGCTTTCGGTTCTTTGCCAGCGTAATATTTCTGATAAATCCAAATTACCTTGGCAATATGCGTGCCAGTGTCATTCAGATAATTTACCGGAATAATTTTATAGCCGGATCGCCGAAGAAGATTAATAAGCGCGATGCCTAAAACCGTATTCCGCAAATGCCCAATATGAAATCCTTTGCCCGGATTCGGACCCGAATATTCAACCATGATTTTGCCTTTGGTTTTGGGCAATTTTGTTTTTTCTATATCTTGCTCCAATATTTTTTTATTTAGAAAACTCTGATCAAGAAAAAAATTAAGATATGGGCCAACTGCGTTTGCTCGGCTTATTACCTGTCTTTTGTCCCTTGTCGCTGACAACTCATGGCTGATCGCTTCGACTAATTTTTGAGCAACTTCAACCGGCGATTGCTTCAAAATCTTAGCCAAGCCAAAACAAGCCAAAGACAGATTGCCGAATTTATCATCTGGCGGAATTACAAGCTCATCAGTGGAAATTTCCACTTCCGTCGCCTTGCGGATAAACTCGATAATTTGTTTTTTTATTTCGTCTAACATAATCTGTTAAATCTGTGTAATCTGTGAATTATAATTTTTGTTTAATAAACGTTTAATTTCCAAACTGCCCGCGCCGAAATTTATCAACAAAGCCACACCTAATCCGGTTGCTTTAAGATAATTTAAGCATTGGGAAATATGCGCCGAATGCAATAAATCTACTGCTTTGATTTCAACAATAACTTTACCTTCAACTATAAAATCAGGATAAAATTTTCCGATGACATCATTATCTTTATAATAAACGTTAGTTTCCTGTTTTGAACTAATTTTTAATTTCGCCCAAACCAATTCTTTTATCAATGCTTGGTGATAAATTTACTCCGTGAAACCGTTACCCAAATAATTGTGGACTTGCAAAGAGCATTTAATTATACTGCCGGTAATATCAACAAATAAATTATCGTTATATGAAAAATTTTGCATTAGTCCACAGATTACACAGATTTAACGGATAATACTAATTAGCGATTTTTACAAAAAACCGGCTTCCTTTTTGCACCACATCCCCTGCTTTGACTTTCATTTCTATTGAATCAATTTTTTGATTATTAACTTTTACTCCGCCTTGTTCAATCAATCTTCTTGCGTCAGATTTGCTTTTGGCAATTTTCGATTCAGCTAAAACAGTGAGAATGTCATAGCTCGAGGGCTTAATCTCTGCTATTTCTTCCGGTCTTTCTTTTTTCTGAAATAACTTTATAAAATTTTCTTCAGCTTGCTTCGCCTCAGCGTCGGAATGATACATGGTTACAATCTCGCGAGCCAGGCGCATCTTGAGATCCCGCGGATTAGCGCCGGCCTTGAGTTCATTTTCGAGCTCTCGAATTTCTGCCATTGTCAATTTTGTGCACAATTCAAAACCCATAATAATCATAGCATCATTCCAACTCATCACCTTGCCAAATATTTCCTCAGCGCTGTCCTTAAGAGCAATAATATTCCCCTCAGTTTTGCCCATTTTTTTGCCGGTCGGATCTTCTAACAGCTTTGTAGTTATGACAAACTTTTCCTTGTCTTTCATTTTTTTCATCAAAGTTCTGCCAGCCAACATATTGAACATCTGATCATTGCCGCCAATCTCCCCGTCGACATTCATCGTTACGGAATCATAAGCTTGAAAAATAGGATATAAAAATTCGTGAAGATATATTTCCTTGCCTTGTTTAATTCTTTCTTGGAACATATCCCGCTCAATAAGCCGCTGAACCGTAAAATGAGAGGCTAGTTCTAACATGTCTATCGGCTTCAATTTATTACTCCATTTTTCATTATGTAAAAATCTAATGTTGGATTTTTTTAGATCCAAAATCGTCCCAACTAACTTTTTATAATCTTTGGCATTTTCCAAAACTTGTTTGCGAGTTAATTTTTTTCTAGTTGCAGTTTTGTCGGTAGGATCGCCGATCTGGGCAGTGAAATCTCCGATTAAAACAATAATATGATGCCCAAGATCTTGAAATTCTCTTAATTTTCGTAAAGGTATGCTGTGGCCGATATGAAGATCGCCCGTCGGATCAATCCCCATATATATAGTTAGCTCCTTACCGCTTTTCAGGGCCTTTTCCAAAAATTCTCGGTTTGGATAGATGTTTTCCACTCCTCGTGTTAAAATTTCTTCAATTTTTTTCTCGTCGGTAATAATTTTCATATTTTTTATTCCTCCTTAGCAAAGGGGGTAGGGGGTTGTTAATCCTTGACTTATTTTTAAAAATAATATATGATTATTAATCAACTTAGTTCCTACTAACAAACACAATCCAATTTAAAACAAGGAGGAAAATCGTGGCTTCAGGAGAGAAAATTAAACTGGCAGGCATAGTAATAGCAATTATGGCGTTCGTCCTTCCAATCTTGGGACTCGCTTTCCAACTCCTTCACTGGGGAATCTGTCTCATTATCGGAATCGTCTTCCTTATCGTCGGGCCGATTGTCTGGATCGCCGGCTGCTTCTCCGATGATGATGACTGATGGTCTTCCTAAATGCCCCTACGCCATCACGACTCGGCGCACAACAACTGCGCCGATTTTTTATTCCAGAATTTTAATCTGCTTTTCCAGATTGGCTAATTTTTCCACTTGCTGTTTTAATTTTTCTTTTTCTTGGCTGACAATATTCTCCGGCGCCTTGCTTACAAATTCTTTATTATTTAATTTACTTTCTAAGCTTTTGGCATACTTTTCTGTCTCGCTAATTTCTTTTTGAATCCGTTCTCTCTCTTTTACTATATCAACTGCACCAGCTAAATCAATATAAATAGAAACTCCGGCATCCAGTTCGACCCAGCCCTTAGGCTTAACAATTTTTTTTTCAATATTTAATTCCCTTACTCCGGTTCGCAACCCCTTAATTATTTCCGCGTTTTCTTCTAATATTTCCATCTTCGATCCGGCGCTGATAATAACATTCAACTTTTTTGCCGGTTCAATCTTATATTCCGCACGAAGATTTCTGATCGCGACAATAATATCTTGAATTAATTTAATATCTTTATCAACACTTTTTTCTGCTTTCTGCTTTCTGCTTTCTGTTTTCACCTCCGGCCACTTTTCCATCATCAACAACTCTTGGCTAAAGCTCTCCCAAATCTTTTCTGTGACAAACGGAACAAACGGATGCCATAAAATCAAAAGGTTTTCTAATATGTATAATAAAATCTCATCCTTATTGCCCTCAATCTTGGCGATTTCAAGATACCAATCCGCAAAATCACTCCAAGTAAACTCCCGCAATTTATCGCCGGCTTGCGAAAAATTAAAATTCTCTAGATCATTTGTAGCTTCTTTCGTAACCTGACTAAATTTATCTAAAATCCATTTATCAGCTAACGTCTTATCTTTTAGTTTATTCGCACTTATTCGCACAAAATTCGCACTAGATTCGCGTTTTGCCAAAATATATCTACTAATGTTCCAAAGTTTATTCACAAAATTTCTCGCACCTTCAACTTTCTCTTCATAAAACCGCATATCATTGCCAGGCACTACGCCGGAAAGCAAACTCAAACGCAAAGCGTCAGTGCCGTATTTTTTACAAACTTCAATCGGATCAACGCCATTGCCAACAGACTTGGAAAATTTCCGACCTTCCTTGTCGCGCAAAATACCATGAATATAGACATCTTTGAACGGAATTTCGTCCAAAACATAAGTGCTCATCAAAATCATTCTCGCCATCCAGAAAAATAAAATTTCGTAAGCCATCTGCATCCAAGTTGTCGGATGAAAGTTGGCTAAATCATTCTCTGGTCCAGGCCTGCCCCGCGTAGCCTTAGCGGAGAGGGGCCAGCCAAGCGTGCTAAACGTCCAAAGCCCTGAAGAAAACCAAGTATCGAGCGTGTCCGGATCTTGTTCCCATCCTTCACCCGGCGATTTTTCACCAACATATATTTCTTGTCGCGAAGCGACACCATTATTGGAAATTGAAAATTGAGAATTGAAAATTTTCTGTTTACGATAGTAAACAGGAATTCTATGTCCCCACCAAATCTGCCGCGAAATGCACCAATCGCGGAGATTATCGATCCACTGCAAATAAACTTTAGTAAATCTTTCCGGCGTAATTCTGACTTTTTGTTCTTTATCGCCATTATGGCCGGTCGTCACAGCCTCGCGCATCAAATCTTTGAGCGACTTGCCGCGGCTCGGGATCTTCTTATTAACATCCACAAACCATTGCATCTTCGGCAACACCTCCACCACATCGCCAAATCGGTCAGCCGTGCCGACATTTTGATCAACCTCTTCTTCTTTTTCCAATAATCCTTCACGACGCAAATTTTCAACTATTTTTTCGCGCGCCTCAAGCGTAGTTAATCCGGCGTACACGCCAACTTCTGAAATAATTTTCCCATCCTCGCCGATAACCCTTACGATCGGCAAATTATTTTTCACTGCCATTTCATAATCAATCAGAGAATGGGCTGGCGTTACGCCTAAAGCGCCCGTGCCAAAATCTATATCCACGCCACGATCACCGATAATTTTCAAATGCAATTTGACACCCGCAAAATCAACGTCAAATTCCTTGCCAATATATTTTTTATATCTTTCGTCTTTAGGATTCACTGCCACCGCCGTATCGCCCAGTTTGGTTTCCGGCCGCGTGGTGGAGATAGTTATAGGAAAATCTTTGGAATATTTAAAAGTATAAAATTTGGCTTTTCGCTCCACATAAATTATTTCGTCGTCAGACAAAGTGGACTGCCCTAAGGTCGACCAGTTAACCGCTCTAAAACCGCGATAAACTAATCCATCATCATACATCTTTTTAAAAACCATATTCACCGCTCGATTGCGTTTCTCATCAAAAGTATAAGCTAATCTTGACCAATCGCAACTCGTGCCCATTTTTTTTATTTGGCGAAGGATTGTAGCTTTGGAATTTTCCGCGTATTCTCTGACTTTCTCTAAAAGTTTTTCTCTTCCTAGCTCCGCGCGCGGATTCCTGATTCCTTGCTCCACTAGAATTTTTTCCACCTTAGCCTGTGTGGCTATACCCGCGTGATCCGTGCCCGGAATCAAAACCGCTTTTTTGCCTCTCATTCTTTCGTAACGAATAGTAGTGTCCATAATAGCGTTTTCCAAAGCATGACCCAAATGCAAAATACCGGTCACATTCGGCGGCGGCATACATAAAGAAAAATAGTCAGCTCCTTTTTTCAATTTTAGATTATCAGGATTAAAAAAACCGGATTGCTCCCACTTCTTATAAATCTCATCTTCGTATTCATTTGGATTGTAGGCTTTGGGAATTTCTTTCATAAAAATTAAATCATTTCATGGCTAAATTGTTAAATGGCTACTATTATAAATCAAGACTAAAAACCTATTAAATAATATAACAATTTAACTATTTAACAATTAATCTTAATTTATCATAAAATTCGCATTAAAACAAGAAAAAAGCCCTAATTATGATAACCCTAGCTATTTCTCGGCTACCCACTTTGACAGATTTTTGGCATTAAGTTATACTGCAATATTGCTTGTGAGTATGGCGGCCATAACGCCGATATAGTAATTTAAATCTCTAGGCCAACAAAAATAGAATGAGTTTATCTACTTTCGAACAAATCAAAGAAACAATTCAAAAAAGCAACAGAATCCTCATTGCTTTCAAGAAAAATCCTAATGGCGACACCATTGCTTCCGCCTTGGCTTTGTATTTTATTTTGAGAAAAATGGGGAAAATCGCCGACATTGTGTCAGATGGCTTTGTCCTGCCCAAAAATTTTGAATTTCTGCCGGAAGCGAAAAAAATCAATCCTATTCTCGCTAATCTGAAAAAAATTACCGTATCTTTTGATTTGGAAAATAATAAAATCAATGACTTCAGTTATGATATTAAAGATAATAAACTAAACATTTTTATCACGCCGGAAAGCAGCCTGTTCGACGCTCGCAAGGTCACCACCTCTTCTTCCGATTTCAAATACGACTTAATCATTACGGTGGACACCTATGACCTAGAATCGCTCGGCAAAGTTTTTGATCAGAATACGGAATTCTTTTTCAATCTGCCGATTATTAATATTGATCACTCGCCGGACAACGATCACTTTGGCCAAATCAATTCCGTGGAGATTACCGCCACTTCAACCGCGGAAATTATTTTTAATCTACTCGAAGCCATTGACCCAAAATTTTTAGATGAAGATATCGCCACCTGCCTTTTGACTGGCATGATTGTAAAAACCAAAAGTTTCAAAACCAATCAAGTCACTCCTCGCTCGTTAAATATTGCGAGTCAGTTGATTGCCACTGGCGGAAAAAGAGAAAAAATAATTCAAAATCTCTATCGCACGCGCTCAATCGCGACTTTAAAAATCTGGGGCAAAATACTCGCCCGCATCAGAAATGATTCGGCGAAAAAATTGGTTTGGTCGCTTCTCGAGAAAAAAGACTTTGACGAAGTGGGTATTGGTCCCGATTGTCTGCCTGATGTCATTGAAGAGTTAATCGCGAATACTCCAGAATCGGAAATTATTATTCTCTTCTACGAAACTTCACTCGACCATGTCTCTGGTTTAGTTTACACGTCAAAAAATCACGACGCCATGAGCCTTCTCAAACCCTTTAACCCTGACGGGACAAGAAACCTCGCCTATTTTTCTCTCAAAGGCAAAAGCCTGCTCGAAGCGCAACGGGAAGTCATCACCAAAGTTAGAGAGCGGCTGGAAAATATGATATAATTCGGATGAACTTTAATTTTGCGCCAGTAGCTCAGCTGGTTAGAGCACGGACCTTATAAGTCCGGGGTCGATGGTTCGAGTCCATCCTGGCGCATTTGTATTTTCTATGAACAAAAAAATTATAAAAAGTAGAGGCAATTCATGAATTGCCTCTACTTTTGTATGGTAAATATTTTTTAATCTTTTACTAATTCCAAATCTTTTTTAATCTGCCGGGCGAGATCTTCTATTAATTCGAATCGTTTGGGTAAGCGAAGATAGCGCTCAGTGATGACCGTAATATTTTTGCCGTAAATATCACCGCTAAAATCCAAGAAGTGAACCTCAAGACAATCTTCGTTGCTCAAAGAATTTCTGCCATAGTAAAACAATCCTTTATACTTTTGATCGTCCGAAATTACATCAACCAAATAAAGGCCTTGGGGTAATTTCCCGGCCAAACTAATATCCAGATTGGCTGTCTTCGCCCCGGCCTCTTCCCCGCGGCTAAAACCAGGTAACACCTTACCCATAATTGTAAAAGATCGATTGAGCAAAGTGACGCGATAAACCGAAGCGATTAAAATCAAACCGCCGATAATTTGAGTGGCGGAGAGCACATTATGATTTAGAAAATAATCAAAAATCACCGCCGAGACCGGCCAGGCGAGTTCACAGAGCGTGGCAAGCGAGGCGGGAATCTTTTTCAGCCCATAATAATAGAGATACATGGCAAACGCGCCGGAAGTGAAAACAATTATAACCAGTGTCGTCCATTCTTTCCCAGAAACTGCGGGCAAGATTGAGAAATAACTAAGAGCCGGTAAAAACATAATCAAAACCGTGAGGCCGAATCTCAAAGCCGCGAGCAAACCGTAATGAATATTTTTGAGCGAATATTTACCGAAAGTCGTTGATGATCCCCAAGAAAAAGCGGCCAAGAGGGAAAACAAGGCTATCACCCAAGTCGTGCTAGCTACTGAAGAAATCGCGAGCGGATTTTTGAAAGTGACAAAATAACCGCCGATTATGGCCAGTATGGCGTAGAGATAAAATCGCCGCGGAAATCGCTCCCGTAAAAAGATCACTGACAAAGTAATGGCAAAGATCGGCTGAAATTTTTGTAATAAAATTACAATTGAAATATCTTTGAAACCGGTCAAAAACAAAGCTTTGGTCATAAAGGTGGTACCAAGCGCCCCGCCAAAAAGCGCCACCCAAAAAATAGTGAGCCATTGTTTCCTCGTGATTAATTTTAATTCTGATCGGAAATAAATTAAAAATGGTAGAAGAACGATAAAGCCCAAAGTGTGCTCTAAAAATACTACCAAAACCGACGGCAAAGCATAAAGCTGCGGCCGCAAAAAAGTGCCGTCCAAGCTCCAGAGCAAAGCGGCGATAATCACGGCCAATGATCCGATAAAAATCTTATTTTTTGACATAAGTTATATTAATAAAAAATTAAATATGCTATTTGACTCTTAGACTTTTTTTATATAAAATACCTACAATGATTTTAGTTTAGCATTTTATAGCACGGGCGGCTAGCTCTCCCGATATTCATCGGGGGCAGACAGTTGACTACCGTTAATAACAAAGATTACTAACGAAAAACTAAAAATGGGCACTTAGCTCAGTTGGTTAGAGCGTCACATTGACATTGTGAAGGTCAGAGGTTCAACTCCTCTAGTGCCTACCAGAACAGAACTTTATGGCTGATCAAAAATTAGTAAAAGGCATTGATTATATCGGGGTCTCGGTTGTCTATTTCTGCCACGATGGCCAAGGTAATTTCATTATGGCCAAAAGAAATGGTAACGCGCGTGACGAACACGGCCGCTTTGATATTGGCGGCGGCGCCATAGAATTCGACCAAACCGTTGAAGAAACTATAATAAAGGAAATCAAAGAAGAATACTGCGCTGATGTTCTGGATTATGAATTCTTGGGGTTTCGCGATGTTCATCGGGAGCATCAGGGCAAGGCAACACATTGGGTCGCGCTGGATTTTAAAGTACTCGTCGACCGCGACCAGGTCAAAAACGGCGAACCGCATAAATTCGATGAAATTAAATGGTTCACTTTGGATAATCTGCCGGAAAATTATCATTCGCAATTTCCGAATTTCCTCAAACTCTATAAAGAAAAACTCTAATTAAAGTTCGGCCAATAATATCAGGCAATTCTAAAATTTTAAAGAAAAAAAGAGGGAAGTCTGTTGACTCCCCTTTTTGGGCTTTTTAGCCTAGAGAGAATGGGACAGTGGTGTTTGGAGGACTTTGTCCATAGGCCTCGCAGGACTAGTCGCTCCGGTTGACGCCGGCGCCGGAGTGCGTCATGGCGAGCGGACTAACGTCGGTCGGCCAGTTGCACCTGCCGTACTTCACGCCGACGGTGTCAAACCTCTTCAGTATCCGGGTCTCGATTCGTACATTCATAAGCCTCTCCTCTTAATCCTTTGACGGTTTTCTGACTTGCCAAGAGATCTAGGGACATTTCGGCGCATAGCCCTAGTCTCCGGCGCTCACGGCGTAGTCGTCGATCTGCGTGTGTGCCGTCCTCGAGCAGACGTCATCGCTCTTGACGGCGGTTCCCCCTTGCCTCTTCATCGTCTCCGGGTGTCCTCTGCTCCTCATAGTCTTTTTTCTCCTTTCGTCACGTCTGCGGCGTCCCGTTTTTCGTAGGAACGCCAAGGTTCAGTGTAATATTATTACATATTTTAAAAAAATTAATGTCAAAATTAAATTTATCCACAATAAATCAAAAAGGGGTCAATTTGAACCCTTTTTTGATAATCGAATCTTGCTCCATACAATAGAAAATTATATAATCGACCTATGATTATTCTAATATGAATCTGAAATTAAGCCAATTCGATTTTGATCTACCCAAGAATTTAATCGCCCAAAAGCCGGCTTCGCCTCGCGACGCCTGCAGGCTCATGATTTTGGACCGAAAAAATAAAACTATCCAGCATGATCAATTTTATAATCTAGACCAATATTTAAAAAGGGGCGATGTTTTGGTTTTGAATGATTCTAAAGTCCTGCCAGCGCGGCTCTTGGGCAAAAAAGAAACAGGAGGTAAAGCAGAAATTCTGCTTTTGAAACAATTAACCGGCAATGCCTGGGAATGCTTGGTCGGTTTCGTGCCGATAAAAAAACAGCTGGACTTTAAAATAAATTTTAGAGAAAATTTAAAAGGAAAAATTATCCAAAGAAATTTGGACACTGCCTTAATTAAATTTAATTTAAGCGGAGGAAAATTAATGAAAAAAATCTTAAAAATCGGCCAAGCGCCCACTCCGCCCTATATTAAGAGAATGGCAAAGCGCGAAGAATATCAGACAATTTATGCTAAAAAACTCGGTTCAATTGCCGCCCCCACAGCCGGCCTGCATTTTACGAAAAAAGTTTTTCAAAAATTAAAAAATAAAGGCGTGCAAATTAAATATATTACGCTTCACGTGGGATTGGGCACCTTCCAACCGGTCAAAACCGAGGATATTAAAAAACACCCAATGCATTCAGAATATTTTCATTTAAACAATAAAACATGTAAACATCTAAACATAGCTAAGAAACAAGGTCGAAGAATAATTGCCGTTGGTACGACAGTCGTAAGAACCCTCGAACACTCAATCAAAAAAATTCATAATTCATACTTCATAATTCCTAGTTCTAATTACACCTCCATCTTCATCTACCCGGGCTATAAATTTAAATTTGTCGATGCGATGATCACTAATTTCCACGTCCCCAAATCAACCTTAATCATGCTCGTGAGCGCTTTTGCCGGTAAAAAATTTATAGATAAAGCCTACCAGACCGCTATCAAGAAAAAATACCGCTTCTACTCTTTTGGCGATTGCATGCTGATTGAATAAAAAAATGAACAGAATCTCTGTCCATTGTGTTTTTCTCCTTTCTTAGAGATAGGTCTCAATCTTGTGCTTGGCTTTCGCCAAGTCATTATAGATCTGTTTGAGGACCGACTCAAGATCTTCCAATGTGCCGCTGCCGACGGTTTTTAACTCTTTCTGCTCCAACTTGTTGAAATCTCGCAAGTCTTCCGTCATACCTTTTAGATGACGAGCAAGACGACTTGCTAAGAGTTGCGCAGAACTCGAGTGTTGAAAATTGCTCGTCGGCGTTCTTGGCGTCGCTTTAACTCCGGCTTTCTCAGCTGCTTTCTGAACTAAAAGCGGCGCTTTTGTTGGATCGATCTTGGTTTCTCCGCCCAAGATTACTTTGACCTCTTGAAGCACCCTCGATTGTTCTGTTGCTGAATACCGCCCCAGCAACGTTGCGATGGTCAGGGAAATTTCGGCGTTCGTTAAAGCCTTTCGAATCTCCGGTCCGAGTTTGATTAATTTGAGCATGTTGCTCACCCAGCCCGGACTTTTACCTAGCAACTTGGCAACAGCCGTCTGGTTGTAACCGTCGCTTATTAATTGCTGAATGGCCGCGGCGACGTCTAGTGGCGTCATATCATTCCTATTATAATTCGCAATGCAGGAACGAACATGCCGCGTTTTGACGTCAGTCACATTCTTATTGAATGTGACTGGCACCATTTCGATGCCAGCAGCAATAGCCGCGCGCCACCTCATCTCCCCATCAATCAACTCAACAAACTCATCTTTTGGCGGCGTCACAATCAAAGGGTTGATAATCTCACCTAGTTCTAAAATAGCATCGGCGAGACTGTTGATGGCTTCTTTCGGGAAAGTCTTTCGAGGTTGGCCAGAAAATCTTCGAATTCTATTCACTGGCCAAAGCATAACCATACTGTGTAATACGCCTTTTGTTTTCCTTGGGTTACTTCCATCCTGTTCTTGTTCCCCTCCTGGCTCCTCTTCTTCTAATCCCCCCCCCCTTACCAGTCATCTCCTCAACTAGATCTGGAGTCCTATCTTCATCAAACCTTTTTCCTTTTTTCAATTTTCCGCCCATCTTTTGTCCCCTTTTCTATCTGCAAGTGTTTTTTACGCGATTTTAATGAACAAATATTAGATTAGCTTATCAAAAATAAGCATTTACCGTCAAGGAATATTTTCCGTTTGCTTTAAAAACCATTATCGGCTATTATGATCTTAGAAAAGCTTTACTATTAACGCTTAATTCTATGCAAAACGATACCAATTATCCGCCGGAATTTCCCAAAGACAAAGAGCTTGGCGATCCGTACGAAATCACCGATCTTGAAGAAGAAGCTATCGACCCCGTTACTCCGGCCGACCGCATCAGAATTTTTCAGCAATTAATTAAAGATTATGAAGAAATGCTAACGGCTCGCTACGGCCGGGATGAGCTTGATATCCAAAGGCAAAAAATTCTCGAAGAATGGAATGAATTGGATCGGACCATGCCGAAGGATGATCCTTCGCGCGAGATGATCGAGAAAAAAATGGAAGACTTGGATTTGTAATTGCATTCAAATAATCAAATTTAACAAAAGTCGCGGAATGGACCGCGGCTTTGTAGTTTTGATTGATTTTTTATCATAAATTCGCTATTATTCTAATATCTATGATGGAAACTGCCATAAAACCAATCAATGAATTTTTAAAAGACTTCGCCAAAGATCCTGATTTTAAATTTGTAAAAAAACTGAAAAAAGAATTTCCCGAAGCGGAAATATATCTCGTCGGCGGCAAAGTGCGCGATATTTTTCTTGAACGATCTTCATATGACTATGATTTTGTAATTAGGAAAATCAAAGGCGATGACTTGGAAAAATTTTTAGCCAAAGAAGGCAAGGTGGATTTTGTCGGCAAATCATTTGGAGTTTTCAAATTCGTGCCCAAAAAATATACGCTCGAAGAAGCGATAGACATCGCTCTCCCCCGCACCGAAGCGGCCTTCATGACCGGCGGCTATCGCGATTTCGATGTTCAATCTGATCCCGATCTGCCGATTGAAAAAGATCTTTCCCGCCGAGATTTCACCATTAACGCCATGGCGATTGATGTTATAGCCGGTAATCTCGCTGATCCTTTTTGTGGTTTGGAAGATTTAAGAGACAAATTAATCGTCACTGTCGGCTCGCCCAGGGAAAGATTCGAAGAAGACTATACTCGCATGCTCCGGGCGGTGCGTTTTTCGGTGCAACTATATTTTAAGATTGAAATCAATACTTATCAATCCATCCAAAAACTCGCTCCGGAAATAAAAAAAATGCCAGCGGAGAGAATCACGGAAGAGCTGAACAAAATTATTATGTCGCCGAATGCCGAGTTTGGTTTCGCCTTGCTAGAGAAATCCAATCTGCTCAAATATATTATTCCCGAACTCGAGGCAGGCGTCGGCGTCTCGCAAAATCAGAGCCATATCTACAGCGTTTTTATCCATTCAATAAAAGCGTTGGGCTTTGCCGCGGAAAGGAATTATAGCTTGAATGTCCGCCTCGCCGCGCTATTTCATGACATCGCGAAACCCAAGGTCAAAACCGGCGAAGGCCCGACAAGCACTTTTTACAATCATGATATCGTCGGCGCGAAGATCACAAAAAAAATTCTTGAACGACTAAAATATCCGAATGAAATAATAAACAGCGTTTCCCATCTTGTCCGCCATCACATGTTTTTTTACAGCCTCGGCACTATTACCGACGCCGCGGTGCGACGGCTTTTAGCGCGCATCGGCAAAGAAAATATCAACGAAGAAATCCAGCTCCGCATTTGCGACCGACTCGGCATGGGTCGGCCCAAGGCCAAACCATACAAATTAATTGAACTTGAAAGGCGCTTGCACGAAGTCCAGCTCGACCCGATTTCGGTAAAAATGTTAAAAATCAATGGCAATGACTTGATTGAGATCTTAAAAATTAAACCAGGGCCAAAGATCGGGTTAATTTTAAATGCGCTCTTGTCAGAGATTCTTGAGGATCCGAAAAAAAATAAAAAGGTTTGGCTCAAAAAAAGAGTAAAAGAATTAAATAAACTTTCAGATGCCGATCTTCTAGTTCTTGCCCCTAATCTCACCGCTTATGAAGAAGAAAAGAAAAAAGAATATTTCAGCAAAGTAAAATGGGTGGAGTAAATTAACCTCACCCCAGCCCTCTCCTTATAAAGGAGAGGGAAAACAAATTTCCTCCCCTTACGAAGGGGAGGACTAAGGAGAGGTTTTAATTATTCGTATCATTGCTTATGATAATAAAAATAACCACTAAAAACATTGATAACCGTCTCGACAAATTCCTCGTAGCCAAGCTGCCAGACTTTTCTCGTTCCCAAATCCAAAAAATGATTAAGGGCGGAGAAATTTTAGTTAATGGCAAAATCGTCGCTCCGCATTATTTTTTGAAAGTTGGAGATAAAATTGAATTGAGGTCTACCGCCGACAGTCCACAGCCGACAGCTAAAAAGAAAAAAGAAATAAATAATAAACTATCCAATAATCAACCTTTAATCTTTAATCTTAAATCTTCAATCGTAAGCGAAACCGATGATTTTCTAATCATCGACAAACCAGCTGGTCTGGCTGTCCATCCTGCTCCAGGGCTAAAAGAAGAAAAAACTCTCATTGATTATATTTTAGAAAAATATCCCAAGATTGCCAAGGTCGGCGAAGATCCTGGGCGGCCAGGCATTGTCCACCGCCTGGACAAAGATGTTTCCGGGCTAATTGTCATCGCCAAAAATCAAAATTCCTTTGATAGCCTCAAACAACAATTCCAGATGAGAAAAGTCAAAAAAGAATATGAAGCTCTGGTACACGGCGAAGTTGAAAAAGACGAAGACACGATCGACTTCCCTATCGGCCGCGGATTAAAAGGGCGGATGGCCGCGAGAGCGATAACCGCCAAAGAAGAAGGCAAGCGAGCCTTGACAGAATTCCGGGTCGTAAAACGTTATACCAATTTCACTTTGCTCAAAGTGCAAATTAAGACTGGCCGCACCCACCAAATCCGCGTCCATCTATTGGCCTATGGTTATCCAATTGTCGGCGACAAAATTTATTTTATAAAAAAAATTAAACCTGCTTCGCTCAACCGCCCATTTCTCCACTCCTCTGCTCTGGGCTTCTATGATCTTAATAATCAATGGGTGGAATTCAAAAGTGATCTACCAGTGGAATTAAACGACTATCTTAAAAATTTATAAAATTGTCATGCTGAGCTTAGTCGAAGCACTACTTTAATAATTTCTAATTTTCAATCAATTTATAATGAATTAATTCTTTAATTATAAAATTTAAACATTCATTGAAAATTTAAAATTAGAAATTGAAAATTATTACAATGTCTTATTCCAAAATATTAAGATAGCCAACAAATTTAATTTAAAACCATCATGACCAATAAGCTCATCATCCTCACCGGCCCATCGGCTTCGGGTAAGACTACAGTCGGCCGGGAAATAATGAAAAGAAATAAAAAACTGGAAAAAGTGATTACTTTTACCACCAGGAAAAAACGTCCGGCTGAAATCGCTGACCGCGACTATTATTTTATTTCTGAGCAAAAATTCAAAGAAAAACTTAAAAAAGAAGAGCTAATCGAATGGGCCAAAGTTTATAATCATTTTTACGGCAATGCTTTTTCCGAGCTTGAACGAATCTGGCAGGAGGGCAAGACTCCCCTTTTGATTATCGACGTGCAGGGCGCACTGACTTACAAAAAGAAACTGCCTTGGTCAAAAGTAATTTTTCTCAAACCTGATTCAACTGATGATCTAGCCCAAAGGATGATAAAACGTGGGGGTGTAAACCAAACAGAATTAAAAACTCGGCTTGAAACTGTACAAAAAGAGCTGAAAATTGCTAATAAATTCGACTATATTATCCCTAATCCTGAAGGAAAATTAAAAGAGACGATTGAAGAAATTAATAAATTGATTAAAAAGATTTAAAAAAGAGTGCAAGCGAAAGCAAGCTTTCGCTTGCACTCTCCCAGCGGAATCCCAACTTTAGTCGGGCCCCAATAAGGAAACCACCTTTTAGGCAGAGACCCGCCTCACCCTAAAAGGTGGTCTCCTTATTGCTAATCCGCGCTATCCATGCAAAAGAAAAGGCTCCAAGAAATGTTGTCTTGGAGCCGAGATTGATTTTTGAAAAATGGGGCGCTTACTTACGCCGGGCGAAGATCCATCTGGAATTGCCAGAAGGATTAACCTCCCCGGCCCAGATGCTGCAGATACCATCGCCAGATGAATTACAATCCACGACGAAATTGTAACTGAGATCGAGACTATCGGGAGGGTTGACCGGTTCCATGCCGAACCGAAATTGAACTTTGAAGCCGAACACTTGGCGATATATAATATCGCCATATGAAAAAGAAAAATTACAAACACATTAAAAAAGCAGAACGGCT
>JAGVFQ010000029.1 GCA_020057505.1 Patescibacteria group bacterium | reverse complement strand
TAGCGGCCGGTCTTAATTATCATTGGCGAGCCGCACTTGTCGCAGACTTCATCTGAAGCTTCTTCGGTTAGTTCTTTTTTGGAAAGTTCTTCTTCTTTTTGCATAAGATTTTTTTTAAAAGGTTTATAAAAATCTTTTATTAACGGTTCCCATTTTTCCTTGCCTTCGGCGATCTCGTCCAGTTGATCTTCCATTTTGGCCGTGAATTCATAATCCACGATGTTTGGGAAATGTTTCACTAATAAATCATTTACCAAAAAAGCGATTTCTTTGGGTTTGAGCCTGCGGCTTTCAATTCTTTCAACGTAGCCGCGATCGGTGATAGTGGCGATAGTTGGGGCATAAGTGGAAGGACGGCCGATACCATGTTCTTCCAAAATTTTTACGAGACTGGCGTCGGAATAGCGCGCCGGCGGTTCGGTAAAATGTTGGTTGGGTGAAATTTTAATTAAATCCAGCACTTCTCCTTTTTCCAAGGGCGGTAAAATATTTTCCTTCATATCGGTCGGATAGATTTTTAAGAAACCGTCAAATTTGATTATTGAACCATTGGATCTGAAGGTATATTTTTTAGCTTCAATTTCAACGATGGTAGAACCGATAATGGCTTCGGACATCTGTGAAGCGACGGCTCTTTGCCAGATGAGTGTGTAAAGCTTATATTGATTTTCATTTAAATGTTGTTTAATCTTTTCCGGTTCATAAAATACCGAAGTCGGCCTGATGGCTTCATGGGCTTCTTGCGCCAATTTTGATTTTGTTTGGAAGCGGCGAGGAGAGTCTGGAAGATATTTTTCACCGTAAGCCGATGCAATATGAGACTTGGCTTCAGTTAGAAATTTTTCCGACAGATTGACCGAGTCGGTTCTCATATAAGTAATCAAACCGATCGATCCTTCATCTCCCAATTCAACGCCTTCATAAAGCTGTTGCGCGAGCATCATGGTTTGCTTGGCGGAAAAGTAAAGCCGGCGGTTTGCTTCCTGCTGTAAGGTAGAGGTAATAAAAGGCGGGTGCGGATTTCTTTTGGTTTCCTTAGTTTCAATTCCGCTGATAGTATATTTAACATTTTTCAGATCATCCAAAATCTCTCCCGCTTTTTCTTTGGAATTAATATCGAATTTTTCAAGAGTTTTGTCGCCGATTTTGTTTAATTTCGCTTCGAATATTTGTTCAGCCGCTTGTTGTTTGAAATCAGCGTCAATAGTCCAATATTCTTCGGCTTTGAAATTTTGTATTTCTCTTTCGCGTTCTACGACGAATCTGACGGCAACAGACTGAACGCGGCCGGCGGAAAGTCCGCGAGCCACCTTTCGCCAAAGGAAAGGGGACAGTTCATAACCTACCAGACGATCAAGTATTCTTCGTGCTTGCTGGGCGTCCACCATATTCAAATCAAGCGATCGGGGATTTTTTAGAGCCTTTTCAATAGCTTCTTTGGTAATTTCATGAAAGACGATGCGTTTAATTGGCCTTTTTTCCAATTTCAAAGCGGAAATAAGATGCCAAGCAATAGCTTCTCCTTCGCGGTCTTCATCAGTCGCGAGAATGACGGTTTTGGCTTTTTCCGCGTCTTTTTTCAGTCCGGTGACGGTTTTTTTCGCTGCCGTCGGTATAACATATTTCGGTTTGAAATTATGCTCAATATCGATACCCATTTCGCTTTTGGGTAAATCACGAATATGGCCGTAGGATGAACGGACCTTATAATTTTTGCCAAGAAATTTTTCAATTGTTTTAGCTTTGGTAGGCGACTCGACAATGACTAAATCCATAATAATATAACTCAAAAATTAAAATTAAAAGTCAAAATTTTTTAGACTGAAATTATAACGTCTAGTCTTCTAATTATTTTTTTATTTTGAATTTTAGAATCATTCGTGGCTAAGAATATCATATCCTCGATTGTTAAGTCAAATATTTCTTTTTCACATTTTTTGAATGTATTTGAATTATTATTCGGATATCATCTTGCTAGCACGTAATTCGCTCCGCCTAAATTTTTTACCTTACCTTTAATTTCCATCATTAATAAAGTGCTATTTGCGGTAGCCGTGCCCAGCCCGGAGAGATTAACTAATTTATCGACATGAATTGGTTCTTTAGTGAGAAATTTTAATATTATTTCTTCTTCTTTGCTCTCGGGTATTATTTTTTGAGTTTCAATGAAGCTCGCGGCTTGGCTTAAATTCAAAGTTTCGAGAATATCATTGGCGCTAGTTACCATTTTAGCGCCCATTTTTATCAGATTATTCGGGCCGAAAGCGTTAGGGCTGAAAATATTTCCCGGTACTGCAAACACCTCGCGATTTTGTTCAAGCGCATAGCGAGCGGTAATCAGCGCGCCGGATTCAACTCCGGCTTCGATAACCAAAGTTCCGAGCGAAAGTCCAGCAACGATCCGATTGCGAATCGGAAAGTTATGTTTGAGGGGCAGCATGGTCAAGGGAAATTCCGAAATAACCGCGCCGCCATGGGCGATAATTTGATCGGCGAGATAGTGATTGGATGCGGGATAGAGATGGCGGCTCGAGAGGCCGGAGCCGAGAACGGCAATAGTGATGCCGTTATTTTCCACGGTTGTCTTGTGGGCGAGAGCATCGATGCCAAGTGCCAATCCGCTTACGATGGTTAATCCGCTTTTGGCAAGATCGCGGACGATCTCGCAGGTTACTTGCGCGCCATAAGGAGTGATTTTTCTCGTGCCGACGACGGCTAGGGCAAATTCATTTATCGCTTCCAATTTCCCCTTGCAATATAAAATCGCCGGCGGTTTGTAAATTTCCTTTAGCATTTTGGGATAATCATCATCGAGAATGGTGGTTACTTTTATTTTTTCCGCTTCCAGTTTTTCCCATTCTTCGTCCGGGTCAATGCTCTCGCGCTTGGCGATAATTTCCGCGGCAATTTCTTCTTCAAGGCCGGTCTCTCTCAGTTCTCCTGGCGAGGCGAGCCATGCTTCTTTCATAGTGGAGAAGTGAGAATAGATTTTTTTGAATCGCACCGGGCCGATTTTGGCAAATTGCGAAAGAGCCACCCAATATTTTTGGTCGGTTAAATTATTGCTAGAAGAGGTTGACATTTTTATTTATTTATGATAATATTTTTAAAAATATAGTTTTCGTTCGTCCACAAACAAGAGGAGAAAAAAATGAGCATCGTTCTATTAATAGAGGCGAGCGACTGTCCTTTGTATAGGAGAGATACCGAGGATTGCCAGGGTCAAGGTTGCCATTGCGGTTTCGATGGTAATAAGGCCGCGTGCGAGGCGGCTAACGGTTACTTTGACACCGGCAGAAGCCATGGCCGAATGCCGCGGTATAATCGCTACAATTCAAGAGGACGAGGCAGAAAATAGCCAATCCTCTTTTTTAATTAAATTTATTCATAGTTTTTTCAATCTCGGATTTCAAGGCAAACTCAATCGCTTCATTGGTTTTTTTGACGCTCGCGGTGAGAGTGTTTTTTTCTTCTTTGGAGAAATTTTGCAAGACAAATTTTGGAGTGGTTATTTTAGATTTTAAGGAATTAGAGATGCCCAGCCGGAATCTGATGAAATCTTTAGTTTTTAATTGATCAATAATCGACTGCACTCCTTTATGCCCCGCGGCGCTGCCGTTGCGGCTGATTCTGATTTTGCCCAAGGGCAAATCAACGTCATCATAAACAACCCAGATATCTTCGGGTTCCAATTTATAATAAGAGGCCATGGTTTTTACGGCTTGTCCAGAATTATTCATGAAGGTTTGCGGCAAGGCGAGAATTATTTCTTCTTCATTGAGTTCGCCCTTGGTGACAAGCGCGTTAAATTTTTTATTCATTTTTAATTTGGAAAAAGGCGGCGTGTTCAGGCGCATAAATTCCGAAACAACAATCGCGCCGGCGTTATGACGGGTTGTTTCATATTTTTTTTCGGGATTGCCGAGGCCAACAATGAGTTTCATATTTTATTATTTAATTTAAAAAGCTTAAATGTGTTTATCTTGTTTTATAAATTCCAGCGAAACATTGATCGGCGTGCCCATATAGCTGAATTTTTCCCGGATTCTTTTAGTAATGCTTGGCGCGAGATAGTCGGGATAAGGCGGCTTGGCCCGGCTTTCAATCAAAAATCTTGGCGGCTTAATACCAATTTGTCTAATGCTTTTTAGTTTATGTTCTTTGGGAAAGGTTTTGATTATTTTAAAAAGTTCATCGGGATCGGCTTGTTTGCCCCTCTCTTGATTGATTTCCATCGCCAGGTCCAGCAAGTTATTGACTTTTTCTTTTGTCATTGCCGAAATAAATGCCAGCGGCGCGAAAGATAATTGGGGGAATTGCCGATAATAGTATTTTACGAATTTATTTTGAGTATTTGTGTCTTTGTTGCGGATCAAATCCCATTTGTTCGCGATAATGGCCACGCCTTTGCCGCTATCCAAGATGGCGCGGGCTAATCGCGCGTCCTGGACCGTAATAGGATCTTGCGTTTCGGTGACTAAAAATATTATATCAGAATCGGCGATACTGGCTAATGATTTTTTAATAGATTCCCGTTCGATGCCTGGTGAAATTTTACCCTTTTTTCTTATACCCGCGGTGTCAATTAAAATAAAGGGCTGATTTTTGTATTCAAAAAAAGTATCAATAGATTCTCTTGTCGTATAGGGCATTTCGCTTACTATGACCCTTTCCTCGCCGAGCATGGCGTTTAAGAGGGAAGACTTGCCGACATTCGGTTTGCCGACGATGGCAATTTTTATCGGTTCTATCCTGGTAATAATTTCTTGCTCTGGTGAAATAATTTTTTTTACAACTTCATCCAGCAAATCTCCCGTACCCGAGCCAGTAACCGCGGATACGGCGATGGGTTCGCCCAAATTCAGCCTTAGCCAATCACTCTTGTTTTTGATTATTTCTTTTCTAGTTTTTTGGTTATCAGTTTTATTGGCGACAAGCAAAATAGGTTTATTCAATCTTTTCAAAACTAGAGCCAGCGTTTTTTCTTGAGGCAAGGGGCCGATTTTTGCGTCAATTAGGAATAATATTAAATCGGTTTCTTGCAATAATGATAAATTTTTCTTTTCGATAAGCGAGGTTAATTTTTTGGAATTAGGAATTTGTTCTTTGCTTAATTGTTTGATTTTTTGCGGTTCGATAATTTCCAGGCCGCCGGTATCGACCAAGGTGAAGTCTTGACCCTGCCAAGAACATTTACCCGTAATAAAATCCCGCGTCGTACCCGGGATATCCGAGATGATGGATTTTTTTTCTTCGATTAAAGTATTAAAAAGAGTGGACTTGCCGACATTCGGCCTTCCGATGATTGTCACTATAGGTTTTGGTCCTAGTTTCATTATTGTGCGATTAAATTTGTATTAGTATTCGTCGTGTTGTAGGTGCCTAATATAATCAGGAAGTCAGCACTTTTGGATTTATTAACACTATTCGGATCTGTTAACGTGACTTCTTCCGGCGAGAGAGTCGAACTAAGCCAGCCGGGGATACTTAGCGATACATTAGCTTGTAATTTTTCTTTAAGAATTCCGAGGCTATTTGGTTTTTTCCCGCGCGTTAAATCATAGATGACTGTTTTTTCATAATCTTGATTTGGCGCGTTGCCAATTTTAACGGTTTGGTATCCCAATTTTTCAAGCATTAGCGAAGTATTATACGCCAATCCTTCCTGTTTTGTGCCATTTTGTATCTCGATTCTCGCCGCTTCTTCCCTGCTTTTTTCTTTTAATATTTGAACGGCGTCTTGCTTTAAAATATTTTGCGCGATATCTTGAATTTCATTCCAATTGCCGGTTCTCGGCTGGAGAATAAAAGCGCCATTGGTCATTGACGATATGAGCGGCCCATTAGGTTCGGCCTCGAGCACTTGATTAATAATTTTTGAGTTGTCGGCGTCTTTCGCGATTTTCGCCAAATGAATCATTTCCCAAATTTCGAGATTAGTGCCCACGTGTTCTTCCAGTGTCCCTAAAATATTTGTGATATTTTTAGGGTTAAGCAAAAAATCAAGAGAGGACATTTTTTCTTTTAGCGCCAAAAGAACTTTTTGTTGCCGTCGGCTGCGGGCGAAATCCGATCCTTCTTCACCAAGAGCATGGCGGGAACGAACAAATTTTAACGCGCGATCGCCATCCATGACTTGCCAGCCTTTTTCAAAAGATACGGGTTCATAGCCGAATTTTTGATCCGGATAAAGCGGATCGGTGAAACTGTTATCAACATCAATTTTAATACCGCCGATATCGTCAATAATTTTTTTGAAAGCGTTGAAATCCGCTCGAACATAATAAGGAATATCGATATTCAAGACTTTGCTCAAAATTTCTCTAGTCAGATTGGCGCCTGAACCGGGTTTATTAACTTCGCCAAAAGCATTCGCGCTGTTTACTTTTCGTGAGCCGTATCCCGGTATTGGTACTACCAAATCGCGAGGGATGGACAAGAGAGCAATTTTTTTTGTTGAAGGCTCGATAGATGCTAGTATGATCGTATCCGTCAAGGTCGAGCCCTCGTGCTCTCCACCGCCGATGCCTAAAAGCAAAATATTAATGCGATTGTCGCCCTCTCCTATAAGCGGTTTATCGGAACTTTGTGTAAGACGGGTTAAAGAATATAAAAATTTTAATCCGGAAAAATTATCAGTGAGATTTTCGTCGGAAAAATTAACTTGCCGCGCGAAAATAAAAATAGCTATAGCTAAGACTGCAATAAGATAAACAAAAAATTTTATTACGCGAGCCCCAAAAGTTTTTTTGGTATTTGTTTCTTTGATTTTAAGAAAATTGATTTTGGGATTGTCCATGAAAAAATAAAAAAAGGCGGATTTATAATTTATTATATAATAAAAAAAAATAAAAGGCCAATATTGCTCCTTTATATAAATATGGTTATAATAAATGTTGTGTTTGATAACGTGGGTTTTTTAAGGCCACTTAGCTCAGCTGGTTAGAGCACTGCATTCACATTGCAGGGGTCACTGGTTCGATCCCAGTAGTGGCCATTATTAATTTGACTTTTAGCCATTTTTGGATTATTATATAGTAAATTAGCTAAAAAAATAAGCGATATTGTATTTAATATGTCTTTTTTGAATAAACAGGACTCTAATAATGATATTAATTGGGACGAGGGGAAGGAAAAATCATTTTTGCGGGAAGCCGGCGAATTTATTATTGAAATCGCCAAGCTGATAGTCATTGCTTTGGCAATTATAATTCC
>JAGVFQ010000037.1 GCA_020057505.1 Patescibacteria group bacterium | reverse complement strand
TATTTTGTTAATGCTACGGGAATTTTTGTGGTGGGCGGACCGGAAGCGGATACGGGCGTTACCGGCCGAAAGATTATTGTTGATACTTATGGCGGCATGGGCCGGCATGGCGGCGGCTGTTTTTCCGGCAAAGATCCGTCAAAAGTGGATCGTTCCGGCGCTTATATGGCGAGGTATGTGGCCAAAAATATTGTCGCGGCCGGACTGGCGGATAAGTGCGAAGTGCAAATAGCTTATTCTATCGGCGTGGCCGAGCCGGTTTCAGTTTTAATAGATACTTTTGGCACGGGCAAGATTCCGGAAGAAAAAATTTCCGAGATTGTCCGTAAAGAATTTGACTTGCGCCCGGCGGCGATTATCAAGCAGCTCGATCTGAAACGGCCGATTTATCGCAAGACCGCGGCTTATGGCCATTTTGGCCGAACTGAGCCGGAATTTACTTGGGAGAAGACGGACAAGGCGGAAAGATTGAAGCAGGCGGCGGGGATTTAGTATTTTGTATCTAGAATAGATATTTACTGTTTTATTAATTTATTGGTTTACTATGGATGAAAGTTTTGCTTCTTTAGAAAATTTAGCAAAATTAAAAGTCTATATTTTAGCTAGGAATCTTGCAAAAATTGTTTGGAGTATTGTCATAAAATGGAAATATCAGGAACAGAAAACCATAGGCGATCAGTGGATAAGAGCCGCTGATTCAGTTAGCGCTAATATAGCGGAGGGTTATGGCAGATATTTTTTCAATGATTCAATCAAATTCTATTTTTACTCTCGGGGCTCGTGTTTTGAATGTTTTGATTGGTTGGAAAAGGCGAAAGAGCGAAATTTAATTAATAGCGAACAATACAAACAAATTATAGATTTAATTGATCAGATTCCCAAAGAATTAAATATTCTGGTTAAAAGAATAAGAACTAATTCCAAAAGTTTTAATAAATCAATAAAAAAATAAAATAATAAATTTTACAACATGAGATATCACATCAAAAATATAAATTTAGCACCTGATGGCCTGAAGAAAATCGAATGGGCCGAGAAACAAATGGACGTGCTTCGTTTGATTAAAAAAGACTTTACTAAGGAAAAACCGCTAAAGGGAGTGAGGATCGCGGCCTGTCTGCATGTGACGAGCGAAACAGCTAATCTCATGCGTACTATCAAGGCTGGCGGCGCGGAAGTGATTCTGTGCGCGTCGAATCCTTTGAGCACGCAGGATGGAACGGCTGCCGCTTTGGTTAAATATTTTCAAATACCGGTTTTTGCCATCAAAGGAGAGGATAAAAAAACTTACTACAAACACTTAAATATCGCTCTGGATTTGAAGCCGCAGATAACTATGGACGATGGAGCGGATTTGGTGTCTCTCTTGCATTCTTCAAGACAAAATTTGGTTCCAAATATCTGGGGCGGCAGCGAGGAAACAACTACTGGTGTTATTAGATTAAAAAGTTTGGAAAAAAATAAAGTTTTGAAATTCCCCATCATCGCCGTGAATGATGCGAAGACCAAGCATTTTTTTGACAATCGCTACGGCACGGGTCAGAGCACAATTGATGGAATAATCAGAGCCACGAACGTTCTTTTGGCAGGCAAAAAAATGGTTATTTGTGGCTATGGCTGGTGCGGCCGGGGGCTCGCCATGCGGGCGAGAGGTATGGGCGCGAATGTTATCGTGACTGAAGTCGATCCTATTAGAGCCATCGAGGCGCTGATGGATGGATATGGCGTTATGCCCATCGGCGCGGCGGCATTAGTCGGCGATATTTTCGTTACTGTGACGGGAGACATAAATGTAATTCGCCGGGAGCATTTTCTCAAAATGAAAGATGGCGCGATTCTCGCTAATACAGGGCATTTTGACGTGGAAATTGATTTAAAAAATTTGAAAAAAATTACCAAAAAACTCCGCGAAGTTCGTCCTTATACGGAAGAGCATGTCCTTAAAAATGGCAGGAAGATTTATGTCCTCGCCCAGGGCCGATTGGTCAATCTGGCTTCAGCCGAAGGCCATCCGGCGAGCGTTATGGATATGAGTTTTGCCAATCAAGCGATGGCAGCCTGGTACTTGGCTAAAAATCATGAAAAACTGGAAAAGAAAGTTTATCCGGTGCCGGAAGACATCGATAAAAATATTGCTAAGCTTAAATTAGAATCAATGGGCGTCAAAATTGACGTTTTAACGGCGGAACAAAAGAAATATTTGAGTTCCTGGGAAATCGGGACATAGATTGAACTAGTAATTCATTTATTAATTTATTGTTACATGATATAATTACTTAGGTAAGGTTAACAGAATTTTCTCTAACTATGCCTAATCAAAATGATAATAATCTAATTTTAGCCGAAGATGAGATACTTATTCGCGATCTTAATGGCGAGTTTAAAGTTTTGAAGGGCGATAGCCTTGTTTCGCTTAAGGATCTCGAAGAAGTTCGCTCTGATCAGGGGCTAACCATTGAAGGTTTGATCTCTAAAATTATAAGAGAGAGCGGTGTAGTTTTAAAAAATAATCTTCGGAAACGATTGGAAGAAATCGTAATTTTGAGACTGAAAGACGTGAGAGATGATAATGAAACCAGATTAATTCTCGCGAACAAAATTCTTTTGGGCGGGCTGGAGTTAAACGAAATTGAGACGGATAAATTAATTGAGGTGATTAAGTATTTATTTAAAGAAGATGAAGTTATTAATCTTTTAAAAAATATTTCCGCTGCCAGAGTTGTCCCGGTTGCCGCTCGGCCCGAAGCGTCGGTAATCCGTCCTGTCTCAAAGCAGCAAACGCCGAAGCGAACAATGGATTTTTTCCCCGAAGATGAGGATGAGATTGCAAAAATTAAGCAGCAAATGGGTCCGGACGGCAAACTTGATTCTAAAAATAAAATTAACGAGATCACAAAAAATTTAATTTCCAAATTCAATTTGTCTTTTGCCAACACGGATACGAAATCAAGATTGGAGAAGGCGATTTTATCTCGCCTGAAAGATATTCGCGACGAACTTGAGACGCGCGAGACTTTAATGCGAAAAATAGAAGAGGGCGGAGTAGGCCTCGGCAATGCCGAAGCTGATAAAATAATTATGGAATTGAGAAATATTAGAAACCAGATTTTGAAACCATTAAGCACGAACGATGTAAGCCGGGCCAAGGGAGTAAGACAGCCGGTTCGTCTGCCGCCGCAAGTTGTTTCTCGCGATCAAAATGTTCCAGAACCAACTCCACGGATGATTGCGCCTCCGCCCCCAGCTTTGATTAAATCAACGCCTCCTAAAGAATCCACGCCGTTGCCTCAAATGCGAAGACCTATAGAAGATGATTCAGCCAAGAAACAAGTAGTTGATGTGAGATTTGCGCCCAAGCTCTTTGGCCCAACTCAAGAATTAGCCGCATTAACTTTGGTTGATTTCCGCAGATTGTCCAAAGATCCCAAAGTTGCTATCCAAAAAATTATTGATAAAATCAATCTTCTTGAAGAAGAATCATTTCGGCAAAAAATCGACGGCATCAGATCATGGCAAGCGAGCGAAGTGTATAGATTATATTCCAATATCGGCGAAACAAGTTTGAGGCAAGAGCGACCAATTAAACAAATAATTGATGAAATGACGAAGCAGGGTAAGTCGGCATTAACCGAAGCGGAATTTGGCGCTATTATGGAGTTGAATAGAAAATTGCGATTTTGATGCTAATAATGCTAATCTGTGCGAATTAACGCGAATATTGTATTTTTAATAAAATGTCATAGTGAGACTCTCGAACTATTGTCTTATGATGATATAATTATTCGCGATAATTCGTGAGGGCGTTAAAGGTTGCAGAAGAAAGAAAAAGGTTTTGCTAAAAGAATGAAGATTATTTAATTTGAGCCAAGATTCGCGTTAATTCGCATTATATATGAACCAATTCCTGATCCCGCAATTTATTGACATAGAGAGTAAAATTATCGGACCGATAACCACAAGGCAGTTTTTGATTTTGCTTGTGATGGCCCTTTTCGATTTTATCGCGTACAAACTGACTGATTTCAGTTTATTTATCATTATTGCCGTTTTTGATCTGATTGTTTTCGGCACCATTGCCTTCTTCCGCGTTAATGGCCAGCCTTTCCATTATTTTGTTTTAAATGTCGCTCAGACGTTGAAAAAACCGAAATTGCGCGTTTGGAAAAAAGTGGTAAGCCAAGCCGAACTGACGGAGGGGATAAAGGAAGCGAAAGCTGCGGCGCCGACGCGTGTCATTCCGCAAAAATTAATGGGCACATCTAGATTGGCGGAACTGGCTTTGATTGCCGACACTGGTGGAATTTACAAGGGAGAAGAGTAAATAATTTTAAAAGTAAATACAGAATTAAGTAAATACAGCTCAATTGACTTAATTCTTTATTCACTTAATTCTATATTCATATGCAGTCGCCAAAATTAGCTGGCAGCAAGCCCGGCGCGTCAACTCAACAATATTTGGACATATCTGAAATCAAAGATGATTGTGTTGTTCTTAAAGACGGCACGATGCGGGCCGTTATTCTCGTGTCGAGTATTAATTTCGCCTTGAAATCGGAAGACGAGCAAAACGCGATTATTTATGGTTATATGAATTTTTTAAATGCTTTTGATTTTCCTCTGCAAATTATTGTTCAATCGAGAAAATTAGATATGGACGGCTATCAGGAACGATTGAAAATAGCGGAAAAAGAACAGACCAATGAACTTCTAAAAGTTCAAATCGCTGGTTACCGCCAATTTATTTCAGAGATAGTGGAGTTGGGCGAAATTATGAACAAGAAATTTTTCATTGTTGTTCCGTATAATCCAAGCACGGACAAGCAGAAAGGATTTTTTAAGCGCATTAATGAGCTGTTTTCCGCGGCCAAACTGATTCGTCTGAATGAAAAAACATTTCAGGGTTATAAAAATGAATTATTTATGCGCGTGAACCACGTGATGGGCATGCTAAACGGTTTGGGTCTGGCTACGGTTCCTCTGGACACGCAGAGCTTGATTGAACTTTACTATAATGCTTATAATCCTGATGCGGCAAAATATCAAAAATTAACAGATGTCAGCAAACTTAGAGTTGAAGGTTAATCAGAAATTAGAAATTTATTTTTATATATGGCTTTTGAATTATCAACAACAAAACAAAGCCCGTCACCGGTTAAAAAAGACACTGCGAGAGCTGATAGAGCCGAAGAATTGAAAGCACTTTCGGAAGAAAAAATTAAACTTGAAGAAGAAAGAATTTATCGCAAGGGCATCGCTTCCATTAAGGACTTAATCGCTCCGGCCGCTTTTGAAGTTAAGCCATCATATGTCAAGCTTGGCGAAACCTTCGTTAGGACTATTTTTGTCGTAAATTATCCGCGTTATATCAGCGTTGGTTGGTTTTCGCCGATTATTAATCTCAATACGACGCTTGATATTGCTATGTTCTTTTATCCGGTGGATGCCGTCATTATTTTGAAACAACTTAAGAAAAGAGTCGGCGTATTCGAGGCGCAATTAATAGCTAATTCGGAAAAGGGCACTCCTCGCGACCCGATTCTTGAAACCGCCTTGCGCGATATTGAAAAATTGCGAGACGATTTGACGCAGGGAATAGAAAAATTTTTCCAATTCGCGCTTTATATCTCGATTTATGCCGACAAACTGGAGGAATTGGACAAAGTTACGGCTGATATTGAATCTATTTTCGGCTCAAGGCTGGTTTATACTAAAAAAGTTTTATACCAAGCCGAGCAAGGATTTAATTCGACGATGCCCGTGGGCAATGATGAATTAATGGTAACTTTCAATATGAATTCATCGCCCATTGCCGCGTCGTTTCCCTTTATTTCCGCTGAATTAACCTCGGATAACGGCATACTCTACGGAATTAATCGGCACAATAACAGCTTGATTTTATTCGATCGATTTTCTCTGCAAAACGCTAATTTTGTGGTTTTCGCCACCTCGGGCGCCGGCAAGAGCTATGCCATAAAACTTGAAGTTTTGCGAAGCCTAATGTTCGGTACGGATGTGATTATTATCGATCCGGAAAGCGAATATACGCATTTGTCCGATGCCGTGGGTGGCACGTATATTAATGTTTCTTTATCATCAGAAAGCAAGATTAATCCGTTTGATTTGCCGCGGCCGGTAGGGGAGACGGTGGATACCGAAGATATTATTCGAAGCGCGGTTATTACAATTAAAGGTTTGCTAAAGCTAATGCTCGGACAATTTACTTTTGAAGAAGATTCGATCATGGATCGGGCATTACTCGAAACTTACGCCAAAAAAGATATTACCCCTGAGGCTGATCTTTCGAGAGTTGAACCGCCCCTAATGCGCGATCTCGCGGAAATTTTGGAAGGCATGGAAGGCGGAGCGACTTTAGTGCAGAGATTAAAAAAATATACCGAAGGGACGTTTGCCAGTTTATTCAATAGCCCGACCAACGTGGATATGAAAAATCAATTGGTGGTTTATAGCGTCCGCGATCTTGAAGATGAATTAAAACCGGTTGCCATTTACAATATCGTAAATTATATCTGGAATGTCGTCCGTTCGGAGCGCAAAAAGAGAATTCTCGTTATTGACGAAGCCTGGTGGCTGATGCAAAGCGAGGATTCCGCCAAATTTATATTCGCTCTCGTGAAACGATGCCGCAAATATTATCTCGGCGTGACGACTATCACGCAGGATGTGAATGATTTTCTTACCTCTCCTTACGGCAAGGCGATTCTCAGTAATTCCGCCTTGCAGCTGCTTTTGAAGCAATCGTCATCAGCTATTGAACTCGTGCAAAAAACTTTTCTTTTGACCGAAGGCGAAAAATATTTATTGCTCGAATGCGGAGTGGGCGAGGGTATTTTCTTCGCCGGATCCAAGCACGCCGCGATTAAAGTCGTTGCTTCATATACTGAGGATCAATTGATTACTTCCGATCCCAAGCAATTATTGGAAATCGAGCAGGCCAAGAAAGAATTTGATGAAAAAATGGCTCAGCCATAAAGGTTCGTAAGTTTTTTAGTTTATAAGTTTTGGTTTTTAACTATGTCTCGAAGAAAAAAAATAATTATCGCCTTGATTGTTGCAGTAATTTTGGTTATTATTATTCTTTTGCTTTTGAATTGGCCGAAAGCTGCTATTAATACTAATACTCCGGCGAATGTAAATATTACAACCAATCAGTCATTGCCCTCCGGGGAGACTAATACCAATGCGGGCGTGACTGTAAACGTTAATGCGGGTAGTGGCGCGGCCGCACCTCAGGGTCCGACGCTGGAAGACAATTTGAAAAAAATAGCTTTGAATTTCGCCGAAAGATTTGGCAGTTTTTCCAACCAAAACCAATTTCAAAACATTGAAGATTTGAAAATATTAATGAGTAATAAAATGATTGCCTGGGCCGACAAGTATGTCCGGGACGCTCTGGCTAAAAATACCGACACCTCAGTCTATTACGGCATAACCACGAAGGCAATTAACGCGAGCGCGGTAAAGATTAACGAGAAGGCGGGACAGGCCGAAATTTTAGTCTATACGCAGCGTTGGGAAGCGAAAGAGGTCTCGACCAATATACGTGTTTTCTATCAAAATATTTCCATTAAGTTTGTTTTTGAGAACGGAAATTGGAAAGTGGACGGTGCCTACTGGCAGTAACACAGATAGCACTGATTATTGCGGATTTCACGGATTTAGGTTAGATACACTTTTAAAGTATAGAAAAAGGTTATAAGTTTGTCATTGCGAGGAGCGACCCGCGGGAGCGACGCGGCAATCTCTTGGGTGGATATTAAGTTGTCAGAGATTGCTTCGCTACGCTAAGGCTTTGCTCGCAATGACAGGTTTCTATGATATGGATTATAAGCAGATTCAAGATAATTTTGGGAAAATAAAAATATTTTTTCTCGACACGATATTTCCGATTGAATGCTTGGGTTGCGGCGAGGAAGGTAAATGGATCTGCGAAAGCTGTTTCAGCCAAATAAATTTGAATAGTGAATTTTATTGTCCGATTTGCCATAAAAAATCTCCTTGGGGCAGAGTCTGCAATGACTGCCAAGGAGATTCTTTTTTAGACGGAATTTTGATTTCGGCGCCCTATGATCAAAAAATATTGCAAGATTTGATTCATTGCTATAAATACAAGTTTATTTCGGATTTGGCCGAGCCGCTTAGCCGATTGTTGGCTGATTATTTGAGAAAATTGTTTGATTTATCCGACGAAAGATTGTCGCAGGTTATTCGCCAAGGTTTGGATAATTATCATCTGGGAAAAATTATAATTCTACCGGAAATTTTCAAGAATCGCAAGGAAAATTTATTAGTACCTGTTCCGTTGCACAAAAAAAGATTCAAAGAGAGGGGATTCAACCAGTCCGAGCTTTTAGCTAATAAATTAGCCCAAAATTTTGGCTTTACAATGGCGAAAATTTTAGAACGCCGGCGCTATACCACGCCGCAAGTTAATTTTGACAAGGCAGAGAGAAAAAATAATATGAAAGACGCGTTTATTTGTTTGGACCAGTCCCAAGTCGCCGGGCGGAATATTATTTTAATTGACGATGTTTTTACTACTGGGTCCACTATGCAAGAGTGCGCCAAAGTCCTAAAAGCCGCCGGCGCTGGCAAGGTCTGGGGACTGGCTTTGGCGAGAGGGTAAAATAAAAACGGAGAGGGCGAGATTCGAACTCGCGGTCCGATTGCTCGGACTCCGGTTTTCAAGACCGGTCCATTCAACCGCTCTGGCACCTCTCCAAATATTTAAGATTTTTAGCCCCGCCTTGGCGGGGGGAATAAATTAATAATATAATTAAAATTTATTCGCGACTTTAGTTGGCTTAATATTTCGGAGAAGGAGGGATTCGAACCCTCGATACGGGTTTAAAACCGTATAACGGTTTAGCAAACCGCTGCCTTCAGCCACTCGGCCACCTCTCCCCATTGAGTGATTAAAAAATGTGTAGCAAACCGCCCCGCAGCGTGCGGAGCCACTCGCCTGCCTGCCGGTAGGCATGGCCACTCCCTCCTTATTTATTCAAATTTAATCTAAAAATGCAAGGATATAAAAATAAGATATCGGAATATCTCGCTAATAATTTATCATTTCCCGGCCTACTTGTCAAAGCAGGAAAAATACCTTAAAATATAGTTATGGATAACCTGAAAATATCATCAAAAAATCAATCCACAAACCAAGACCATGGCAAGATTTTTGCTTCCTGGGAATTTCCTGAATTTATCAAATACCAAAGAAATACTGCTTGGTATGTTTTTACCGCGTTAATTGGTTTGTTTTTGATAATTTACGCTGTTTACACCTACAATTTTTTATTCGCCTTTATTATTGTCATGTTGGGTTTTATCTTGGTTATATATATGGCGAAGGAGCCCATGACGGTGAGATTTATAATCACTGAAGATGGGTTGGAACTGAATCACCATTTTTATTCCTACAAAGAGGTTGATACGTTTTGGATTATTTATGAACCACCAGAGGTAAAAAATTTATATTTTGATTTCAAGAGCACTTTAAAACCAAGCTTCTCTATACCACTCTTAAACCAAGATCCTTTGGAAATCAGGACCGTGCTTTTGAAATATTTGCGCGAAGATCTGGAAAAGGAAGAAGAGTCGACTACGGATTTATTGGAAAGGAAATTCAAATTATAAATAGCAGTTTTGAACGCGCTTGTTCGTCTCTTGTGCGTTTTTTAAATTTTATCTAAGATAAGCGTTAGGCCGGATTAAAGAATACGCCCCCATAGTTCAATGGATAGAACGCAAGATTGCGGATCTTGTAATGTAGGTTCGATTCCTACTGAGGGCATATATAATTGAAGATTTCAGATTTAAAATTATTAATTTATGAATGATTTAAAAACGCCGGTTTCGCGATTGGGACAGTTTGGGGCGGTATTGTCCAAAAGATTAAAGAAGCTCGGAATTGAGACCGTAGAAGATCTCATTTTTTATTTTCCTTTCCGACATGAGGATTTCAGTAATCTTGTGCCGATATCTGGCGTGGCATCCGATTCGTCAGCCACGATTAAGGGTAAAATTGATTTAATTGCCAACCGCCGAAGCTGGAAAAGAAGAACAATTTTGACTGAAGCGCTTATCTCCGATGATACGGGTTCGATTAAAGCTATTTGGTTTAATCAGTCATTTTTAACGAGAGTTTTGAGGCCGGGCGATAGAGTATTTTTATCGGGCAAAATAGAATATGACCGCCATTCACTGCAGTTTATTAACCCAATTTATGAAATCGCGCGAGGCGATGAATTAGTCGGAGTGCACACCGCGAGAATTGTGCCGATTTATCCTTTGACGAGTTCCATTACCCAAAAACAAATTCGCATGCTCGTAAAAATAGCCTTGAATTCGGTAAAATTGATTAAGGATTGGCTGCCGAAAGAAACAAAAAACAAATGGCGCCTCATGGATCTGGCGACGGCGCTCTTCCAGATTCATTTTCCGGATGATAAAAAGAAGCTCGATTCAGCCAGGCACCGCCTGAAGTTTGACGAGCTTTTTTTATTTCAGCTGCAAGCCAGGCGGTTGCGTCAGGAATTAGATGCCAGTCCGGCAGTGAAAATTCCCTTCAAACAGGAAAAAATCAAAAAATTCGTTGATTCTTTGCCGTTCAAGTTAACTAACGCGCAAAGAGTCGCGGCTTGGGAGATTATTAAGGATCTGGAGCGGGGGAGGCCGATGAATCGCCTCGTGGAAGGGGATGTGGGCTCCGGCAAGACGGTGGTTGCGACTATCGCGGCGTTGCATACCGTGCTTGATGGACACAGTGTGGTTTTTCTCGCGCCAACGGAAATTCTTGCCCGCCAGCATTTTGGCACGATCAGCCGGATATTGAAGGGCTGGCCGATATCGGTTGGGCTGCTTACAAGAAGTGAAAGCAAAATTATGGATGGATTGGGAAGTAGGAATTTTACCAAGGCGGAAATGCTAAAAAAAATCAGTGAAGGGGATATCCAGATCATGGTTGGTACTCACGCCTTGCTTCAGGAAAAGGTTAAATTTTGCGATTTAGCGCTTCTGATTGTCGATGAACAGCACAGGTTTGGGGTTGAACAGAGAAAAAATTTGAAAGAAAAAAATAAAAATAATGGATTTGTTTTACACCTGCTTTCCATGACTGCTACGCCCATACCACGCACCCTGGCTCTAGCTTTTTATGGCGATTTGAATTTGTCTATTATTGACGAAATGCCTGAGGGTAGGAAGAAAATTATTACCAAGATAATTAAACCATCGGATAAAAGCGCAACCTATCAATTTGTACGCCAAGAAGTCGGATCGGGCCGACAAGCCTTTGTTATTTGCCCCTTGATTGATCCTTCAGACAAAATTGAAGTTCAATCCGTGCAGGAAGAATATCAGAAATTGAGCCAAGAAATTTTCCCGGAATTTAAAATCGGATTTTTGCACGGCAAGCTGAAGCCTGATGACAAAGAAAAAATCATGAAGGATTTTTTGGATAATAAGATTAATATTTTAGTTTCGACCTCTGTAATTGAAGTCGGCATTGACGTGCCGAATGCCGCGATAATGATGATCGAAGGAGCGGAGCGATTCGGTCTCGCTCAATTACACCAATTTCGCGGCCGGGTCGGCCGCAGTGAATATCAATCTTATTGTTTTTTATTCACGGAAAATAATAATGAAAAGACCAAGGCCAGGCTTGAAGCATTAGTGAATAGCAACAACAGCTTTGAATTAGCGGAAAAAGATTTGGAATTGCGCGGACCGGGAGAAGTTTATGGCCTGAAGCAATCCGGCCTGCCTAGTTTGAAAATTGCGACTTTATCCGATCGAGCTATTATCAAAGAAGCTAAAAACGCGGTTGATGATATAATTAAGCTTTCCCGTCAATTAAAAGAATATCCTGATTTGCAGGCAAAGTTAGAAACTGTAGACTCAATTCATCTGGAATAGATAATTTTAAATATTACTTTAATTTTTTCTCTCGGAGGAGGGGATTTTGTCGCTACTTTATTTGAGAGTTAAAAGGGTTGCTTTTTTATTTTAAATTTAGTATTATCTTTTTAGGGAAGGGGATATTACAGAAAACAATTTCGATTGAGATTGGAGATTTTTCATGAGAAAAGATGAATCGGCCGGAAAAGGGACACAAGTTACGTGCGCGGGCTGTAACCTCAGCATCGCTCCTTTTGCAAAACAGGCTGCCGTGAATGGCCACCAGATTCACGCCAGCAATGAGTGTCGCGCCAAAGCCATAGCGAAAATCACGGGGAAACGGGATCCTTCTTCTCCTCCTCCTCCGCCTCCGCTAAAATTGAGAGGGGGCCGAAAGCTGGTTGTTAGCTAGAGCCAGCTCTTGGGTAAGTAATCAAATTAATCCCCTTCCTTAAATCAAAAGCCTCGAGTTCGTCCCGAGGCTTCTTTCTTTGCTAAAAATTTATTTGGCGCAGACGTAACCCTTTATTGAAATTAATCCGGTGTGAGAATCTCTGTATTCTTGGCTAAGAGCGGATAGTTCGACGCAAAATCCGCCATTAGTGCAAGTTTTGTATTGGCAAATGGTTTTATCACCTTTTTCGCTATTTTTAGACAATATGGGCAGTGTTAGATTTTTTGTTTTCGCATCATCTGTATTTTTAAAACCAAGCAATTCAACAGTTCCTATTTCGCCGCAAGTCCTTCCGGAGGCTGGTGTTATTCTTATATCAAGTGTTGGATATTTTATATTTTCACAGAATTTGTCGATAGGCAAGATTGGTTCGGTTTGAGCTACTGATAGATTCGGCGATACTATTTTGGGATTGATAAAATAAAGAATAGTAAAGGCGCCGAGAGCGAGAATCAGGCCGGTGATAGCGCTTACGATAAATTCCTTAGCTTTGCCGACGCGGCTCGGGTTGCCGCCGGCCGTGAGCCAGAGATAGCCGCCGAAGGTGATCATAACCAGCGCCAAAATGCCTGAGGCGGCGAGAGCAAAATCATATAATATCACGATATATTCCGCCAAGTTTTGGATGTAATAATAGGTTTCGTCGTTGCTGATTAGAGGTATCCCTTTTTTGATGCATTTTTCCAGGCCAGGTATATAAGTGGATAATTTAATGGCATCGTCCGGGCATTCTTTTAGATCCGCCGCTTTGGCCGGCAAAGCTGTAAGTCCTGAAGAAATTATCAAAAGTAGAAAAATTCCTAGAATGTTTTTTTTAAAAATTAAATTCAGTTTCATAATATTAACTATATTTAAAAATTTTATTAATATATTTATCTGCAACAGCTGGACATTTTGGGTTTTTCAAAATGCCATGGTTCAGAACAGAGAACACAGAAGCCTTGCGCCTGCATTGCGCTGATTACCGCCGCTTGGCAGGGATCGTTAGCGCAAGCTGTTTTATTAGCTATACATTGTTTTTGCATAATGCATTGGCTTCCTCCTTTTGCTCCCCAAACGTCAATAGCGCGCCCGGTGGTATGAGGACAGGAAGTAGGGCCTTTTAACATTGAGCAGGTGGCCGGCTTGCCTGGTTTTGGCTTACATCTGGACGTCGCCGGACAATTAGGAATACAAGAGAGTATTTCTTGGGCATTAGTACAGTTTTCTCTGATTAAATTCAATTGTTTATCCGCGCTGCGGAGTCCTGATATAGCAAAGAGCCCGTAACCCTTTCCCTTGAGCGTTCTAGCCGCTGCTTGGACAGAGGGTATTAATTCATTTGATAATTCCACTGATCCGATAATATTGTCTCCTTGCAATGTGGCGGTGGAAATGGTGCCAATAAAATTAACATCTTCTTCGGCTTCAATAACTTCCACATCGAGCTTCAGCGTAAGTATTTGCGGATTAATGGTATAAAGAATACTATAGGCCCCTAAAGTTAGAATAAGGCCGGTAAGGGCGCCAAAGATATAGGTTTTGGCGTGTTCAATCTGGCTGAGATTGCCGCCGGCGCTGAGCCACATAAAACCGCCAAAGGTGAGCATGACTGCCGCGAGGATGCCGACTGACGCGATAGCTATATTATAGATTACTGCGATGTAACTACCTAGATCGGTTATATAATACTTGGTATTTTTTTGCTCATCCAGACACTGGCTTAGACCCGGAATATAAGTGGATAAAAATATAATATTTTTCGCGGTTCCTGCGGCTTTGAGTTCAGTTTCTACTTGGCTGCAGGTTTTTGGGGCGTTAGCGGCAGGAGCGGCAGTAGTACCGGTAGTAGTGTCCGCTGATTTAGCAATTGGAACTGATAATAAAATAATAAAATAATAAAATAATAAAATAATAAAAAATTTTTGTATTATTTTTGCAATCATTTTGGCAATTCCTTATCAATAATTTGCTTCAGTTCATTAAAAGACAGGGCATTCGGGACTCGCGTATTATTTATGAATAGGTATGGCGTGCCGTCAACTTTTAGAGTATTGCCCTCAGTTATATCTTTGTCTATAAGAGCGGCCATTTTGCCGCTTTCGAGGCAGGAATTGAATTGTTCATTTTTTAAATTCAATTGTTTTGCTAAACTTCCAAACAGATCCAAAGAAAATTTGTTTTGATTTATGAAAAGCAGATCGTGATAAGTCCAAAAATTGCCCTGTTCGCCGGCGCAGCGGGCCGCCTCAGCCGCTTTTTCGCTTAGTGGATGGATTGACGCCAAAGGAAAATCTTTCCAGATTATTTTTATTTCGTCGTCATAATAAATTTCTGCCTGTTTTAGCGAATCATTCATTCCGGCGCAGGCGGCGCAGGAGAAGTCGGAAAATTCGATTATCGCCACTTTGGCCTGCGGCGAGCCTTTAATCGGATTGTTTGTCGTCTGAACTTGCAACTTAGATTCAGTTTCGGCGTTATTGGTATTAGCGCCATTGATATTACCGAATTTTTTTTGGATATCATTTGATAGTTTTGTTATTTCATATAGCCGATACCAGCTTTTGATTTTGAAGGCAAGATCAAAATTTAAATTTAGATATAATAATACAATAACAAAGCTCACTGCTGATAAAGCAATTATTGCCAGATTGATTTTTTTGTTTTTTGATAATGCCATAAGTTACTATTTTTTACTATGATCTAGAAATTTCCTACAAATATACAAATCAACTACAAATTTACCAATCGAAAGAACTAAATAATTATTATTTGTAAATTTGTAAAGAATTTGTAGATTTGTAGGAGAAAAAACTAGAATCAAAGCTAAAATTTTTTTACTTAAAATAAGCGCCAATATTTAAGTGTGCAAGTCCTGTTATAAATCTATTTTATAAATTTGTCCGGTTTTTTTGTCCGTAAAATATAAGATTTTTTCATCATTGGAAACCATCAGGTTGCTGATACTAAAGGCTCCGACCGGTTCGGCGACTTTGGTTTTTGCTCCCGTGTCCAGATTGAGTTTGTAAATTACATCAGGCGAATTATCGGCCAGTTCCGGAAAATAGCCGGCTCCTGAATCCAGATTTTTGGGTACGGCGCAGTAGGCGATCGTATTATTGGCGAAAGAGCATTTGTCGGCCCAGGTGGCGAGTTTGAAATTAATTCTTCTCGTGCCAATCTGGTCTCCTTCGGCATTTGCGGCCCAGAGACTTGGGTTATAATTGGAATTAAAACTAAATGAGCTATAAAGCAGGCGATCTCCGGTTGGCGACCAGATAGCGCGCAAATCCCGGCCATCGATTGTTAATGCTTTAAAATTTTCTCCATGCAAGCCGATGAAATAAACTTTAGCCCCTGTGGCATCAGTCGACTCACGATAAAGCGCCGCTGTTTGGTTGCTCGGCGACCAATTTATAAGAACATCGTCATCTTTTGATCCCAGGCTTTCTATCGCTTGAAGCCCGGTGCCGTCCGGATTAGCGATAC
>JAGVFQ010000041.1 GCA_020057505.1 Patescibacteria group bacterium | reverse complement strand
GGCAAAAACGTTCTCGTCGCTTTCATGTCTTGGGAAGGCTACAACTATGAAGACGCCGTCATTATTTCCGAAAGAATAGTGCAAAAAGATACTTTTACCTCGATTCATATTGAAAATTATCAGATAGACGTGCGCGAAACCAAACTCGGACCTGAAATTGTCACTTCCGATATTCCGAACGTCAGCGAAGAAAAATTAAGAAAACTGGACGCGGAAGGTATTGTCCGCATCGGCGCCGAGGTTTCTTCCGGCGATATTCTGGTCGGAAAAATTACGCCCAAAGGCGAAACAGAATTATCCGCTGAAGAAAAATTATTGCGCGCGATCTTCGGTGAGAAGGCTCGCGACGTCCGCGACAGCTCGCTCTATCTCGAACATGGCGAACACGGCAAAGTCATTGATATCAAAATTTTCTCGCAGGAAGCCGGCGACAAGCTGCCGCCTGGTGTTATCAAATCCGTCCAGATTTCCATTGCTGATTTGAGAAAAATTCAAGCTGGCGATAAAGTTGCCGGACGCCATGGCAACAAAGGCGTTATTTCTAAAATCGTTCCGGTTGAAGATATGCCGTTCTTAGAAGATGGCACGCCGATTGATATTCTCCTTAGTCCTTTGGGCGTAGTCTCTCGTATGAATCTTGGCCAAATCCTAGAAACTCATCTCGGGCTCGCCGTTAATCGCTTGGGTTATCGCGTCGCAACGCCCGTGCTTTTTGGATTGAATGAAGAAGAAATTAAGGGCGAGCTCAGGAAAGCCGGATTACCGGAAGACGGCAAAGTCACTTTGTATAATGGCCGCAACGGCGAACAATTTGATAATCGAGCAACGGTCGGCTATACCTATATTCTGAAATTAAACCACATGGTTGAAGACAAAATCCATCAACGATCCATCGGACCTTACTCTCTCATCACCCAACAGCCTCTCGGCGGCAAGGCGCAATTCGGCGGCCAACGCTTTGGTGAAATGGAAGTCTGGGCGCTTGAGGCTTATGGCGCGGCTCATACTCTCCAGGAAATTCTCACAATCAAATCCGATGACGTTCCCGGCCGTTCCAAGGCTTATGAATCTATCATTAAAGGCGAACCAATCAGAAAACTGAATATTCCTGAATCCTTCAACGTATTAGTGAGAGAATTAAAAGGCCTCTGCCTTGATGTTGAGCTGTTGGAAACAAAAAATTGCGGCAAAGATGCGGAAGAAAAGAAAGAAGGATAAAATGATACGAATATTCGCGCAAATTCGCGAGAGATAATACGAGTCGCTAAAACAATAATTAATTCTTGATTAATAATAAAAAATCAATGTGAGCCATGATTCGCCCGCCATCGCAAGATGAGCTTGCGAGGCGTTGCGGGCGGGCGTTGATTCGCGTAATTATATGATAGAGCCATCCAAAGTAATTAATTTTGACGCCATTCGGCTAAAACTCGCTTCGCCCGACGAAATCCATAATTGGTCGCACGGTGAAGTGACCAAGCCGGAAACGATTAATTACCGAACGCAAAAACCGGAAAAGGACGGGTTGTTTTGCGAAAAGATTTTTGGTCCGAGCAAGGACTGGGAATGCTATTGCGGCAAATACAAGAAAATCCGCTACAAGGGAATCGTCTGCGACAAATGCGGCGTCGAAGTCACTACTTCGCTTGTCCGTCGCGAACGCATGGGTCATATCGATCTCGCCGTGCCGGTTTCGCATATTTGGTTTTTGCGCGGCGTGCCGTCGAAAATCGGCCTGGTTTTGGATCTCTCAATTCAGAATCTGGAAAAAGTCATCTACTTCGCCAATTTTATCATCACTAAAGTTGACGAGAACCTGAAAAAAGAAACCGTTGAACAGCTAAAGCAAGAATTCAAAAGCAGAAAGAAAAATATTGAAAATGATTTCGCAAGAAGAGTCCAACAGCTGAAAAATGAATTATCGGGAAAGGGCAAATCAGATAAAGACGTTGACAATGCCGTGATTAAATTAAACGATGAAAAAGAAAAGGAAATAAAAGAATTGGATAATGATTTTTCTCTGGCCGATAAAGAGCTGAAAGAATTAAAACCTATGAAAATCGTTTCGGAAAATCTTTATCACGAGCTTTCCCTGAAATACGGCCATATCTTTGAAGCGGGCATCGGCGCCGAAGCCGTAAGAAGCTTGATGGATAAAATTGATGTGAAAAAACTGATTGCCGAAGTGGAAAAAGAAATCGTAGGATCGCTTGGAATTAAAAAAGAAAAACTAACTCGCCGCCTCAAACTGCTCCGGAATCTCGAAATTAATAAAATTAAGCCCGAATGGATGATTCTCACGGCTGTTCCCGTGATTCCGCCGGATCTGCGCCCAATGGTGCCTCTTGATGGCGGCCGCTTCGCCACTTCGGATTTGAATGATCTCTATCGCCGAGTCATTAATAGAAACAACCGCCTGAAACGCTTGATTGAATTAAACGCGCCGGAAGTAATATCGAGAAATGAAAAAAGAATGCTTCAGGAAGCCGTTGACGCCCTCATCGACAATAGCGCGCGGCATACCAAGACCACTATCGCTTCGACCGGACAAAAAAGACAATTGAAATCAATCGCCGATATTCTGAAGGGTAAACAAGGCCGTTTCCGCCAGAATCTTCTCGGCAAAAGAATCGACTACTCCGGCAGAAGCGTTATTGTCGTCGGCCCGAAATTGCATCTGGATCAATGCGGTTTGCCAAAAAGAATGGCGCTTGAACTTTTCCGGCCATTTATCATCAGCCACTTAATCAAAGACGGACACGTCCACAATATCAGAAGCGCCAACCATTTTATTGAAATGAATCGGTCCGAAGTCTGGGATATTCTTGAAAATATTACAAAAGACGCTTACGTTCTCTTAAATCGCGCTCCAACGCTTCATCGTCTGGGTATCCAAGCTTTCAGGCCAATATTAATTGAAGGCAAGGCCATCCAAGTGCATCCTTTGGTTTGTACCGCTTTTAACGCCGACTTTGATGGCGACCAAATGGCCGTGCATCTGCCTCTGACCGAAGAAGCAAAACGGGAAGCGAAAGAGCTTATGCTTTCTTCCAAAAATTTGCTCAAACCGGCTACGGGCAATCCGGTCGTGAGCCCAAGCAAGGATATGGTATGGGGTATTTATTATATGACTTCATATTCTGAAATAGAAGACGAAAAAATCAAAATCTTCTCTTCTTTCGATGAAGCAACTCTCGCTTATCATCTGACAAAAATAAAATTAAGGGCGAAAATAAAAGTTCGCGAACTGATTAAGGGTAATAAACAGCCGGAAATAATCGAAACGTCTGTCGGCAGAATTATATTCAATCAAATTATGCCGGAAAAAATTCCCTTCCTGAACAAAATGGTTGATTCCAAAGAACTGGGTGAAATCGTCCGCCTTTGCCTTGAACTTTACGGTCGCGAGGAAACCGCTAACTTGCTCGACAGTATTAAAGAATTGGGTTTCCGTTACATAACCAAATCAGGCTACTCATGGGGAATGAATGACCTACCTAATATTCCGGAAAAACAAAAAATAATTGAAGATGGCGATACGCAAATAGATGAAATTCAAACACAATATGATGAAGGCCTGCTTACTTCCGGCGAACGCCACAGCCGCATTATTGAAGTTTGGACTAAAGTTAAAGATGACATTGTAAAATTGAGCCGGAGCTCGCTTGATAAAACCGGCACAGTATTCACTATGGTTGAATCCGGAGCGCGCGGTTCTTGGGCCCAGCTCACCCAAATGGTCGGCATGAAAGGCTTGGTTTCGAACCCTGCCGGTGAAATTATCGAGCTGCCGGTAAAAGGAAATTTCAAAGAAGGATTCAATGTTCTAGAATATTTCATCTCAACTCATGGTTCAAGAAAAGGTTTGTCCGATACGGCTCTTCGAACTGCGAACGCCGGCTATCTCACTCGCCGATTGGTCGACGTGGCGCAAGACGTGATTATCATACAAGAAGATTGCGGCGACAAAGATGGCGCACTCGTAACACAAAAAGAAAGCGAAGAAATTGGCGAAAATATTATCAACCGTATCACGGGCCGTGTTTCTCTTGAAAAAATTACCGACCCGAAGACCGGTGACGTAATTGTTAAAAAAGACGAACTGATTACGGAAGAAAAGGCCAGAAAATTAAAAGAAATTAATCTCACGCAAATAAAAATTCGATCCGCTCTGACTTGCAAACTGCGCAAGGGTCTCTGCCAGAAATGCTATGGCTATGACCTAGGCTATAGAAAAATGGTAAATATCGGCACCGCCGTCGGTATCATCGCCGCGCAAAGCATTGGCGAGCCGGGCACTCAGCTCACGATGAGAACTTTCCACACCGGCGGCGTGGCGAGCGGCGCGGATATCACCCGCGGTTTGCCTCGCGTGGAAGAACTTTTTGAAGGACGCCCGCCTAAGAGAAAAGCTCTTATGAGCGATGTGGATGGATTTGTCCAGTCAATTAAAAATCAAACTGATACCGTAATGCCTGACGGCAAAGTCATGGCCGCGGTTCGCGGACAAAAAGTCATCAAAGTTGACTACAAAGAATTGCAGGAAGAGAAATATGAACTGAAAAAAGATGAGGCAAAAATCAAAGCTAAAGATGGCGCCAAAATCAAAAAAGGCGATATTATCTTTACTCGCGATATGGAAAAAGACGGCAAGAAAGATATAGAAGAGGTAAAAGCTAAAAATACTGGCGAAGTCGCGATAGAAAAAGGCGATGACAAAACTATTATCAAAATTACCGCCGAAGTCGAAGCGACTAAAGATTTCTTGGTGCCACCGGGCTACTTCATCTGGGTGAAAGAACATGATCCGATTGTACGTGGTGACCAGCTGACCGATGGCAGTCTTGATCTGCAGCAACTCTTCCAATACAAAGGCAAAGGAGCGGTGCAAAAATATATTATCAAGGAAATTCAGACGATCTACGCCTCGCAAGGCCAAAAATTGAATGACAAACATATTGAAATTATTATCCGTCAGCTCTTCTCCCGCGTCTATGTCAAAGAATCGGGCGATACCAATTTGCTACCCGGTGAAATAATCGAAAAAGCGGAACTGGAAGAAGCCAATGACGAGATTATAAAGAAAAACGGCAAATTGGCCGAAGCGGAAGAATTATTCCTCGGTATTACGAGAGTTTCGCTGTCCACCCGCAGTTTCCTGTCGGCCGCTTCTTTCCAAGAGACTTCAAGAGTACTGATTAACGCGGCGGTCACGGGTAAGATTGATCATCTTGAAGGCTTGAAAGAAAATGTCATCATCGGAAGATTAATACCTGCCGGTACGGGCTACAAACCAAAGAGTTAATTGTTCTTTTATATATATCCATCAAAATTCTGATTTTATCCGAATGTAGGTGGAAAAACTAAAAATCTCCTTGGGCTTTCGGGCTTAAGGAGATTTTTAGTTTGGCGAAATAAAAAAATCTGATATTTCTGCCAGGTAAATATTTGCTTCTTGAGCAATATTTAGCGACCCACTGCCTCCATTTGGCGGATCGTTATATTATTGACCGCAGCACCAATGAGATATTCGAGGTCGTAATTGAATTCGTAGAGATTATCCGAGTTCTTTTTGAGCCGGAAATCGTAGTGGGAGAAGTCGCCGAGATCAAAAATGGCAATGATACGCAGGTTGGATTTGTCGAGCAGTAATTTGACAACGCCGAGATTGGAGATAATGACTTCGTCGATTTGTTTCGGGAAATAGCAACCCCAGTAGCCCTCACTCTCCGCCTCGCAAGTCAGTTTATGCCAACCGGCGGAAGTTTCCATTATTCGGAAACTCACAACCGGCTGATCAGCCAGCCATTCGAGCTTAAGCGTGCCGTCCCAGCTTTTCGCGCTGAAAAATGCATTAATGAAAAACGCGGCTGGTATAGCCAAAACGAACATTAAAAACTTGGGGCTCAAATATTGCTTCATCTTACTCCTCCTGTTTTGTGGTTGTGGATTTTATCGTCTTGGGAAAAGAGCTATTTTCTTGATAACTAATATTATTCTATTTTGCCTTTTTTCTTTGATTTAGGCAATTTAGAAGTGTTACCTATGTATCTCATCTTATGCATAATAAGAAGTATTTTAATTGCTTTTAAATTAATTTTTTGTTAAAATTATTTTGTTTATAGTCGGCCTGGTAGCCAAGTGGTAAGGCGGGAGTCTGCAAAACTCCTATGCGCCGGTTCAATTCCGACCCAGGCCTAAATAGCACTGTCATTGCGAGCGGAGCCGCAGCGTCCCGTCCTCCGCAGTAGCTGTCGCTACAGCTACGGAGGATGGAAGCGAAGCAATCTCTTTACTCACTAAAGCCGGAGATTGCCGCGTCCAGCCTTCGCAGCCGAAGCAGCTTCGGCGGAGTAGGCTCGCTCCCGCGGGTCGCTCCTCGCAATGACAAAAAATCAAATTTTAGACATTAGAAATTAGGATTTTGTCATTTTATTATATGTCCGAAGAAAAAAACCATCCCCGCGTCGGCATTGGTGTAATTATCGTGAATGATGAAGGAAAAATTTTAATCGGCAAAAGGCGGGGCAGTCATGCCCCTTATTATTCTATTCCTGGCGGTCATCTTGATCTAGGTGAAACTTTTGAAGAAGCGACTATACGAGAAATCAAAGAAGAAACTAATTTGGATATTCTAGATCCAAAAGTAATTGCCATCACTAATAATCTCGAGACTTACCGCGAATCAGGCAAACATTATATCTCCATTGCCGTTTTAGCCAAAGATTTTTCCGGCGAATTAAAAATCATGGAGCCGGAAAAATGCGAGAGTTGGCAATGGACTCTTCCAAATAATTTACCCCAGCCGCACTTCGATGCCAGCCGGCAGGCCGTTGAGTGTTATTTGGCCGGAGTATTTTATAAAAAAATAAATATTTTCCAAAAAGAAAAAGCCGTCAGATCGTAAAGACCTAGCGGCTGTTATTTAGATGCTCGCCTGGTGCGGCGGCCGTTGACAGGCCCGCACCGATCTTTGCGCGGCCTCCTCGGTGCCGCAACTCTCGATGAGCTCACCGCCATGTTTCTTAGCGGCTTCTTCTTCCGTCCCCTCTTCTATGTAATAAGGGACGTGGTCGTATTCGCCGGGCCCGAACCGAATAACGAGCCAGGCATCCGGCTCCTGCTTGAAAGTATTGAAAGCGATGTAACTTCCTCTCATGCTCCCACCTCCTTTAAAGGTTTATAGTTTGAAGAGTAAGTAAGATTGAAAACATTTTTTCTTACTCTTCTTTTATTTTGGTTTAAAGAATAATTTGACATTTTAGTCTAGCATAACCAAAAAAGTTTGTCAATCTTAAGTCAGACTGAAAAAATTGATAAATCAAGCAAAAAATGATAAGTTATAATAAGCGATTTATCACTTTATCTCTATTATCATGCCTGAAAAAAAACAAAAATTTATTATAATCGACGGTAACGCTATATTACACAGAGCTTGGCACGCATTGCCGCCTTTGACGACCAAAAACGGCGAGCTCATAAATGCGGCTTATGGTTTTACCATGATCCTTTTGAAAATCATCAAAGATTTTAAACCGACGCACCTAGCCGCGACTTTTGACCGGCGGGCGCCGACCTTCCGCCACGCGATGTACAAAGAATACAAAGCTACGCGAGTGAAACAACCGCAAGAGCTCTATGACCAAATTCCTCACATCAAGGATATTTTAGCCGGTTTTAATATTCCTATTTACGAAAAAGACGGCTATGAAGCTGATGATCTGATTGCCACGATTTGCAGCGAAAAATCAATCGATAATCCTGAGACGCTTTCGATCGTCGTCACGGGCGACCTAGATACTTTGCAATTGGTTGATGACAACACTGAAGTCCTGGCCTTGAAAAAGGGCGTGACCGATACTTTTACTTATAATGAAGAGACAGTGAAAGAACGCTATGGCCTCGCACCACTGCAGCTGATTGATCTTAAATCTTTGCGCGGCGATCCTTCGGATAATATTCCAGGCATCAGGGGTATTGGCGAGAAGACCGCTATTGAAATAATCAAAGAATTTGGTTCGCTCGAAAATCTTTATGAAGCCCTAGACAAAAAAGATCCTAAAATAAAAACCATCAAAGAGCGCTATCTCAAATTAATTAAAGAGCAAAAGGACATCGCTTTTCTTAGCAAAAAACTCGTCATCCTCAACCATCACGCACCGATTGATTTCAATCTGGAAGACTGCCGGCTCAAATCTTATGACAAAAATGAAATTTTTAAATTATTTCAAGAATTGGGCTTTAAATCTCTTTTGAACAAATTGCCGGCTGGCGGCGCGCAGACAAGTCTATTCGGCGATGCTGCAACCAACCTCCCCCAGCCCCTCCTTCGTAAGGAGGGGGGTATAGCTCTCCCCCTCGCAAAGGGGGAGTCGGAGGGGGTTTTGCGGGAAAAATTCAATTACCAACTAGTTGACACGGAAGAAAAATTTAATAAATTTTACGAAGAATTAAAAAATCAAACTGGTTTTGCTGTGGATACAGAGACAACCGGCCTTGATCCTTTTTCTGCTGAATTGCTTGGCATTAGTTTTGCTTGGGTCGAGGGATCAGCTTATTATCTTGATATTAAAAACCAAAAAAATAAAATCAAAGAAGATTGGTTGGAAAAATTAAAAAAGATTTTGGAAAATGAAAAAATTGAAAAATACGGTCACAACATGAAATACGACATGGCGATTATAAAGAATGAGGACATAGAAGTAAAACCAACTTCTTTCGATACTATGATCGCTTCATATCTCTTGAATCCCGGCAGTCGAGCACATAATATTGATGATTTGTCTTTCGCGGAATTCGGCCATGAAAAAATTCATATCGTCGATCTGATCGGCAAGGGCAAAGACCAAATTTCCATGGCTGAGGTGCCCGTGGAAAAAGTTTCAGATTATTCTTGCGAGGACGCGGATTTCGCCTATCGACTCGTAAACCGCCTTGAACCGGAATTGCGGAAAAATAATCTTCTGGAATTATTCAAAAATATTGAAATGCCACTCGTGCCGGTTTTGGAAAATATGGAAAGAAACGGCGTGAAAATCAACGTTGATTTTCTAAATAAATTTAAGAAAGAAACGGAAAAAAGAAAACAAGAGCTGGAAGCTAAAATTTATGAACTGGCCGGGACCAATTTTAATATCAATTCACCGCAACAATTAAAGGCTATTCTTTTTGAAAAACTAGAAATCTCAACCATCGGCATCGGAAAAACCAAAACCGGTATTTCAACCGCCGCGGAAGAACTCGAAAAACTTCGCGGCAAGCATCCGATTATTGATTTTATTTTTGAATATCGCGAATTATCCAAACTGATTTCCACTTATATCGAAGCTCTGCCCGAATTAGTAAACGCCAAAACCGGCCGCGTTCATACGAGTTACAATCAAACCGTCACGGCAACAGGGAGATTGTCTTCCTCCAATCCCAATCTACAAAATATTCCCACGAGAACCGAATTAGGGCAAAGAACCCGCCAAGCCTTCATTGCCGAACCGGGATACAAAATTGTGAGCGCCGATTATTCGCAAATCGAACTAAGAGTCATCGCTTCGCTCGCTAATGATCCAATCATGATCAAAGCCTTTGAATCGGGCGAAGATATCCATACCAAAACCGCGTCGGAAATCTGGGGCGTAAAATCGAACGAAGTCAAACCGGAAATGCGGCGGGCGGCGAAGACGATTAATTTCGGCGTTACTTATGGCATGGGGCCGCGCGGTTTGGCCCTAAGCGCGGGAATTTCACTTGACGAAGCGCGGGAATTTATAGAAAAATATTTTGAATTATACAATGGAGTGAAAAATTTTCTTGATGAAACAGTAATAAAAGCTAGAGAAACCGGCTATGTCGAAACACTTTTCGGCCGACGGCGTTATCTGCCCGAGATCAATTCCAGCGTGCCCCGAGTGAGAAACGCGGCCGAGCGCATGGCGATCAATATGCCGGTGCAGGGCACAGCCGCGGATTTGATGAAGATGGCGATGATAAGGTTGAACACACGAATAAACACGAATTTCGACGAATATACACGAATACATGAACAACCCATTAAGATGATTATGCAAGTGCATGACGAGTTAGTCTTTGAAGTGAAAGAAGACGCGATTGACGAAGCGATTAAAATGATTAAAGATGAAATGGAAAATGTTTACAAGCTGAAAGCGCCCATCAAAGTTGATATAGAAATTGGCGATAATTGGGGAGAACTCAAAAAATATGGTCGCTAATTAAGCACGAATTGTCGCTAATACTATTCGTCTAAATTCGTGAGGACGTTAAAGATTGTATTAAAATTAATTGATGTTGTGAAATTAAATAAAGCTTAATCAACGTGAGCCAAGATTCGTGTTAATTAGTGTATCATTATGATTTTATTCCTCTACGGACAAGATACGTACCGCATGCGACAAAAAATGAATTACTACAAAGACGGATTTATGAAAAAGTATGATCCGAGCGGTTTTAATATTGCCAAAGTAGACGGTGAAAAAGCCACTATTGATGATTTAAACAAGGCTATCTCCACCTCCGCTCTATTCTCGACCAAACGTATGGTAATTATTGAGAATTTGATCGGGAAAAACAAAAATAAAGATGTTTCACGTGAAACGATGGATATTATTGAGAGCCAAAAAAATAACGATAACGTGGTTATCTTTTGGGAAGAGATCGCCGAGAAAAAAAATTTATCGACCAATCCCCTCTTTAAAAAATTAATCAAAGACGCCCGCGTTGAAGAATTTAAGCTGATGAATCCGAGAGAATTAAACAAATGGGTAAAAGATGAATTTAATAAACAAGGAGCGAAAATTCAAGACGAAGCTATTATTAATTTAGTTGGTCTTGTGGAAAATGATCTCTGGCAAATGAGCCAAGAAATAAACAAGCTTGCCAGCTACAAAAAGGAACAGTTAATTACCACCGCGGATGTCGTGGAATTGGTAAAAGGAAAATTCGACGATGATATTTTCAGGCTTACCGACACGTTGGCGCACAAAAACAAAAAGCAATTTTTAAAATTGCTTGATAATCAATTCGCGAGCGGCGCCAATGAAATATATTTACTAACCATGCTCGTCCGGCTTTTCCGAATTCTGCTTGAAATCAAATCAATTACGGATGGAAATAATCATCTTTCAAAATATTCCATCGCCGAGGAGCTAGGCCTCCATCCCTTTGTCGTAGAGAAATCTCTCGAGCAAACCAGAAATTACTCGCTTGATGAACTAAAAAATATTTATCAAAAATTACTGGATATCGATTTCAAAATTAAAACCGGCCAAGCCAAACCGAGATTGTTATTTGAATTATTGGCGGTGGAAATCTAATCACTGCCCCCTTGATAAAAGGGGTTCAGAGAGATAAAAAAGAAGAAGCGATGCAAAATCGCTTCTTCTTTTTTATGGATTGAATCTATTTTTTCATCAAAGCATTCAAAGCTTTCATCAATCTTGATTTGGTTCGCGCCGCGGTATTTTTTTTCAAAACTTTTTTCTGTGCCGCTTTGTCGAGAGCCTTAATAGTATTCCGGACTATTACTTTGGCCTCGTCCAATTTTTTGGCCTTGATTAATTTTCTCGCTTTGCGAATCAAAAAATCGATGTTATTTTTTATCGATTGGTTGATAATGGTTTTCTTCTTGGTCTGCCTCAAAGCCTTGGCAGCTGCTTGTTTAATCGGCATAATAATTTATAATTAAAATTATAAAAAAAATAAAATTACGATGAACTTATTATAGCAGAACTAAAAATAATGTCAATGATTTTTTATTTTCATAAATTTTATTTATCTTGACTTCCAAAGGCCGTGGATATTGCAATAAATTCTCACCACAACTTCGTTGGGAGAAATATTAAATTCCGCTTCCGGCACGCCGCCTGGTTTTAAAAATTTCTTGTCAACCTTACCATCGGCGATTATTTCAATCCATTCAATAAAATGCTTTTCTTCCATAGGATGAGGAATGGCACCGACTTTTATTTTCAACCCCGTAGCGGTTTTCTCAATAATCGGCACATGCTTTTCCTGCCCGACGTCTTCAGTTTTTTCATTTAATAATTCCATCGGCTGGCCGCAGCAGACTAATTGGCCGACGCCGGTATGCACCACCTCTACTATGTTGCCACAGACATTGCATTTATAAATTTGGTTTAATTGAGTCACAAATTTAAATCTCAATAATTAATTATTTAACTTATTTTTTGAATATTTTCGTCGTCGCTAAAACGCCAAGAATAAAAAACAAGGCATGCCCCAGCCACCAAGTGCCGCTGAATAAAAATAAATTGCCGCGATCAATGCCGATAATGTCCGGCGCCCGGGAACCAAAAGGAACATAGGCTTCTCCTAATTCCCAAACGCGATAATAAACACTCATTAAAGTGCTGAAGATCAAACCCGCGAGAAGAATAAGATATTTTCTTTTTTCTTTTTGGGTAAAAGTATTTAGACTAAACAAACCCGTAGCTACAAAAAATGCCAAAAGGAATTTAATAACAAAATAGGTAATTGATTCCATGGGGTTGGTAAGAAAAAAATGGAATAGAAAATCAAACAGAATAGTAATTATAGCGACGGCAAAAGATTTTTTAAACATATTTTGATTTATTTAACGATAATTTTCCCTCTCATCGAAGGATGGATTTTGCAATAATAGCCATATTCACCGGCTTGATCAAATTTAAAACTATATTGATCGCCTTTATTCAAAACATTGCTCTCAAATAATCCGCTATTGGAAATTATTTGGTGCGGCACAGCGTCATTTTGCTGCCAAATTGCTGTTCCACCATTATTGATAGTCAGCTCGCCTGGCGTAAAAGAAAAATTAAGAATATTTACAACATTGCTGCTGGCTTGCCCGCCGTTAGTATTTTGATTGGCTTGGTTGTTAATAGGCGCCACAGTCTGTGTTTGCCTCGCGCAACTAAATCCGCTCACAACAAGCAGACCGATGATTAAACTAAAAAATAAAAGTTTTTTGTTCATACTTTTTATTAAATTTAATCTTTAATTATTTATTTTTCTTCTTTTTCCAATTCCTCAATAAATTTCTCAATCGAATCATCACCCGGAAAATCAAATTTAGAACAACTATTGGGCGGAGTGCCTTGAGCTATGACATAAGCCATTAAATATTGGCCGCTATCGGGGTATTTCGATTGTAAATCGTGAACCTTTTCTATTATTCGGCGTCGAAAACTATTATATTCTTCATCTGAACTATTTAATTTTTCTTTGAATATTTTATCAAATTTCGTTTTTAAATCTTGAAATTTTGCTTCATTATCAATTGGCCGAGATTCAGTCTTTTTTTCGTCCATATTATTATATATTATTTATTCAATATTTGGCTTTTCCAATTGCATGGCATCGACTTTACTCTCGCCGCCGATTACTTTCACAACATCCTTGTCGATTTTTTTATATTCCCTATATCCTTGATTATAAGTATTAACCACCGTACTGATATTATTTCCAAGTTTTTTTAAATAATCTTCATAGCCGGCCAAATGTTTATTCAACTCCCCTACTCTCTTAATAACATCTTTAACCGAATCTTCTATTTGCATAGCTTTTAATCCTTGCAGAACAGTTTGCAAATAAGCCAAAAAAGAAGTCGGCGAAACAATAATTACGTGTTTTTCTTTGAAAGCGTATTCAATTAGATCGCGGGTATTCACCTTGACCGCGCCCACTTGATTGATTAAAAGATCATAAAAAATCGCTTCAGAAGGAATAAACATAAAAGCAAAATCCATCGTTCCCCGATCCGGCTTGATATATTTTGAAGTTTCATCAATGCGATTTTTCAAATCTTGCTTGAATAATTTTTCCAGTTTTTCTTTTTCAATCTGGTCTCTCTCTTCTAAAATACGATTATAATTTTCCAAAGAAAATTTTGAATCAATGGGAATAATTTTGTCTTTCACGAAAACAACAGCATCAACAATCAAATCCCGGCCTTCATCGTCTTGGCCCAATTTGTATTGCATCTCATAACTTTTTGGCGCCAAAACATTTTTTAAAACCGTCTCTAAATAATACTCGCCCAGCACACCTCGCTGTTTCGGATTTTTTAAAATATCTTGCAAATTTTGTAATTGATCGGCAAACCCGACTACTTGCTTATTAGTTTCATCAAGTTTGGTTAATTTTTCCGTGACATCGGAAATTAATTTTGCCGACTGGCTCGTAATCCCCTGAATAATTTTTGCGGTCTGGCCAAACTGTTCTTGGTTTGATCGGTGCGTCTCGGCCAGTTTCGTATCAATAGTTTGCCGCAAATCGCGATTCTGGTCTGATAGCGAAGACAACTTCTCCATTAACGCGCCCAATTTTTGCGCCTCATCCCCTGTTCTCTTGTTTCGACTTCCGCTCCAAATCGCGACAGCAAAACCGATAACTAATATTACAATAATTACAATAAAATATATTTGCATCGGAATTGACTAAATAGTAAATATTATTTAATATTATATCATATATCTTGAAATATAAAAATTTTTCTGGAAAGAAACACAATTAGCCAACTTTGTATTTTACGACGCAAAAAATTAACTATATTTAGCTAATTTTTATAAAAATTTACCGTTAATAACAACTTTTTTATAAAAAATGTTTCACGTGAAACATTTTTTGATACCAAACTCAAAATATTTTTATATTTTATTCTCTGCCTTCGTAGCTCAACGGATAGAGCAGACCCCTCCTACCTGCCCGCCATAGCCAGCGCCCCCATAGTTCAACGGATAGAACAATCCCGTCCTAAGGGATAAATGTGTGTTCAATTCATACTGGGGGCATTGGCGATGGCAGGCGGGAGGGTAAGATAGGGGTTCAATTCCCTTCGAGAGTAATAATTAAAAATTGGAAATTTAAAATTGAAAATTCTTATATGGGGGCCTATAGTAAAGTGGTATTATGCCGCATTCGCATTGCGGAGGCGGGAGTTCGATTCTCCCTAGGTCCACCAAAGATCAAACTTAGCCTATTATTAAATGACAAGTTCTAAAAGTTGTTATTTAATAGTAGGATAAAGCGAAAAATCTGTTTAGAAATATAAGGAGGAATTAATGAACAAGCAAGATGAATTGGTAGAGCGTTTAATCAAAGTTGACGGCCATGATATCATGATGCATATCCTGATTGATTGGGTAATTAAGTCTCAATTAACCGAGGAAGAATTGGGACTTGGCCTAAACAATCAAAAAATCACGCCAGAAAAGAAGCGAGATTTGATCCGATTGCTACAACTTCGACGCCGAAGTTATCGGGATGGAGACCATCTCCGGATATGTAATCAATTGATTACTGGCTTGCAAGCTGGTATTATAGGAGGCACATCAGAACCGTCGCCACAATGAGCCATACCGAGAGTTTGGCTCTTTTTTTATTTTTAGTCTATAAAAAAAATTACAATATCGCATTATATTACATAGCTGAAAGTCTTGCTTTCGCCACTGTGAGCCCCGCAAATGCGGGGCAGCTACGAATAGACAAAAATGTTTCACGTGAAACATTTTTTATTTTTGGCTAACAATAAACTTAATTCGATTAAAACTACCATTTTGGCGGGCAGGCGTGAAACATTTTACAATAAAAAAATAATGATATGTCAAATTTATAACAACAAATATAACTACAAATATAAATTTAATGAATTTTTAGTCTAAAATATGTGTCTTAAAATATAAATATCAGCTTATTGTAGCAAAACTCATCTGCATAAGATAAATTCCATATAATAAAATAAAAACTTGAATAAATTTAATTAATTTGATAATATTGATTTATTCGATTTAATTTGAAATTAGACCTGCCTACCGGCAGACAGGAATTTAAAATTGGGAATTTTCAACAAGGGCCTCTAGCTCATTTGGTAGAGCGCTTCCATGGCATGGAAGAGGTGAGGGGTTCGATCCCCCTGAGGTCCATTTTTTGTTTTGCTTTTTTTTACTATTTTTGTTAAGGTGATGTCAGAAATTAATAGCCATATCGGCTCAAACGTTCATTACCAACCTTTTTAGAGAAAGGGGATTAGCAATGGAAGCAAAAGACAGGATCATTGTAGCTCTGGATGTGGACGGCTTGGACAAGGCCAAATCCCTCGTGGAAAGCCTTGCTCCGCACGTCGGGTGTTTCAAACTCGGGCTGGAGTTACTCACAGCCGTGGGCGCTCCCCAGGCCGTCGAGTTCGTTCATACGCTCGGCGGCCAGATCTTCTACGACGGCAAGTTCAACGACATTCCGAACACGATCGCTGGCGCGGCGAAGGCAGTCGCGGCAATGGAAGTAAAGATGTTCAACATCATGGCCTCGGCTGGCATCGAGGCAATGATGGCGGCAGTCGCCAACAAGGGAAAATCTCTGGTTCTCGCCGTCACGGTTCTCACTTCGTTCGAGGAAAACAATGCTCATCTGACCTTCGGCGTGCCAAGCAAGGCCAAAGTTTTGCAACTGGCGCGCGACGCAAAGCTCGCCGGTTGCGATGCCGTTATCAGCTCACCTCAGGAGCTTGAACTTCTCGGGAAACAGAAAGAACTCAAAGGTCTACTGAAAATCACGCCCGGCGTGAGGCCCGAATGGGCGGCTGCAAACGATCAAAAGCGGATCATGACTCCCGGCGAAGCAATCAAAGCCGGCGCCGACTATCTCGTCATTGGCCGGCCCATCACCAAACCGCCGAAGGAAATCGGCACGCCCGTGGACGCGGCAAAGAAGATCGCTGAAGAAATCGCTTCGGCTCTATAGAAAAGGAGAGAAACCCATGTTGAATATCTTAGCCATGGACGCTAAAGAGCTTCTAGCGCTTGATCCGCGGGATATCGCGCGCCAGCTCACGGCCGACGAAATGTTTCACATCGCCAAAGTCCTGGGCAGCTTCTGGTCCTACGACTACGAGGCGGCAAAAGAGGGAAAGGTTGGCCTGCACGCCGAGCTTAAGTCGCAACGCCACAGCGACGGTTTCTTCGTTTCGAAAATCATGCTCGAACCGCCGAACATCTTGGCCCTCATGGGCGATCAGATCATAATGAGATTGAACGCCGTCGGCATCTGCAAACCCGACTATGTCGTCGGCATTCCCGATGGTGCCACCAAACTCGGTGCCTACCTCGCGAAAAAAATCGGGGCGAAACTGGCCGACATGCAAAAAGTCGACGGCAAAATCACCCTCGTCACTCTCATCGAGCCCAAGAGCCTAGTGCTTCTAGTTGAGGACTTTTGCACCCGTGGCACCGGCTTCATGGAAGCGGTCAAAAACATCATCGAGCAGCAATCCTTGGTCCGAATACTCGCTTACGACCCGGTTATCATCAACCGCGGCGGCGTGGAAGGATTTTCTATCCCAGGCGCAGGAAACTACTTCAAGGTTCTGCCGGTGGCCGAACAAAGGGTGAGCGACTGGGATCCGGCCGAGTGTCCGCTTTGCAAACGGGGCTCCAAGCCGATTAAGCCCAAAGCCACGGACGAGAACTGGCGCCTGATTACGACGTCTCAGCTCTAAAATAGAAGGAGAAACGACTATTCAATCGAGAGGGAATTAACACCCTCTTTTTTTATTATCTCATTTTACCATTGACAAAAATTATAATCTATGCTATTATAATAGGTTATTAATAAATAACCAGCTTAATAGCCTATGAAAAGCCAATTAAACAAATTATATTCAATTTTAGCCAAAAAAATCGCCAAAATCGTTATTTTGTTAGTAATTGCTATGACTTTCCTTATTCCTAGCTTAGTCTCGGCTGATTCCATGACCAGCAGCAAAACTGCTGTTACTACCGGTACCATTTTAACGATGAATAGCTATTTAGCCAGGGCCGGCATGCCTGTACCTAAAACAGCCCCAAAAAAGGTCATAACTGTGACGGTTACGGCTTATTCCAGTACCCCGGACCAAACTGATGATACGCCTTGTATCACGGCTAATGGCTATAATCTTTGTAAAAATAACAAAATGAATATCATAGCGGCTAACTTCTTGCCCTTTGGCACGAAAGTCAAAATACCAGGAGTCTTTGGCGATCAAGAGTTCTCTGTCCAAGATAGAATGAACAAACGTTTTAGCCAGAGAATGGATATCTGGATGCCAACCAGAAAAGCGGCCCTCGCTTTCGGCATTCAGACGCTCCAAGTGGAAGTTTACTAATGTGGATCTCGCGGATTATGCCGCGGATATCACAAATTAATAATATAAATAAAACAGTGAAACGATCGTTTCACTGTTTTATTTTTGAGAGAAGTGTGATAATCTTGTTTTAGTTTGAAAGAAAATTTATCCCACCAACCCTACCCCCTCCTCGGGCAGGAGGGGATTCAGCGATTCCCCCTTAGCAAAGGGGGGGAACTTGAAAAAATATTCTAAAATTTTTATAATTTTATATTTTAAAATCGATGTCTTTTTCTATCGGTATCGTCGGCCTGCCCAATGTCGGCAAATCCACCTTGTTCAAGGCACTCACCAAAAAACAAGTTGACTGCGCCAATTATCCTTTCTGCACGATTGATCCGAATGTCGGCGTCGTGAAAGTGCCGGACGAGAGATTGGAAAAATTAGCGGAATTGAATCAATCGGCGCAAATCATTCCGACTGCGATCGAATTTTTTGATATTGCCGGATTGGTCAAAGGCGCGCACAAAGGCGAAGGCCTGGGCAACAAATTTCTCGCGAACATCCGAGAAGTGGATGCCATCGTCCATATCGTCCGGCATTTTACCGACAAAAATATTATTCACGTCGCAAATGAAATCAACCCGAAGAGCGATATTGAAACGATTAACTTGGAATTGATTTTTGCCGATCTAGCCACGCTTGAGAAAAGAATCCGCGCCCTGCACGCGCAATTAAAACCCGGACCGAATAAGGAAATTTCCGGCGCGATTCTCACGATGGAAAAAATCAAAAAAGTTTTGGAAGAGGGGAAACTGGCGAATACTCTTGAATTAGATGAAGAAGAAAAAAAGATAATTAAAGATTTGAATTTGCTCACGACGAAACCCGTACTTTATGTTTTTAATATCGATGAAGATAAAATACAAAACAGCGATTATACTGTAGAAAATTTATTAAATGAAACACAATTAAATGGGACGCTTAATCCTCAAGCCTGCGTCATGGTTTCAGCCAAAATTGAAGCAGAATTAGCTGAATTGCCGGACGAAGAAGCGAAAAAATATTTAGTAGAATTGAGCATCAAAGAATCTGGGCTTGATCAATTAATCCATGCTGCTTATTATACTTTGAATTTGATAACTTATTTCACTTCCGGACCAAAAGAAACTCGCGCCTGGACGATCACGCGCGGCACCAAAGCGCCACAAGCCGCCGGCAAAATTCATTCCGATTTCGAACGCGGCTTCATCGCGGCCGAAGTGATTAATTGGAAAGATTTGATTGACTCCGGCGGTGAAACCAAAGCCAAGGAAAGGGGATTGATCCGGCTCGAAGGCAAAGAATATATCTTTCAAGACGGTGATGTTTGTGTGTTTAGATTCAGTATTTGATTATGATACGAATAATGCGAATCATTGCGAATCTACGGATATGCGAATATTGTAAATTGCAATATGTAGGGACCGGTTTCTAACCAGTCCTTTTAAATATCAATGTAAAAAAAGAAGGGGGCGGATTTTGGGTCCGTCCCTTTTATTTTTCTTACTTCTCCTCCGGATCTTCCACGGCGTATACTTCGGTATTAATTTCCACCGCTAGATCCTTCATATCCTTGATAGTGGCAGCATTGTACAGCTTGCCAACCAAGGTGCGGACGCGCGTCAGAATCTTTTTGTAGTTTTCCAGTTTCTTGGTCAGCTTCGCTGTTTCTCGGCGATGCTTCTCTCCGAACTTTTCAATCAGCTCATCACGATCCTGTCCTTCTGCCTTGAGCCCTTCATTCTCCCGACGAAGCCGCTCAATTTCGTTGTTCGTTACCACCGCTGAAGCCGATTGTACGATTCCGTTAATCGTATCGAAGAAGCCGCCGCTGATTCTTTCAAAGAAAGTAGAATTAGCACTAAGGTTGGCGGCCAATTTCTCCGACAAAACAATTAACATCGCACCGGTTTCACCTCCACGAAACTCCAAAGAAACATTCTTGTTCAAGGGCAGTATCGTTTGGGCATTGCAAGTGAAAACTGGGAGAAAATCCATGGGCTGACCAAACATCTTGCCGACGATGAGCGAACCCCTTACTACCCAAACCAACTTGTCGGTTTTCTCTGGATCGCCATTGTATTTGGGCATCCAGATCATATCCGGCATCACACGACGAAGGCAGCGCTGGAGAACAACCTCGGCTACTTTGCGGTCAAGACCCCCGTCAGGCCAGGCTGATATTAAATCATCAATCGTAAAGTCGTCCTTACTTGTAAAGACTACAGTCTTCGACTCTCCTCTTGGATCCTTGTTCATTTTTGTTCCTCCCGAAATTTGTTTCTAATTTGTTTTAACCTAGCCTTTTTGGCCAGGTTTTGATAATAAAAGGAACGGCCTGATCCAATTTTGCATTATAAATCATTTTTTTATTTTTGTCAATAGCATAAAACAAGCGTAGGGGTAGACCTGGGCCTACCCCTACAATTTTGTATTATATCTATATTTGATATTTTAAATTTTCTCCCAGATAAAAATTTCCCGTAAAACTCTTTGATCCGGCCGAGAATAGATGATCGAACCGCGATCAGTAATATTGAAATGAGAATATATTTTATTTAATTCAGTAGACTGGCCTGCTTGTGTCGGCAGGGGATTGACTAATCTGAATCCCAGATTTTTTATTTCTTTAACAATCGATAAATAAATAGCCTGATGCTTATCTGCTGGCTTGAAAACTGGAAAAATAATTATTGCTCGGCCATGAGGTTTTAAAATTTGTTTAAAATTTCTAAATACTGCTAAATACAATTGACTAAGTTCATCAGCAATCTTTTTCATTTCCTCCTCTGTCGCGCTTGCTCGCAAGCCCGGCCCAAGATATGGTTCAGTTACAATCGCGTCGATGGAATCAGATTTAATTTGAGAACTTATATTCCTAGCATCCAATAAAATCAAGTTGTAAGTTGTAAGTTGTAAGTTGTAAGTTTTAATTAACCAATCCAGATTTAATTTAGAATCCTCAATCGCTTTATTAGAAACATCTGAGCCGATTAAATTTTGATAACCCATTAAAAGCGCTTCACTGATAATCGTGCCTGAACCGCAAAAAGGATCAAGTAGAGTTTGGTCAAATTTGATTTGCGCGAGATTAATCATCATTTTAGCGAGCTTCGGCGGCATAACGCCCGAGACGATATCGCGCGATGGCCGGCCGAAATCCCGCCGACCATAATCTTCGAATTCCTGCACCGCCAAAGTCTGGCCAAGATATATTTTATTTTCATCGGCCAAAATAACAATTTCCGCTCCTTGAGTTAATAATTTATTTTTTTCAACGATCACTGATGAAAGCTCCGCGCCCTCACGTGCCACGACCAACCGAGCCGAACGCCCTTGATCTTTCAAATGATTTTTAATTTCCAGACCAAGTTTATAAATCTTGTTTTGTAATTTAAAAATATTTACTTGATTATTTAATTTATAAAGGCTAAACCCGAAAAAAGTCTTTTTTCCGGTAGCTGGTAAAAAAGCGTCGATCAAATTATTCGCATCCAATTCGCCAATATTCGCAAATTCATTCGCGTGTATCAACCCAACCTTAATCGTCCCACCCAGCTCTTTCATCAAATAGGGGACATCGAGCTCTTTTTCCGTTTCGATTAACAAAACACTGATAGAACAGCCGAGTAGTCTATATTTCACTTCATCCCGGCCAAGCAAGCTTAATATTTCGGTCGTCGATAAAGTTGGATTTTTGCCTAAAACAAAAAAATATTTCATATTGATTCCATTCTAACAGCGAAGGATAAAAATGTAAAATAAAAAAGACGCTCAAGCACTTCTTGAGCGTTGGTCTGCTGGATCTCGAAACGGAAGAATCGGCTTTCTCTTGCCCAAAGCTGCGCCAGAAGGATCATTCGGATTATTGCTCTTGCCTGAATTTTCGAACTATGATAAAGTAAGAATAATTCAAAACTAAAAACTTTTTCCATTTATCTTTTAGCTATTTTTAGCCAAAAGATAAGGGCTTAGTTTCATAAGCTCAAAAGTGTTCCGAATTTTTATTTATTTCCGAGAACGCTTCTCGGTTTTTTTAATTTATCACGTCAGCCGGGGCTGACATGATTTATCCCTTACTATATATGACTGAACATTACGAATTGTTATACATCATTCCAGCTAAATACACAGCGGAAGAAATTCTGCCCATCATTGATCGAATTACTGCGGCAATCAAAGATAATGGCGGCGAAATTACGAGAGACGACAATTTAGGTAAGCTAAAACTGGCTTATCCGATTAAACAAACCTACCAAGGATATTACATTCTGAATGAATTTGATTTAAAACCGCTCAATCTGAAGAAACTCGACGATACTGTAAAATTGGATACGGATGTCTTGAGACACATGATCGTCAAAAAAAAGATCAAGACAACAAAGGAGATAGAAGAAGAAAGGTCAGCGCAGGAAAGATTACTCAAAGAAAAAGAGCAAGAGATCAAAAAAGACGAAGAAGAAAGTAAAAAAGAAGCTCCGGTGAAAGAAAAAGAGAAAAAGGTCAGCCTCGAAGAGCTGGACAAAAAGCTCGATGAAATTTTAAAAGACGACATTATTTAATTTATAATAACGCCCTCCGATCCACATCGGGGAGCTGGAGGCAAATTTTATGAATTTAAACAAAGCAATGGTAATTGGCAATCTCACCCGAGATCCCGAAGCTAGAACTACCCCGCAAGGAAGTTCTGTTTGCAACTTTTCAGTCGCGACCAGTCTAATTTGGACGGATCAATCCGGGCAGCGCCAAGAAAAGACCGAATTCCACAATATCGTCGCCTGGAAAAAATTGGCGGACATCTGCGCCCAATATCTGAAAAAGGGCAGTAAGGTTTACATTGAAGGTCGGCTGCAAACGAGAGACTGGCAAGGACAAGACGGAGTAAAAAGATATCGCACGGAAATAATCGCTGAAAACATGATCATGCTTGATCGGGCCGGCAGTGGCGCGACCAGAAGCAATGTTGCCGCTCCGGAACCAGTAGCGGAATCTGCCGAAAATAGAGGCAATAACGAAGAAGCTGTCGAAGAAGAAATAAAAGTGGAGGATATACCATTTTAACCACACAGATCTTCACAGAATTGAGCAGATAAACACAGATATGTAATCCGCGAAAATCCGTATTTCAAAAATCTGTGAATATCCGCGTAAAAAATATGATGGAAAAAAATAATAATTCAACAAACAACAAGGAAAAGGGCTGCCATTTTTGCATTGGCATGATCAAGGAAATTGACTATAAGAATACCAATGTCATTCGCCGTTTTATTTCTTCTTATGGCAAAATCAAACCCCGCCGAAAAAGCGGAGTTTGCTCCAAACATCAGAGGAAACTGGCAACGGCAATCAAGAGAGCTCGCACCATGGCTCTCCTGCCGTTTGTAAATAGATAACAATTATGTCAATTTTACCTTCGTTGAACTCAATCAAAAGCGGCATGAGTATTATTATTAATGGCGAACCTTATCTCGTGCAATTCGCTGATTTCATGCGCACGGCGCAGAGAAAACCGGTAATGCGCACCAAATTGAAAAATTTAACCAATGGCAAAGTTTTGGAAATGAGCTTCCATCCAGGCGACAAAGTCGAAGAAGCCGAACTGGATCGCGGCACTGCCAATTATCTCTACAAAGACGATAATAATATCTACTTGATGGATAATAAAACCTATGAGCAATTCACCATTCCCGCGGGCCAGATAGGCGACAAAGTAAAATTTTTAAAAGAAAGTTCTGATCTCGATGTCTTATATTTCAACGGCAAACCGATAAATATCGATCTGCCGATTAAACTAACATTAAAAGTCATCACTGCTCCGCCCGCCATCCGCGGCAATACAGCTTCGGGCAACGTGACGAAAAAAGTAGTTCTTGAAAATGGCCTTGAAGTGAACGCGCCTCTCTTTATTGAAGAGGGAAATGAAATTATTATAAATACCGATTCAGGCGAATACGTCGAACGAGCGTAGAAAAAATTTTCAAATAACAAAAACAGCCTCGATGCAAATCTAGGCTGTTTTTGTTTCGGTTAAGCCGTCGCAGCTTGACAAACTTTATTTTCCATGATAGGCTCTAAAATCAAAAACAATGTTCTTTTAAAAGGAGGTGCGCGATGACTAAAAGATCATCGACCGTATATCCGCCGCGCCCTTCTTTCGAAGGGACAATAACGCCGGAATCCATGGGATTCTTCTTCTGGCAGTACTTGGAAAAAATCAAATTCGCCGGGAGACTGGAAGAGGCGGGTGAGGCTTTCCAAGCGGTGTTCTCCGATCTTTTTGAAATTCTCAATCTCTTTCTGCAGACCGGAGCCGAAGGACAAATCCTTGCCTATAATTGTCTCATCACCTTAAGAGGAGAGACTGACCGGATCATTATGGAATTGCAGTTCGCATCAGAAATAGAGGCTAAAACCTATGATTACGAACTGGCAAAATTCCGACTAATCAACCCGAACGAACTGAGACAATTCGGAATCGATCCGAACAATCCCGATGATCCAGCCGTGCAAGCGACCTATCTAGTTAAAAGCAAAAGCGTCAGCTGGGCGCAAGAAGGAGAGAAAGTCAAAATTATTTTCGCGACCAAAAAGGGATGAGCCTATACTCATCCCGTTTTTTATTTTAAATTTATTTTTTTGGCTGCAACTTTTTTAATTCTTCTTGCCATTTATCTATTTGCCTCTGAAGATTTTGTTTTTCTCTGGCCGAAGCCAACATCGGCATTCTAGCCTTAGCTCTATCAATCTGTCTTCTATAATGACTGGCGGATGCAGCGTTCGATAACTCTATCTTAGCCGCTCCAGTAGTAGCTAATGTAGCTCTTTCATCTCCGCTTAATGGCATTTCTTTGGGAGCCATTCCCGCTTCATTACTAATATCTTTTTTGACTAAACCAGCCAAACTGACAATTTGACCATTAATATTATTCCTGTCTGGATTATCAACAAATCTCTGATCTTTATCAATAGGAGTATTATTCAACGCGTCATCCACCGCCGTATCGACATTATCGATAATTCCATTAACTGCCCTATCAAAAGAATCATTATCCATTTCCTGCCATTCTTCAGGCGCTTCAACTGGCTCTTCCGGCCAATTTTTTATTTCACCTTCTTGATCTGGCATAAATTTTAAGTTAAGGATTAAATTTATTACTAATCACTTTATAAATTTTTATTTTCTTCTTTTTTAGTTTATCAAGTTTGGGAAAAAAATCATCTGCTATTTTATTAATTTTTTTCAATTTTTTGGCATAATTAATTTTGATCATACTTTTATTTGGTTAATTCTTCTAACTTTTTTTTGATTTTTTGGATTTCTTTTACATCTTCTTCCTGGTCTAATTTTTCAAACAAATCAATCTTTTCTTTTCTAAATCTAGCTAATTTTGCATAAAAATCATTGGCAATTTTATCGATCTTCTTTTTTCTATCTTTAAAATCAATCATAATTTTTATATTAATTCTCTTCACTCATTTCTTTTATTTTCACCGCTTCGAGGATTTTTCCCCTGAGCTCAGTGATCAGCTTGGGATTTTCTTTCAAGAATTTCTTGGCCGCTTCATGGCCGACCCCCATTTTGATTTCACCATAAAGATAAGAATTACCGGATTTTTTTATTACTTCATACAATACGCCGGCATCGAGCATATCGCCTGAGATGGAAATTCCTTCATTAAACATAATGTCAAATTCCGTGGTGCGGAACGGGGGAGCGACTTTGTTTTTGACGATTTTCACTTTGATGCGATTGCCGATAAATTTTTCGCCTTGTTTGATCTGCGCCGCTTTGCGAACTTCGATTCTTACTGAAGAATAAAATTTCAGAGCCGTACCGCCGGTGGTCGTTTCCGGATTGCCAAAGAAAACACCAATTTTCTGACGCGTTTGATTGATAAAAATCAAAACCGTTTTGCTTTTGGAAATAACCGCAGTCAATTTTCTGAGCGCCTGGCTCATCAGTCTCGCCTGCAAGCCCATATGATGAGCGCCCATTTCACCTTCAATTTCCGCTTTGGGTGTGAGAGCCGCGACGGAATCAACGACTATTATATCAACGCCATTAGAGCGTACCAAGGCCTCAACAATATCCAAGGCTTGTTCTCCGGTATCCGGCTGAGAAATAAGCATCTCATTAATATTAACACCAATCTTTTTCGCGTAATCCGGATCAAGCGCGTGTTCCGCGTCAACAAAAGCCGCGATACCGCCGGCTTTCTGGACCTCGGCGATAACATGCTGGGCAAGAGTCGTCTTACCCGAAGATTCTGGTCCGAATATTTCGGTTATTCTGCCTCGCGGCAAACCGCCAACTCCGAGAGCAATGTCCAGTGACAAGCAACCGGTAGATACCGCTTCAACTACCATCTTCTGCGCCTCGCCAAGTTTCATAATCGAACCTTCGCCAAAACGCTCTTTGATTTGATTAATCGCGTCCTC
>JAGVFQ010000002.1 GCA_020057505.1 Patescibacteria group bacterium | reverse complement strand
TCCCACCTACGCTGAACAGGTTTGAACTTAACCCAATATCAAGTTGTAGTAAAGCTTCACGGGGTCTTTTCGTCTAGCTGCGGGTAATGAGCATCTTCACTCATCTTGCAATTTCACCGAGTACCTCGTTGAGAGAGTCGCTCTGTTGTTATGCCATTCGTGCAGGTCGTAACTCACACGACAAGGGATTTCGCTACCTTAGGACGATTATAGTTATCGCCGGCGTTCATCAGCGCTTAAGTTCGGAGCTTGCACTCCTCCCCTTAACGTTCTGACACTGGCCAGGCATCAGCCCCTATACATTGCCTTACGGCTTAGCAGGGACCTGTGTTTTAGATAAACAGTCACAAAGCGTTGTTCACTGCGGGTCCGAAAAAATTCGGACCGGTGCTTATTGCTAACTTACGCACGTTGAATTGCCGAGTTCCTAAACGAGGTTTCTCTCGTACACCTTAGGATTCTCTCCTCACCCACCTGTGTCGGTTTACGGTACGAGTCCCATATATACCTTTAGACCTTTTCTAGGCACTTTCGCTACTCAAGTTGGCTCCACCTTGCGGTTTCACCTTCTCTCGTCTTCGATTTTCATCAAAGAAAAGAATGCATATAACCAAAATACACTTGAACTTAAAAAATGCGTCCGTCTAAAGTAAATTTTACGGGAGTGCAGGAATATTAACCTGCTCTTCCATCGGCTACCCCTCACCGAAGCAAGGACTTGCCTTAGGATCGACTAACCCTGGGTCGATTTGCGTTGCCCAGGAAACCTTGGGTTTACGGTGCCCTGAGTTTTCATCAGGGTTTTTGTTACTTATGCCAACATTCTCTCTTCCACTAACTCCACCGGCCCTCACGGGTCCGACTTCACAGTTTGTGGAATGCTCCCCTACCACCCTGCGGATAAATCCGCAGAGTTCGTATCTTCGGTACTAGATTTTAGTCCCGTTTATTTTCGGCGCAGAATAACTTGACCAGTGAGCTGTTACGCTATCTTTAAAGGATGGCTGCTTCTAAGCCAACCTCCTGGTTGTATAAGTCACTCCACCGCCTTTCACACTTAATCTAGATTTAAGGACCTTAGATGACGATCTGGGCTGTTTCCCTTTTGACCAGTGGAGCTTAGCCCCCACGGTCTGACTCCTTTTGCCTAATGCTTTGGTATTCGGAGTTTGGTTAGTTTAATCCCATTTCTGAGAGTTAAACCATTCAGTGCTCTACCCCCAAAGTTTAACAAAAAGGCTAGTCCTGAAACTATTTCGGGGAGAACCAGCTATTACCGAGTTCGATTGGAATTTCTCCTCTAATCACAACTCATCCCAGAGTATTGCACGGCTCAAGGGTTCGGGCCTCCCTTTGATTTTCATCAAAGTTCACCCTGGTCATGATTAGCTCACACGGTTTCGGGTCTTATAAACGCTGCCTATTAGCAAATAGCTAATAGCATTGGCTAGGCCTCTGCTATAAGCTATAAGCTAAAAACGCGCTATTAACGCTCGCTTTCACTTTGCCTTCGTCCCTATGGGACTTAGACGAGCAACGTTCAATAAACTCGTTGGCTCATTCTTCAATAGGAACGCCATCACCCCGATTTGCATCGAGGCTCTGACTCCTTGTAAGCATATGGTTTCAGATACTATTTCATCGCCCTTCCGGGCTGCTTTTCACCTTTCCCTCACGGTACTAGTTCACTATCGATCACCAAAAGTATTTAGTCTTGCCACAATAGTCGTGGCTGCTTCTCACGAGATTTCTCGAGTCTCGAGATACTTAAGACAGTCGCCATAGAGTACAATCGCTTTCGCGTACAGGACTATCACCTTCTTTGGTTGGCCTTTCCATGCCATTCTTCTAGCAGATTGTCCCTTTCGGGATCCCTCTATCTTGTTCTTGCAAGTGAACAAACGCAATTATCTTGCTACCCCTTTATCAGCAACGGCTTGCACCTTGTATCTCAATTTTTACTTTCGTAAAAATTTAAGAAACACTGATAAGGTTTGGACTCTTCCCCTTTCGCTCGCCGCTACTTAGGGAATGCGTTAGTTTAAAGTTTGTAAACTATAAGTTAAAAAAATAACTTACAAGTCCGAAGACCGAAATTTACAAACTTAAAACTAACATTTTTTTATTTTCCACCGCCTACTGAGATGTTTCACTTCAGCGGGTTGTCTTCGTTAGCCTATGTATTCAGATAACGATAATCCGATGTTAAGTCGGATTGGGTTGCCCCATTCGGATATCCCCGGATCAAAGGTTGTTTGCCACCTCCCCGAGGCTTTTCGCAGGCTACTACGTCCTTCATAGTCTTTTGATGTCAAGGCATCCACCATATGCTCTTATTATTTAACCACAAGAATCCTAAAAATATATTGATTTTTTTGCTAGACATATTTAAGTCTGTTAATTGTCAAAGTTCGGTCATTAGCTTCCAGAGCTAATATTTCAAAAATTTTTGAAACATCTCCTCTAGAAACGAATAGAAACAAAAAACCGCCTGTAAGCGGCTGATAAGAACACCAAAAAATCGACATTCTAGCCGCTAAAGTATTCAAGCGTGATACTGTTTAATTGCATATAGGAAAATATTTTAATATTTAGCTAAATTCAACCGGTTTTAGATTGTGGATAACTGTTCTTATTCGTATCTACTATATTATACCTTCTACAAAATGCCGTCAAGTCGCTTATTGACATTTTTCAAAAACAAGATAAACTTAGCTAAATAGCCGCAAAAAAACGTAAAAGAAAAGGGAGGGAAAACCAATGACGATGATGTTAGTGATCAACCCGGAAAAATGGGACAAAGTCTGGGCGAGATTGAAAAACGAAGCGGGGTATCTCCGCGAAGATCTGGAAACAGTCAAAGGCCATTTCACGATTCGCACCTTGCCGATCCTACCTCTGGTCACGGCAGTCGTCGTGATCGAGCTCGTCGCATTTGCGCTGGCTTACACAGCGAGCTTCTTTCTCGCGCTCACCGGCTGGGGATATTATCGGGACTTTATCTCCGCTCCGGCGAAGTAGATCCGACCTGATTCAACCGCCGGCAAAAGCCAAGGCGGTTTTTTTATTTTTTAATTATTATTTTTAAACTTTTCTAAAATCTTTGAACTAAAAACGATTGACAATATCTAATAGATATGATAAGACAGGATATAAAACCATTGATCTTTTAACAATTAAAAAGGCGCAAAAAATGGCAAAAGAAATCTGGGCCTTTGCCGGCGGCAAAGGCGGCACGGGCAAAAGCCTTTTTGCCGCTACCTTTGCAATCCTGCTTGGAGAAATGGGGAAAAAAGTCATCGCTATCGATGTTGATTTTGGTGGCGGCGGCCTGCACAATTATCTCCGCTGGCCGACTCTCGAGAAACGGATCATCGCCGACTTTGTCAGCCGGAAAATCGCAAGCCTGGGAGAGCTCGTCGATGATACTATAATTGCCAATGTCAAAATCATCGGTGGCACCAATCCAAACACGAACATCAATCAGCTCACTTACGACGACAAGAGACGGCTCTTGCGCGCCATTCCCAAGCTCAATGCTGATTTTATCCTGCTCGACCTCGGACCGGGTATTAGCTATGACGTTCTCGACTTCGCTCTCCTCGCCGAAAAAATCACGCTCATTCTTCTGCCCGAGCCGACCTCGATCGAAAACAGCTACGCCTTTATCAAAGCGATGTGCTACCGGACCGTCATGCGATCAATCCGAGACAATGAAAAAAAACAGTGGCTATTCTCCTTCATCCAGGAAAAACAAATCCGGCACTTCATCGACCTGCTCGAAGCGATCAAATCGGAACAACCAGAATTGGCCGCAAACATCAAAGATAAACTCGCCAAACTGCGATTCAACCTAGTGATCAACCAAGCAAGGACGAAAGAGGATGATACTCTGGGCCATAATCTGATTATGACCTGTGAAAAATTTATCGGCATCAGCCCGATCTTCACGGGCTATCTAGCATGGAGCGATCGATTCCGACAGGTGGTGAAATGGAAAGAACTGCCAACCACCGATACCTTGGGTATTGACGCCATGTCTCAGATCAACGGCATCCTGCATAACATCTTGAACGGGACCAACGCCAAGCCTAATCATCGCGACCCACGCCTATTCTGTAAATAAGAATAGGTTTTTTTATTTACAAAAAGGCTCTTGTTAGAGCCAAAAAAACAGAATATGCCGCGGGAGAGATTCGAACTCTCAAGGGGTTGCCCCCACCAGCTCCTAAGGCTGGCGTGTCTACCAATTTCACCACCGCGGCGCTTCTATATAAAAGAACAAATTATCTTAATCGAATTATAACACGGGGTCAAGGCTTTCCAAAAGATATTTAACAAACAAAAATTATGTGCTATAATAATGTAAAGAACATTTACCTAAAGGTTTATGCGGGAGGAAAAGAAATTTTATAATTTTTAAATATTCCAGATCCCTATCACGGAGGGATTTTTTAGTTTGAAAAAAATATGAAACTAACAAATTATTTCTTAATTTTTGTTTTCGTGTTGGGGGGATTTTTTATTTTCGGAAAAATTTCTTCTGCCGCCACGGCTGATCATTTGGTAATCAGTGAAGTACAAGTAGCTGGAGCGACAGCTTATGATGAATTTATTGAACTCTATAATCCAACACTAAACACTATAAATATAGGAAATTGGTCCATTCAATACAAAAGCGCTACGGGTTCAACTTGGTCCAAAAAAAATTTTACTGCCGCGGCAAATATACCAGCACATGGTTGGTATCTAATTGTCTATAAAGATTACACAGGCAGCACAACGCCAGATATGAGCCATAGCACCTTTTCTCTCGCTGCAAACGGCGGTAATGTTTTTCTCGTCAATAACCAAACCACTCTAACCTCAGCAACCGATCAATCAATTGTCGATAAGATTGGATATGGAACGGGAAATTCGCCGGAAGGAATTGCTGTGTCATTCCCAGAAGCAAACCAGAGTATTGAAAGAAAATTAGGCGGTGATCTGGGCAATAGTGAAGATACTAACGATAACTCAGTTGATTTCATACTGCAAACCACACCAAACCTGCAAAATACTTCAAGCAGTCCAAAACCCACTCTAACATCTCCCCCTCCTGATGATCAAAACCCGCCAGCGGAAAATCCAGCCACGGAGGAAACGCCGCCAGCCGAAACTTCCGAGACCATTATAACTTCTTCTTACACTCCAGAATTCGGCGATATTGTCATTAATGAATTTGTGGCCGATCCGGCTGATGGCGACGAGTGGATCGAAATTTATAATAAAACTAGCCAAGAAATTGATCTCACCGGTTGGATTATCGAAGAAGGTTCTGAATCCACGACTGACATCGCGGGCGTAATTGGACGCGAAGGCGCGGAAAAGTTTTTCATCATCGAAAAACCCAAAGGCAATCTCAACAACGCGGGCGATATTATTTTCCTTAAGGACAAAAACGGCTATATTATCGATCAAGCGATTTATGGTAATTGGAATGACGGCAATCTGGAAGATAACGCGCCCAAGGCCTCGGATCCATATTCGGTCGCGCGAATCACTGATGGACAAAACACTTTTAATAATGCCAATGATTTCAAAATTACCAAAATTCTGACCAAAGGCGCGCCCAATATTATTTCCGAAGAAGCGGCCGAAGAGCTGGATCAAATTCAAGAAAACTATTCGAGCGATATTATTATCAATGAAATCCTGCCCAATCCCAAAGGCAGCGACAATGAAAATGAGTTTATTGAATTAAAAAATATCAGCGCGAGAGAGATTAATCTTGCCGGCTGGAAGCTGGGCGACAGCACCACGAGAAAATATATTATTTCCCAAGATGATTTTCCTACTACTATTGTGAAGCCGCAAGATTTTTTTATTTTAAAAAGAAAAGCAACCGGCATTGCCCTGAACAATAGCGGCGGCGACGCGGTCAAGCTATATTGGATAAATAATTATCTGATTGAAACAGTTGAATACAAAGAATCGGCCAAAGAAGACCAAACTTACGCGCGAGATAATGATAATAAATGGACGTGGACTACGACTGTTACCGAAGGGAAAGAAAATATTTTAACTATTCCGAACGAACCGCCGGAAGCGATTATTGGTGTCAAAGAAGAAGGGCTCACCGGCGAGGAAATTAAATTTGACGGATCAGACTCAACTGATTCGGATGGCGGCGCCTTAACTTATCTCTGGAATTTCGGCGATGGCGAGACAAGCAGTGAACCCACGCCAACTCATGTTTTTAATAAATCCGGCAAGTACAAAATCAAATTAACCGTCGCGGACAAACTAGCCGCTATTGGAGAAAAAACCGCTAATTTAACCATTAAAACCTCAAATTCAAGCTCCGCAGAAATCACCGTTGCTTACAACGGCAAACCGGGAATTATCATCAATGAATTCATCCCCAATCCCGCAGGCGCTGATGAAAGCGAATGGATTGAATTAAAAAATATCGCGGCCTATGAAATTAATTTAGCCGACTGGCAAATCGATGACGCAAAAGACGGCTCGCGGCCTTACGCTATTCCGGAAGGAACGATAATTAAACCAAACGAACTTTTAATTTTCCATCGCCAAAAAACCAAACTTGCTTTGAATAATAATTTGGATTCAGTAAGATTATTTAATAATAATGACGAACTGGTTTATCAAATCGACTATGAAGACGCGAAAGAAGGACTGGCTTATGCTTTGGATCAAAATAATAATTGGCAATGGACCAGTACGCCCACGCCGGGCACCGAGAATCTAATTGTTGAAGAAGCGAAAACAACCGCTGTTAAAACCACGGCGGCTAAAACTAAAAAGACAGCCCAAATTATTGAGACCACTCTCATGAAAGTGCGGGAACAAGACATTGGTGATAAAGTAAGAGTGCAAGGCCTCGTGGCGGCCGAACCGGGTTTGCTCGGTAAAACTATTTTCTATCTTGCCGGCAGCGGCATTCAAATTTACTTTTCCAAAAGCGATTGGCCGAAATTAACTTTGGGTGATTCGGTAGAAATCACCGGCACGCTCAGTGAAAGCGGCGGCGAATCGCGGATCAAACTGGCGGATAAAACTGATATCAAATTATTAACGCATGAATCTCCTCCCCTGCCCAAAGAAATAACCGATGAAGAAATCGGCGAAGATTTGGAAGGATATTTAATAAAAATTCAAGGCGAAGTGCTCCAAACCAAAGGCCAGACAATCTATCTCGATAACGGCGGCCAGGAGCTCCCCATTTATATTAAAACCACTACCGCTATCGGCAAACCAAAATTTGAAGAAGGCGCGCAATTGGCAGTAACCGGCATCGTAAGCCAAACCAAATCCGGCTATCGCATTTTGCCGCGCTATCCCGGCGATCTGGAAATCGTCGCCCCGCCAAATTCGGAACAACAAATTTCCTCCCTCGGCGCCAATAATACTAAAAGCGACATTATTAAATATCTGACAGTAACAGCCAGCGGCCTGATGCTGATTCTCGTTGGTCTTGTAGCGAGAAACAAAGAACGAGTCAAAAAATATTTGCGGCGCGAGAAAACATAATTTACTCTGTCATTGCGAGGAGCGACCCAAAGGAGCGACGCGGCAATCTCTGGTTATTTTCAAAAATTGAATAAAACAATCCCTAAATAACATAAAAAAATAATTAAAATCTATGCCAAAAAAGTTCAAACAGCCGCAAAAAACTAATCATCTAGCCAGAGATGGCAAGGCGCAACTCGCCCCCTTGTCAAAGGGGGGCAGGGGGGATTTTCTCCTCGTTGAAGGAGGTGGGCAGAAAGGATTCGTTAAATTAATAATTCTTCTCATCGTCGCCCTCGCTTTCGGCGGATTAATTCTCTATGAATACAAAAAACCAGCCTATGAGGGCAGCGAAGGCCAAATTAATCATCAAGAAAACGACATCCAAGTCATTGAAGTCGCGGATGGTAAAATTGTAAAAAATATTAAAGAAGG
>JAGVFQ010000036.1 GCA_020057505.1 Patescibacteria group bacterium | reverse complement strand
TCCAGCCGTTCTGCTTTTTTAATGTGTTTGTAATTTTTCTTTTTCATATGGCGATATTATATATCGCCAAGTGTTCGGCTTCAAAGTTCAATTTCGGTTGAAAACCACTATTTTCGCTAGATTTAGTTACTTTAGAAGTAGGTTGTCTAATCACGAACCGATAAAATTGATATTTTAAGTTTTAGAGTAACTGAATCTAGCGGAAGTAGGAAAAAATTTAGCCAGTAGGTTTGAACCGAAGAAACAAGGAGATTAGCATGAAAAGGTTATTGATTCTCGTAGTTCTAGTTCTCATGGCCATCGTTTGCGCCGCTTGCGATCGCTCAAAAGACGGCAAAAGTGAAGACGGAAATGAGGCTCAGAAGCCGGCTAGCTGCCAGGCGGATGCCGGATGCGATGATGGCGATTCTTGCACTGAAGACTTCTGTTCGGTAGACGGCACTTGTCGGAGCATCGCCTCGGCCAAGGAAGAGTGCACTCAGTATCAAGTATGCGCGGTTGATGAAGACCGTGATGGAGAAATGAACATCTTCTGCGGCGGAAGCGACTGTAACGACGACGATCCTCTCGCAAGTTCAAAACAAAACGAACTCTGTGACGGCGTGGACAACAACTGCGACGGAGCAATTGACGAGGGCTGCAACTATTATTTCGCTAATGCGGATGGTATTAGCGATTGGTGTGCGGTGGACGGTCAGTTCCGAACAATCGATAATCCTCAATCAGGGCAAGGGCTGGTTTTCACGATTTCGGATTTGGGGATGATGTACTATTTGGCGCGTGACGGCAAGCGTTACATTTTTCCAAACAGCGCCACTTTCAAAACCTGGTACGGAGAAGAGACGGCTTGCACTCAAGTTCGAGCGGTTCCAATAGAGAAGGTTGCGGAAATACCCATCGGCGGCAACGTCTGTTACCGGCCAGGCACCCGACTTCTCAAAATCGAAACGGACTCGAGAATCTATGCCGTTGCACACCATTGCACGTTACGCCTGATTAGCGAAGAAATCGCCGCCGAGGAATTTGGCGCAAGTTGGCAAGAACTCGTAGACGTTATTCCCGACGCGTTCTTCGTCAACTATACAGTCGGTTCACCAATACAAGGGGCTTCCGAATACTGGCCTGCATCCGACCGATCGATGTCCTGGTCGATTGATGTCGACTTGGATCTCTAGGACTCAGAGGAAATATGTTATTCCCACGTTGATTCTTTTAATGAATCGCGTGGGATTTTTTTTGTAATAATTTGCTTCTTTTCCTCTGGCGTCGTAAAATAGAAGTGAGATAAAACGTTATCTTATTTAATGTTTTATATCGCATAGGCGAAAGTCTTGCTTTTGCCGGCTTCTTATTTAATTTTACCGCGAGCAAGACTCGCGGCTACGTGGTTTTATTATCCCGCATATATGAGGCGTTTACGTGAAAAAATTATTAGTGATATTAGTATTTAATAATCTATGTCCACTTTGGATAAATTAATCCAAGAATTTCTAGAATATCTCGAAATTGAGAAAAACCGCAGTAAAAAAACTTCGGATAATTATGAATTTTATTTAAAAAGATTTACTGATTGGGCTAAAATAACTTCTCCTGATAAAATTAGTCATGATTTGGTGCGGCGCTATCGGCTTTGGCTTAATCGTCTGGCTAATAAACGAAATGAATTGTTAAATAAAAGCACACAGAATTATCATTTGATCGCTCTCCGGTCATTTCTCAAATATTTGGCCAAGCGGGATATCAAGACTCTGGCGCCGGAAAAGATTGAACTCGCTAAAATGCCGGAAAGGCAAGTAGACTTCCTCGAGGGCAGCGATCTCGAAAGATTATTGGAAGCGCCCTTGGGCGGACAGACTGAAGCAGCAAATATTGTCAGCCTGCGCGACAAGGCGATTCTTGAGCTGTTGTTTTCTACCGGTCTCCGCGTTTCCGAACTTGCGAGTTTGAAAAAAGATAATGTTAATTTGAAAAAAGATGAGTTTACCATCCGCGGCAAGGGATCGAAACTGCGCGTGGTTTTTCTTTCTAATCAATCCAAATTTTGGGTGAAAAAATATCTGGATGCGAGAAATGATATGTCGCCTTTTCTTTTTATCAGCCATGATCGGGCGGCTTCGGGCCGGGGTAAAAAAATTAAAGAAGATAAGGGGATCACGCCTCGCAGCATCCAAAGAATCGTTGATAAATATTCCAAAATCGCCGGCATTACGAAAGACGTCACGCCACATACGATTCGCCATAGTTTTGCGACTGATTTACTGCAAGGTGGAGCTGATATCCGTTCCGTGCAGGCGATGCTTGGCCATTCGAGCATTACCACGACGCAGATTTATACCCACGTCACCGATCAGCGGTTGAAAGAAGTGCACAAAGAGTTTCATGATCGGAAGAGGAAATAGAAGCAGTTGTAATGTTATAATGCTTGAATGTTTATATGAAGGTTATCAAATAGAATAAAGCTATTTTTATAGTTCCCTCTTTAACAAAGGGGGCTAGGGGGTTGTTTACCACTGTTTGACTCAATTCCCCTAAGGTAAATCCTATCGCCTAAGGCCTGTTACTAATTTTTCTATTTACTATACTGAATTTCTATTGTAATTTGATACTTCAAGCTTCGGTGTGCACAACCCCCGCAACTCTGCGGGTTGCTACCCCCTTTGTGATAAGGGGGAATTGATTCTTTATTCCATCTTGTTAATGTGTTAAAAACACACCCTTGATTAAAATAAAATTTTCTGCTAGAATTTCATTATATTTTGATTTTTATATTTTATTTTTTTATATGTCCTTATAGTTTCCGCCTATGCCTAGGCTTCCATCCTCCGAAGCAGAGCTTCGGAGGAGGACGGGTCGGCGGACAAGCGTTAATATTTCCAGTCAGAAGATTAAAATATTTGTCCTACGAAATTTCAACGTAGTAAGCGTCCCCATAGTTCAATGGATAGAACGAGAGCCTTCTAAGTTCTAGATGTAGGTTCGATTCCTACTGGGGACAATATGGTGGCTATAGTTTAATGGTAAAACTTCGGTTTGTGGCACCGATGTCGAGGGTTCGATTCCCTCTAGCCACCCCACTAGATATTTAATTCTTTAAAAATTACTGCAACTTTATTTTAATTTTAAATATTATAATTTATTCTAATTTATATGAATTACAATTTTGAAGATCATGATTTATATACTGGTGATAAAGAATATATTTTAAAAGTTAGGGATTTGGCGGATGAAGATAAGCCGCGCGAAAAATTAATCAAATATGGTCCGGAAATTCTGTCGGTTGCGGAGCTTCTGGCTATCTTGCTGAATGTCGGCACAAAAAAAGAAGGAGTTCTACAAATGACATCCAGAGTTTTAAAGGAATATGGCGAAAAAAATATTATTAATCAAAAAAATCCCAAAGATTTAGAAAGAGATTTAGATATTCCTTTAACTAAGGCTTGCCAAATTGTCGCTTGCTTCGAGTTAGGCCGAAGGTTTTTCGAGGAGACAAGAGGCGGCATTGCCACAGTCAGGACGCCCAAACAAGTTTTTGAATATTTAAAAGATATGCGCGATTTGCCCAAAGAACATTTAAGGGGTATTTATTTAAACAGCCGCTATCAAGTAATACATAATGAGGTTATTTCTATCGGCAGTCTAACGGCCAGCGTCATCCATCCCCGGGAAGTTTTTCGGCCTGCTATTGAGTATTCGGCTGCCGCGCTGATTTTGGCGCATAATCACCCTTCCGGCAGCATCAAACCCACTCAGCCTGACATTGAAATTACTAATCATTTGAAAAAAGTCGGCGAGATGCTGGGTATTGATTTGTTGGATCATATTATTATTGCCAAAAATAAATTTTATAGCATTATGTCTAATAAAAAGAAAAAAATCAAATAAGTTAATTTTCAGCTTAACTATAAACATATGGGACAAAACAGCGCGGCGAAAGCCAGAACCAAGCATGCTTATAAAAATACCAAAATTGGCAAGAGATTGAAACTGCATACCAGAAGATTAAGAAAATAATTTTTCTAAGCATACCAAAAAACACTTCTATCGCGAAGTGTTTTTTGGTTTTAATTTAGAACGCAGAAAAATGTTTTTTGTCATTGCGAGCGGAACTCTAGCGTAGCGAAGCAATCTCTGAGTATTTTGTAAAAAGAGACGAGATTGCCGCGTCGCTCCCGCGGGTCGCTCCTCGCAATGACAGATTTATTTTAGAATTGGCATTTCGCGCAGACGCGATAAAAAATTCTTTTCGCGATTTCAACTATAATAAGATAAATTAATACCAAAATAAATATCGCGCCGATAACATTCGCCGGCAAGGCCGTAAACCCGAAATAGCTGCCGATAAACGTAAAGGGTATTAAAATTCCTATCAAAATCGCCGAGAGGGTGGTGAAAACCAAATATTTGTTCGGCCGTGATTGCAGAAAGGGAATTTTTCTCGTCCTGATGATATAAATCACCAAAGTTTGAGTGGCGAGAGATTCAATAAACCAACCGGTCTGAAACATGGAAGCGTTCAAATGGAAAATCGAGTAAAGAAAATAAAAAGTTAAAAAATCAAAAATCGAACTTATCGGTCCGAAGATATACATAAATTTCTTTATATATTTCATATCCCAATGTTTCGGTTTTTTCAAGTATTCTTTGTCGACGTTATCAAGCGGTATGGAAAGCTGAGAAAAATCATAAAGAAAATTATTCAAGAGTATTTGACCGGGCAGCATGGGGAAGAACGGCAAAAATATTACCGCGCCGATCATACTGAACATATTGCCGAAATTAGAGCTCAAGCCCATCATTAAATATTTCATTGTGTTGCTGAAAGTTTTTCTTCCTTCCAGCACCCCATCCATTAATTCTTTCAAGCTTTTGTTCATCAAAATTATATCAGCGGTTTCTTTAGCGACATCAACCGCGTTCTCGACGGAAATGCCGACATCGGCATTTTTGAGCGATGGCGCGTCATTAATGCCGTCGCCTAGATAACCGACCACAAACCCGCTTTGTCTTAACGAAGAAATAATTTTGGCTTTTTGCGTCGGCGAAAATCTCGCGAAAATATTAGCACTCGCCGCTTTGATTGCGATGGCTTGATCGCTCATCTTGTCCATATCGAATTCATCTCCGGAAATAATGCCGGTAATTTTGAGATCCAGCTCTTCGCAGATTTTTTTCGTCACAAGCGGGCCGTCGCCGGTAATGATTTTAATATCAATACCATGCTTTTTCATAAAGACCAATGTTTCCTTGGCGCTCTTCTTGGGCGGATCGTAGAAGGCGACGAAACCGCGGAAAGTCATTTCGCTTTCCTCGGTTTTGGCGTAGACTTTTCTGCCATTAGTGACGTCTTTCGTGGCGATCGCCAATACGCGGAAACCGTCATTGCTCAGACTATCATAAAGGTCTGATATCTTTTTTATTATTTCAGAGGTAATTTTATTATTTTTTTCTCCGTCAAAATAATTCGCGCAGATTTTGAAGATTTCTTCGGGCGCTCCTTTGGTGGAAATATGCCTTTGGCCATCTTCTTCAAAAATAATCGAAGATCTCTTGCGGATAAAATCATAAGGTATTTCATCGATTTTTTTTAAATTATTTATTTTAATGTCTTTAAATTCCAGAATCGCTTTATCAAGCAAGCTTTTAATGCCGGCTTCGAAGTAGCCGTTGATATAAGCCAGGCGCAAAACAGCGGCTGATTCGTTGCCGAAAATATCCAGATATTTAACCAGCGTAATTTTGTTTTCCGTGAGAGTCCCGGTTTTATCAGTGCATAAAATATCCATACTGCCGAAATCCGGAATAGAATTTAATCTTTTTACGATAACGCCTTTTTTCGCCATCTTGATTGAACCTCTGGCCATATTCACGCTCAAAATCATCGGCAAGAGTTCCGGCGTAATGCCGACGGCGATGGCAATCGCGAAAATAAGAGAATCAAAAACATTTCTTTTGTAAAACGCATCAATAAAAAATATTATCAAGACGATTGCGATTATTATTTTGATAATAAAAATGCCGAAGTTGGTTACGCCAATTTCAAAGGCATTCACCTGATTGGGAGCTCGAAGCTTGTCGGCTATCTTGCCGTATTCGGTATCGCCGCCGGTGTGTATGACTAATAATTGCGCATAACCGGATACGACGTTGGTTCCTGAGAAAATTACATTATTGCTTTCGCCTCCGTTTTCAGTTTTTTCAACCGGAAAGCTTTCGCCGGTCAGCGCTGATTCGTTAACAAAAAAATCATCAGCTTGGATGACTCGGCCATCAGCCGGAACAATATCGCCGGCCGTTAATAAAATAATGTCTCCGGGGACAATGTATTTTGTTAAAATATCTTTTTTTACGCGATTTCGCAGAACTGTCGCTCTAACTGCCAATTTTTTGGCGATTTGTTCGGCCGCTTGGCTTGATTTGTGTTCTTGGTAGAAATTTAAAATTACGCTTAGAAAAACCATTATTATAATAATAACGGTGTTTCTAATCTCGCCGGCGATTCCCGAAATAATGGCCGCGGCTAAGAGGACTAAGATTAACGGATTTTTAAAATAAATGAGAAATTTTAGCCAAGGAGAAAGCTTTTTCTTTTTAGTTATTTCATTCAACCCGTAGATTTTTGATCGTTTGACGGCTTCTTCGTCGGTCAGGCCTTCTAGATCGGTTTTTAGGAATTTGAAAAGCTCGGCCAGAGGATTTTTTTTATAGTTGATGCTGGAATCAGATTCCATTTTTATTTTTTATTAATTTAAGGCTATTAACTATATTATATCAAATTGATCGCCGTTAAACCATTAATAAAATTTTATTCTAAACTTTGAACGTTGATATGGCAAAACCTTGCTGATTTACAGTAAAAATTATATACTTAAGACGAAAAATAGTTGAATAAAGAACGTTTTCGCTGTTAAATTTATGAAAAAGATTATTAAAATTATTTTGCTTCTAGCAGTCTTCTGTCTGGTTTTGATTTCCCCCAAATTAACCATCGGCGAAGAGATAATGCCGATTCCAGTCACGGCAGTCCCTGTTAATTCTTATTGGCAAAATTTTTCTGCTGATAGCGTTAGGGGCATTTATGTGACCGCCGCTACGGCGTTAAATAAAAAGAAGATAGCGCAGCTGATTGACTTGGTTGATTCGACAGAGATTAACGCTATGGTGATTGATATTAAAGATGGCGACGAAGTTTATCTGAATTCGGCCATGGCTTCCGTGGTTCAAGAACTGATTAAGAAAAATATTTATCCGATCGCTCGAGAGATGATTTTTTTGGATAACGGTTTTGCCAAGAGAAATCCGGAATACGCCCTTAAAGACAAAAATAAAAATCTCTGGCGCGATCGCGCCGGCAATTTGTGGCTTGATCCCGCTTCTCCCGAAGTGTGGCAATATAATATTGAAGTGGCCAAGGCGGCGATAGCTATCGGATTCAAAGAAGTTCAATTTGATTATGTGCGTTTCCCGTCTGATGGCGCCGTAAAAAGCGCTGTTTATCCGGTTTGGGATGCTAAAATTCCCAAAAATGAAATAATAAAAAGTTTCATTGATTTGGCGATCAAAGATATTAAAGAATTTGCCGAAGTGCCGGTTTCAGCGGACATATTCGGTTATACTCTTATGGTCAAAGGTGATTTGGGAATAGGACAGCATGTGCCTAATTTAGTTAATAATTTTGATTATCTTTCGCCGATGGTTTATCCTTCTCATTATTCAGCGGGAAATTTTGGCTTCAGCAACCCAGCGGCTTATCCATATGAAGTGATTAGCGGAACTTTAAAACTAGGTGAACAATATTTTACTTCGGATAACAAAATAAAAATTCGAGCCTGGATCCAGGGTTTTAATATGGGCGCGGTTTATAATGAAAAAATGATCAATCTGGAAAAGCAGGCTCTCTACGATTTTGGCCTCAAGGGTTGGTTGATTTGGAATCCATGGAATATTTATGACAAAAAATCTTTCTTGCAATAAATTAAACAAATATTTTTTTATTTAATTATTATTAAACAACAAAAATATGCAAAAAAAACGAAAATTTTTATTCTCCGGCCTGTTTCTAGTTTGTTTTTTATTCTCATCTTTAAACCTTGGCGTTTCCCCTTCTCTTGCCGCTGGTTCTTTATTTGATGAAGAAGCGCAAGGTATTGCCGCGATAAAAAAGGCCGTGCCGTCGGTAGCGAGCATTATTGTTTCAAAACAAATCAGCAAAATTAACTCAACGACAGGAGAAACTTATTTTGAAAAAAAAGAAATCGGTCGCGGCACCGGATTCATTGTCAGTTCGAATGGCTTAATTCTTACCAATCGACATCTGGCTGGGGATCGCGATGCCGAATATAAAGTTTTTTTGAATGACGGCCGGCGTTTCACTGGCAAGATCGTGGATATTGATAAACTCTATGATTTGTCTTTGCTCAAAATAGACGCGAAAAATTTGCCCATATTAAAATTAGGCGATTCTGATAATTTGCAGGTAGGCCGGATAGTGCTCTCTATCGGCAATGCTCTCGGCCAATATCAAAATAGCGTGACTAAAGGTATAATCAGCGGTGTCGGCCGATCTTTAACCGCGAATGATAATATCACCGGGCAAATGGAACAATTAGATGATGTTATCCAGACTGACGCGGCGATAAATCAAGGTAATTCCGGCGGTCCGCTGATTAATTTAAAGGGCGAGGCGATCGGCATTAATACCGCCGTGGAATCCTTTGCTCAAAGTTTGGGTTTTGCCATTCCCATTAACGCCGCCAAGAAGGTTGTTATGACTTATGAAAAATACGGCAAAATTCAAAGACCGTTTCTAGGTGTGCGTTATATGATGATTACCCCGGATTTGAAAGAAGAAAGAAGTCTTATTCTGGATAATGGAGCGCTGATTACATATGGAGATACGGAAGCTGAAACACCGATTGCTCTCGGCAGTCCAGCGGAAAAAGCCGGTTTGGGAGCTGGAGATATTATTACTGAGATTAACGCTATTAAAATAAATGGCGAAAATTCTTTGGTTAAAGTTTTACAGAGATATAATGTTGGTGACAAGATTGGCATGAAAGTTTGGCGCAGCGGGCGGGTTATTATGCGGGTTATAACTTTAGATGAATTAAAATAGTATGAAATTAAAAATTAGTTTAGTTCAAAAAGTATTCATATCGCTTTTTATAATTTTTGTAATTGCCGGATTTTTGTTGAGTTTTATTGTTTCAAGGGAATTGAAAAATGTTTTTTTGGCTCAGCAGCAGAAAAATGTAGTTGAATTTGTTTTGAAACAATCCAATCAGCGTTTATCAGTCGCTGATTTCAAAACAGCGGATTATGCTTCGGTGGCGCTTCATTTTGACCGATTATTTCAAGAAATTAAAACAGAAGAGATTATTAGAATTAAAGTTTATAACTCGGAAGGCAGAGTAATTTTTTCCGATAAAAAGGAATTGATTGGTCAAAAGTTGTTTCAAAATGAAGAAGACGAATTAAATAATATTCTGTCCGGCCAGGTTGTTGCTGATATTACTGCTCCTATTAAAACAGAAAACGTTTACGAGAAGGGGTATAAGCAGTTAATGGAAATTTATGTACCTATAACTTTTGCTGGCTCAAAAGAGGTTGTTGGCATCATTGAAATTTATTTTAATTTGGATTTTTTAAGTCAAAAAATCCAAGAAACGCAATTACGGTTTATTTACGCCATCATTTTAATTTTTGCCATTCTTTTTGCGATATTATTTTTAATCGTTCGCGGGGCTTCCCGTAAATTAATTGAGCAGAGTCTTCGTTTAGAAGAGGATATTAAAAAAGAAAAAGAATATTCCAGCCTTAAAGATGAATTTATTTCTATGGCGTCGCATCAATTAAGAACACCTTCTTCTTCTATTAAATGGTTTTTGGAATTGTTGCAAGGCGGTGATTTTGGCCGGCTAGAAACCAAACAATTGGAAATAATTAAAGACATTCACGAGAGCAACGAAAAAATGATTAATATTATTAATACTTTATTAATTATTTCTAAAATCAAACCGGATTTTTTTGATCAGGATCAAACTTATAATTCTCCGGAAGAAATAACGCAAACGGTAATTAATCAATTAAAGGAAAAATTGGCGCGGAAAAATATAAATTTAGAAATTAATATTGGCAAGGCTTTGCTCAAGATTAAATCAAGAAAAGAGGCATTAATAATAGTTGTCGAAAATTTAATTGATAATGCCATTGATTATACTCCGCCGGGCGGGAAGATATTAATTGATCTGCTGATGGATAATAATAATTTATTATTTAGGATTAAAGATACCGGGATCGGCATACCAAAATCCGAGCAAATAAAAATATTTGGCAAATTTTTCCGAGCGCAGAACGCTATTGAACAAAAGAACGTCGGTAGCGGCCTTGGTCTTTGTATTGTTAAAAAAATTATTGACGGCTTTCATGGTCAAATTTGGTTCGAATCCGAAGAAGGGAAAGGAACTACTTTTTATTTTACTTTGCCATTAAAACGGTAATGTATATTGAATCATTGGTTGGGGATAATTTGTTATTTGACTTTATTTTTTTCTTTTCTTATAATTATGATTAATGTTAATAATTAATTACTCCCTTTTAGGAGGGACTAAACCAAAATTATGTCTCCAGAAAAAAAATACCTTTGTCCGGAATGCGGTTACGATGATAACGAGCCGGGCGTCTGCCCAACTTGCGAAGTGGATCTGCAATTGGTCTGCGATTGCGGTTCGGGCGAATTCGCCAAGGATTGCTGTGAATTGAAAGCCGAATAATCAAATACAATCAAAGTAGGGAATGGTTTCAAATCATTCCCTACTTTTTTATTTATCGCAAAAATTTTTTCTTGAGGCGCAATCGGTGGAAGGTAATCGCGAAGCGATGGGCCTCATTGCGGACTTGTTTCAAGATATTGGCGTAATTGGCGGTGATACGTTCGAGTTCCGGCGTCCGGCTGGAAAATTTTTCCAAAATAAATTCATCTTTTTTTCGGTCAATGCCCTTGGCAATACCGACTACGGGAATATTCAGTTTATATCCTTTCAGAATTTCTTCCGCGGCATTCACCTGTCCTCTGCCGCCGTCAATAAGGATTAGATCCGGCTGGGGCCACAAATCCCCCCTACCCCCCTTTATCAAGGGGGCATCTGTTTTCGCGGCTAGGTGCGAAAATCGTCGCGATAAGACTTCTTTTAGCATCCCAACATCATTTGAGCCCTCAATAGTTTTAATCTTAAACTTCCGGTAATCGCTTTTCTTCGGCTTGCCGTCTTCGAATACCACCATTGATCCGACCGCTTCCTCGCCGCTGGTATTAGAAATATCATAGCCTTCTATTCTCCCAAAAACATTAATCCAATTTACAGACTCATGGTGTCCCTTTCGTTCCCCTACGAAGGTGTTATTATTTCGTTCCCCCTTAGTAAAGGGGGCCGGGGGGATGTTCGCGTCATCCCTGCTAATCACCGCCACATCGCGAATATGTTCCAAAGCAAAGATTTGTTTTTTGATTTGGTTAGCCTCTTCAAATTTTTCTTCTTCAGCTAGTCTCTTCATTTTTGTTTCCAGATTTTTGATGATTTTATTTTTTTTGCCTTCAAAAAATAAGATAATCTGGCGAATGGCGTAGTTATATTCCTGCTTGCTGATTTTTCCGACGCAGGGGGCCGGACAGCGGCCGATTTGGTAATAGAGACAAGGGCGCTTGGGCAGAGTCTCACAGGAGCGATAAGGAAAGATTTTCCTAATAATATCCAAAGCCGCGCGGAGAGACGAGGCGCTCGTGTATGGCCCGAAAAAGCGCTTAACCCCCTCTGTCTCCCCCTTCGTAAGGGGGAGTGACGTGCTGCCCCCCCTCCTTAATAAGGAGGGGTTGGGGGAGGTCTTGTTTTTTTTTGTTTGCAATTCTGCCCCGCGAAGTAAAATCAGCCGCGGAAAAGCTTCTTTAGTAATGCCAAGATATAAAAAAGATTTGTTATCTTTTAGTTTGATATTATATTTTGGCTGGTATTTGCCAATTAGATTGGCTTCAAGAATCAACGCTTCAATGACTGTTGGTGTCACTTCATAATCAATATCAGCTATTTCCCCCACCATTTGTTCAATGCGGTTATCATGTGGCCCGCTAAAATAAGAAGACACGCGATCTTGGAGTGAAGTCGCCTTGCCAATATAAATAATTTCTCCTTCAGCGTTTTTCATTTTATAAACGCCGGGAGATGAGGGGAGGGATTCAAGTTTTGATTTTATATCAATTGACATAATTTGTTACCCATGCTAAACTAATTTATTAGTTCTTTCGCACTCAGACCCCTCAAGCCGAACACTCGGCTTTTTTAAATTGTTTAAAATTTATTACTTCATCGGTTATCACAGAAGT
>JAGVFQ010000032.1 GCA_020057505.1 Patescibacteria group bacterium | reverse complement strand
TCCCAATCTCACTTTCAGATTATTCGGCGCATAACCTCGGCTTGAAGCTTCCATTTTTAATATTTGTTTGCCGTTAATAATAGAAGGCAACCCTTCTTCGCTCACGCTATTAGTGGCGCCGACCGAGCTATTAATAACTGATCCGCTAAAATTAAATCCCAGAACTTTAAGCTGGGCGTTGATATTGAAAAGCGCAAAAAAGAGAACCACTATGCCAGCGATTTTTAAGAATCTCTCCGACCAGCGCGGATTTTGAGAAAGCTTCACGCTTGAAAACCCAATGGCCAATAAAGGCAAAAGAGTGCCGAGAGCGAAACTGATCATAATCAAACCGCCCTGAACAAAATTTCCTGAAAGCAGGGCTAATCCTTGGGCGGTAATGGTAAAACCGCAAGGCAGAAAAAAAGTGGCAGCTCCCATCCCAAAGGGCATATAACGGCCGGAAAAATTGGTTTCGTCGGAAAGATAACGGGTAATAAATTTTGGAGCGGTTATTTGAAAACGACTAAAACCTTTGACCCCCAACATTTGCAGAGATAAAAGAATCATTAACGCTGAAACGGCAATGACTAATAATGAACTGAATTCAAGCGAGAGCTGGAGTTTGCTGCCGATTAATCCCAAAATGCCGCCCAGAATACCATAAGAAACCAATCGTCCGAAATTAAACATGAGGTGGGGTTTCATTTTTTGCCAGGTCGAGGCATCGGACGAATAAAGATCCGACCATTGTTTGGACATCGAAAGAATAATGCCGCCGACCAAAGCGGCGCAGCTGGAAATTCCCGCCAAAAGGCCAAAAGCGAAAAAAAGCGGCAACGATGACGACGAAGTGACATTAACCAAATCAGACAAACCGGATTTATTCAAAACCAGAAAACCCAATATTAGAAGCAAGGCGATGAAGACAGGACCTCCGATGGAGCTTCCGGATGATTTTTTTTCTTTTAAAGGCTGATCGGAAAAAAAATAATTGCTCTTTTTAAAAACTTTATTCAATGTTTCCACGCGCGGCCTGTCGCCTTTGTACTCGATCAAAGCTTCGCCATTTTTAGTGGACGCTTCGACGGCTTTAATACCCGGGAATTCAAGCAGTTTCTTTTCGATTAGAATTTCACAAGAGGCGCAATGCATGCCTTGAATGAAATAAGTATGCTCTCTCGTGGCTGGCACGGATTGATTAGTTTGGGTTGCCGTTTGGTAATTCAATTCTTTGATTTTCTGCTGAATCTGGGTATCAGAAATCTCTTTATCGTCAAATTCCACTGACAGTTTGTTGGTTTTATCATTAAAAATAACTTCAATTACGCCGGGCAAAACATCGATCTCGGTTTCCAGAGTTATTTTGTCATTGGAAGAAAGGATGCCGTTTATTTGGATATTTGTTTTTTGAAACATAGTTTTTATTTATTATAAGCTTTATAAATTTCTAATAATTCCTTTAATTTTTTTCTTCTCTCGCCTTCTTTATTGCCATTAATGGCTGACATAACACAAGTTTGCAAATGTTGATCCAGAATCTGCTGATTGATTTTTTTGATCGCTTCGCAAACCGCCATATTCTGTTTGATTACATCAATGCAGTATTTATTTTCTTCAATCATCTTCTTCACTCCCTGCAAATGGCCAATCAGATAATTCATTCTTTTTAATAATTCTTCTTTGTGATTTTGGTACATAAATTTCATTATTTAAATTAAAAATACTTTCTTTCCTATTCTATCGCCGCCAGTTTTATTTGTCAACCCCTACCCTAGGGGTATGGGTATAGTATAGCACAAATTAAAAGCGGAGATATCCACACTCCGCCCTCCTTCAAAGTTTTTATTGTTTTGAAGTTTATAAATTTTCTGAAGAAATTTATTTCTTCTCTGAAATGCTTCACACCTTTAAGGAGGGTGGGGGCGCCTACTCCTTTCTAAGAGCTACTATAGGATCCAGTTTCGCCGCGGCGCGAGCCGGATAAACACCAGAGATCAAACCGACCAAAACCGAGATGCCCACCGCTAACACTATATAATTAAGGGAAATATAAAATTTCCAATTAAACCCAAAGGAATTCGCCAACCTGCTGATAAAGAAAGAAAATGCCGTGCCCAAAATTATTCCGGCCAATCCTCCGAGCGTGGTTATCATAATCGCTTCCGCCCAAAATTGCCTTAAGATATTTGACCGCTTTGCCCCCATAGCCTTTCTTAATCCGATTTCAAAAGTCCTTTCCGCGACGGAAACATACATAACATTCATAATACCAATTCCCCCAACGACCAATGAAATTGAGGCGATGGCGAATAATAAAAGCTTTATAGCTCCGATAACTGTTCCAAGGATCGCCATCCCCTGAGATGAGGTCGTCACTGAAAAATCATCATTCTTAGGATCGTCAATCTTGTGCAGACTTCTTATTAATACGATTATATCATCAGCCGTAACATCAGCCAAAGCGCTATTAGTAGTTTTTACGTAAATCAATTGGACATAATTAATGCCTAGAATTAATTTCTGAAGCGTTCGTAAAGGCACAAAAGCTATATCATCCATGGAAAATACTCCAGCACTGCCGCGTTCTTTCATAACGCCTATAACTTTGTAATTCTGCTTGCCTATTTTTACCCTTTTGCCTATAGCGTCATCATTGCCAAAAATATTTTTTTTCAATCGGCTCCCAAGCACCACGATTTTAGTCAGGCTTTTATCTTCGCTATCGGTAAAAAATCTCCCCTCTTCAAGCTCGCCCGGATCAACATTACTGAACGAAGCTGTAACGCCAAAAAGCATCCCGACTTTATTTTTTTCCTGATAGGAAAATACTTCCTGGCCCATTTGGCCGGAATAAATATCTTTTATATTGCTGAGCTTTTTAATTTCATCAGCATCAGATTCTTTTAATGTAGTAATCGTCACCCCTTGACTTATGGCCGACGCGTTTTCAACGGAAACATGTTCAGTGGAAGGAACTTTAATTTCAACGACGATATAATCAGTGCCAAACATCGTGATTTGATTGGTGATAAAATCTTGTATGGCTCGGCCGGCGGATAATACAATAATCACCGCCATAATACCGACTGTAATGCCCAAAATCGTCAAAATAGCCCTCACTTTATTTCTGAGCAGAGCCTTGAGAGCGATTTCAAACGACATTTGATAAGATTTTATAAAATCAAGTAACATAAAAAATTAAATTTACCTCCCCCCTATTCATATCTAAGCGCCTCAATCGGATTCAGCCGCGCGGCCTTGTAAGCCGGATAAAGCCCAAAAATCAAGCCGATCAGAATTGAAATAGCGCACGACACGAAAATAGCGAAAGAAGAAATCGCAAAATCCCATTTGTATCCCAGCTGCTGAGCGATAAAAGCCACTAAAAACGAAATAAGCACCCCAAAAAAAATACCAATTATGCCGCCGGCAAAAGTCACAACAATTGATTCAACCAAAAATTGGCTGAGAATATTTTTATTCTTCGCGCCCAGCGCCTTTCTCAAGCCGACTTCTCTTGTTCTCTCAACTACGGCGATCAGCATGATATTCATAATGCCAATACCGCCCACGAGCAAAGAAACAGCGGCTATGGCTGCGAGAAAAAATGTCAGAGAATTAGTGACAGCCGCGAAAATTTCCAAAGCTTGAGTTTGGGCGCGGATGCTAAAGTCATCAGGATCGCTGCCGCGCAAATTATGCCTTTCCCGCAACACTCTGGTAATATCTTGGACTGATTGATTTGTATTTTCTTCGGCATCAATCTTCACTCTGGCTAAAGAAACGTAATTGATGCCAAGCATAATTTTCTGGCAAGTTGTAATTGGAATGAATACCAAATTATCCTGATTTTCAAATGCTGTCGTTCCTCTGGGCCCGATAGTGCCAATAACGCGAAATTGTTCTTTTTTTATTTTAATACTTTGATTAAGAGGGTTAACATTGCCAAAAAGATCTTTTGTAACATTGGCTCCGAGCACAACTACCTTGGCTAATTCTTTTTCATCGTCAGAATTAAAAAATCGGCCGCTTGCCACTTGCACGTCATGCACTTCGAGATAACTGGGCGTCGTGCCGACAAAAGTCCCGTCGTATTTATTAGCTCCCCACTGCAATGTGCCGACTCCTCTCGTGTAATAAGTGACAGCCAAGGCGTGAGACATATTGTTATTTTTTAAAAGAATATCTAGATCTTCATTCTTTAAATTGGTATTAACCACTCCCATGATAGATGGAGGCGGACCGGATGATTCCGAAGCGCCGGGGAAAATAGCGATCAGATTGGAACCTTGGCTCTTGATTTGATTTACAATCAAGCTTTGAGCTCCTTGGCCGACGGAAATAATAATAATCACCGACGCGATGCCAATAATAATCCCAAGCATTGTTAAAAATGTCCGGGATTTTTTTGTTTTTAATCCGAGATAAGCGATTTTTATCGTCGAAGTCAGTTCCATTTTTATTTAATTAAATCGTTTGAGTTTTTGGCAAACAAACGTTGCTCGACCACAAAATCGCCGGCAATCGTACCATCCAATATTCTAATTATTCTGCCGGCGTGATCAGCGGTATATTTTTCATGAGTGACCAATATAATAGTCTTACCTGATTCATTTAAAGCTTGGAGTATTTCCATAATTTGATTGCCACTTTTTGAATCGAGATTGCCTGTTGGCTCATCGGCAAAAATTATTTCCGGCTCAGTGACCAAAGCTCTCGCGATCGCGACTCTTTGTTTTTCGCCGCCCGAAAGCTGATTTGACAAATTATCCATGCGTTCATAAAGACCAACAGCTCTAATAGCCGCTTTCACCGCATAATTATAATTTTTAATTCGTTCATGTTCATCATAAGTGAGCGGCAGTTTTACGTTTTCATAAACCGATGTTTTGGGCAATAGATTAAATGATTGAAAAACAAAACCAACTTTCTCGTTTCGAATCTCCGCCAATTGATCGTCGTTAAGATCACTGCTATCTTTTCCGTTGAAATAATATTTGCCGCTCGTCAACCGATCGAGAAACCCAAGTATATGCATTAAAGTAGACTTGCCCGAACCGGATGGTCCCATAATCGCCACAAATTCACCTTTTTTTATTTCTAAATTAATATTCGAAAGTACCTTGGTAATAACGCCATCATTATCGTATTTTTTTGCCAAATCGACAATTTTAATTAGCGGGTATTGCATAATTTATAATTATTATTGAGTTTTTTCAAAAACTACCACATTATCGTCTTCAACCAAACCGGACAAAATTTCCACTTCCCCTTCATCGCCCCGAAGCCCGAGAGTAACGTTCTTGTCCTGAATTTTATTATCAACCATTATCTGAACGAATTTTATTCCGTTTTTATCTTGCACGGCGCGGAACGGAATAACTAAAGCATCTTTCTTGAACGCGGTAAGAATGTCGCAATTAGCCGTCATTCCTGTTTTTATTTCGTATTGATTGGAATCAGCCAACTCTATTTTTATTTTATAATAGACAACATCCTGAATAACTGTTTCCGCCGGATAAATCAAAATAACTTTGCCGCTGAATTTCAATTCATCAGAATAGGCATCAAGAGTGATGGCAGTCGGATTATCAATCTGTATTTTGGCAATATCGGATTCAGGGACATCAACCTCGATATAAAATTTACTTTTGCCGATCATCGATATAACTGGTTTTGTCATATCAATCTGCTCGCCCGCGCCATAATTAACGAAGCTAATCACGCCATCCGTAGGAGCTTTTAGCGTGTAATCATTAAGCTGATTTTGCGCCAAATCCAATGCGGCTCTGGCCTGGTCCACCTGAGAACGATAATATGAAATATCAACATTGCGGGGTAACGCAACTTTCAGATCATATTGGGCTTTGGCCAGATTATAAGCTCCGAGGGCGCTATCCACTGCCGATTTGGCCTCTGAAATTTGAACATTTTTATTCGTTAACGCCGCGTTTAAAGTATTTTGCGCGGTATTTACTGCCGCTTGATAAGTATCGACTTGCGTCTGATAGTTATTCTCTGCATTGATCAAAGATTGCTCAGCACTCTGCACCGCGGTTAGGGCGGTTGAAATAGACGTCTGATCGGCCTTAACACTGGTTTTTAAATTTTCAATCAGAGTTAATTGCGCAGTCGAACTGCTGGTAGCCGAGGCGACAGCGTCAAATAAATAATTCAATGAAATTAAAATTTTATTCAACGCTGATATAGTCTGATTCAATGCTTGGAAATTATCATTAATATCATCAGTGGTTTGCGCTTTTGCGAGCGCAATTTTAGCTTTGTCTATTTCCCCTACTCCGAGCAAGCGATAATTTTGGCAGTTGCTAACCGATGATTGATCGGCAGTGACGCCGTTCACGAGCGTTAAATTGTAATTTATATTGTTCAAAACAATACCTCCCACGAGAATATTCGAATCCATGGCAGTCATCGCACTGCTTTGGGAATTCAATACGGCTTGATTGTTGGAATTTTTGGCATTATCCAAATTTTTCTTACTATCAGCAAGTGCGATCTCAGCATTGGAAACAACGCGTTCATAATTAGCTACTGTGGCATTATAATCATTTAATGAATTTTCATAGGCGGTCTTGGCATTCGCTACGGTTTCCTTGGAAATATTAACATCCTCCCGGCTCGCGCCAGCCAATAATTTATCGAGATTGGCTTTGGCGGTGGCGTAACTCGCGGCGGATTGTTTTACTTGTATGATTGCGCTTCCGGAATCAAGTTTGGCCAATACTTGGCTCGTTATGACATTATCACCTTCAGAAACCAAAACTTGAGCCAGCTTGCCCGTGACCTTAAAATTCAAATCAATCTTATCCGAAGTGCTGACCGTGCCGGTCGCAGATACGGTTCGGCTGATATCGCTTTTCTTGGCTTGCTCCGTAACGTATTGTATTTTACCATTCATAGCAGCCTTACTAATCGAATAGATTACAATAATAACAATTGGTATAAAAATTATCCAAAACCATTTTTTTCGAATTATAGTTTCTAAAAATGATAAAATTTTCTTCATATAATATTTATTAATTATTATGTTTTAATTTTTGCAAAGTTTTGGTTAATTCAGTTAAAATATCATCAAAATGTTCGGGTTTAATCAAACCGACGACTTCATTAAATTTGGAAAATACAAATAGTTTATCTCCGGGCTTAATTTTCATTTTTTTCCTGATTTCAATGGGGATAACCACTTGTCCTCTTTCTCCGACTTTTGTGGCTCCACAACACAAAAAATCATCAAATAATGATTTATTCATATAAATAATATTAATAATAAATATGGTTTTTCATATTTATTATGCTTCACTATTCATCAAATGTCAAAAGCCACAAGCGACAAAATGGGCACGATCAGGTGCCCATTTTATTATTAAACTAAAGGAAAAATTCTATTTCCGCCATAAATAATCCAGAACACCATAACTGAAAATCCGCTACTTCTTGGCTTTATGCTTTAATCTTAATTTAGCCCAAAGATAAACCAAATAGATTAATCCCAGAATCAATAAACCCAAAACCAATTGCAGCTGCCAATTGCCTAAATTAAAAAAACTGATTTCAATTTTGGCATTACCTTCTTTTATTCTACTGGTTTCCCGTTCGCTTACGACAAGTTTGATATTATAATTTCCGAACTTTTTATAAGTATGAACGATTTCTTCTTGGCTCGATTTGGCGCCATCGCCAAAATCCCATGCGTACGAAAGGCTGCCCAAATCATATCCCTTGATTTCCGGCTTTAAAAAATAGGTATTCCAACCTTGCCTTGTCAAACTAATCGAAACTTGAGCCAAACCCGGACCTTCATAGATTCCTTCATTTAGTCCGGCTTCTACTAAAAGGTCGCCATTAATTGAGTTAATATTTCCCGACAATGATTCTTTGGAAGTTGCATCAGATCCAATGCCAGTATTAGCGGCATTATTAATTGCATTATTTACATTAGAATCAATATTGCCGTTTGTGGAAGGCTGTGGCGTGGAGTTAGTATTGGCGTTTTCAATGGAGGTTCCGCGTCCTGGCCGTGTTGAATCAAGCGGATAAGAATCCTGGCTGTCCAGTACGCCGTCATTGTCATCGTCAAGATCACAGGCATCACCCAAGCCATCCTTGTCATAATCTACCTGATTGGCGTTCGCAATAGTAGGACAATTATCATTACTATCTATGACGCCGTCACGATCTGTGTCTTTTACCGGCACATAAAGACTGGTAATTGCAACATCATTGGCTGAATTCTCGTCTTGCGGGTCCTGTCCCCTGATTTCCGCCCTGATATTAAAACTCCCGATTGGCACCACCCAATCAACATAGACTTCATCATTTAATCCATGCGCCCGAACGGAAACTGCCTGTGAGCTGCCTATTAATTTATCACCTTGAAAAAACGTGACATAACCGGCCACGTCTTTGTCGCCCATATTATGAATTACCGCATAAAGCCGCACCTGCTCCCCCGCCACAAGGACATCTTTGGAAAAAAATATATCCGGCGTGGAAATTCCCAAATCATATTGATAAGTCGCCGCGTTGGCTGATCCGGAAGAAATTGATAAAACTAGAGTTAAAATGAAAAAAAATAACTTCTTCATAAAATAAAATTGAGTAAATTCAGAATTAAGTAAATTAAACTAAGATTTTTAATAACCGCTATTTAAACTTAATTATTACTTTACTTACTTCTTAATTCTAATTAAATTATACCAAAAATAAAATATAACTACAATTTGATTAATTTATGCTAAACAAAAAGCCACTATTGTGGCAATAGCGGCCGGAATAACCCTTAAAATAAAAAATTAAACTGTAATCTCGCCTACAAAATCAGTACTGATAACTTTTTGAAGTTCTTTCAAATCATTATATCCCTGTCCCAACGCCCACATAAATTTTACTTGTGACATTACGTCCGTCATATCCCCCGTGGGAATAGCGCCAGCGTCAAGAGCTAATTTGCCCGGCTCATATATATTCAAATTGGTTCTACCGCCGATAAATTTAGTGGAAACTAATACGGGAATTTTATATTTAGTAATCGCATTTTTTATCAAAGGAATTAAAGAATATTCATCTTCAAATGGAACATTGCCGGCACCCAAGGATTTTAATAATAAACCATGGCATTTACCCGACTCCAAAACTGCCATTAAAATTTCGGGGTTAAGCCCGGGAACGAGGTCAATCGCCAAGATCCCACGACTAAAATTATTCCTAAGTTCAAAGCTGATATTTTTATCGCGTTTTAAAACATGAGAGCTAAATTCTACGCCTATCGCAGTAATTTCCGCCAAGGGTATAATGGCGGGAGAATCATAAGCTGGAAACCTTGATTCGCTTATTTTAATTGCTCGATTGGCTCGAAAAACCTTGTCACTAAAAACTATCATCACTTCATTAATATCGGCCTTAATAGCTTCAACGATCACCTTCATCGAATTCTCTAAATTAAATCTGGCGTCAGTGCCAAAAGCCATTAAGGGAAGCTGGGAACCAGTAAAAACAATAGGAATTTTTAATCCCCGGCTCAAAGCCAGAGAAATAGCGCTAGCGGTATACGCCATCGTATCTGTTCCGTGCGTTATAATTATTCCATCAACTTCATTATGGATTTTACTAATTTCCAAAGCAAGCCGCGACCAATGGTTGGGATTAATATTAGTACTGTCTCTATTTTCAATTTGATTAAGCGTAAGTTTGGCGAATTCTTTTAGAGTGGGAACAATTTCAAGAATTTCTTTAATATCTTTTGCCGGCTTCAACACGCCGGCTTTGTCGGGCACCATACCTATAGTTCCGCCTAATCCCAAAATTACAATTCTTTTTTCCATAGCAAATAAATATTATTTATTATTTATAAATTGGGCTTTCTCTTGTGCCACTCTGTCGCCTGCTCATAATTATAAGCCGCCCGCAAAATAGTTTTTTCATCAAAATGCTTGCCGATTATTTGGAGGCCAATGGGCAATTCTTTGTCGCCGTTTTGCGGTTTGGCAAAGCCGCAAGGCAAAGAAATCGCCGGCACGCCGGCAGTATTGATCGGCACGGTAAAAATATCAGCTAAATACATTTGCAAGGGATCATCAACCTTTTCACCTAATTTGAATGGCAACATCGGGGTCACGGGTGCCACAAGGCAATCAATGTCTTTAAAAACTTGATCAAATTCCCGCTTAATTAAGGTCCGAACTTTCGCCGCTTTCAAATAATACGCGTCATAGTAGCCGGCGGAAAGCGCGTAGGTGCCCATCATAATACTGCGCTTAACTTCCGGACCAAATCCTTGTGCTTTAGTTTCTAGATAATTTTGCGACAAACTATCCGCCGTGGCAGAAAAACCATAACGAACGCCGTCATAGCGCGCCAGATTGGCGCTCGCCTCGGATTTTACTAGAATATAATAAGTGGCGATGGCGTATTTCGTTAAGGGCAAACTAACTTCAACGATTTTGGCGCCCAAATCTTCAAATTTTTTAATCGCTTCTTGAACGGATTTTTCTATCGCCGGATCCATCCCTTTGACAAAGTATTCCTTCGGCACGCCAATTTTCAAACCTTTAATGTCCTTTTTTAAATCAAAAGTATAATCGGGAACGGCCACGGGCGGCGTCGTAGAATCTTTTGAATCATGGCCGGCGATGGTATTTAAAACTATAGCCGCGTCTTCCACAGTTTTGGTTAATGGCCCAATCGTATCAAACGACGAAGCATAAGACATCACGCCATAGCGGGACACTCGGCCATAGGTCACTTTCAGGCCGACAGTGCCACAAAAAGAAGCTGGTTCGCGAATAGAGCCGCCAGTATCTGTACCCAAACTATAAAAACATTGATCAGCAGCTACCGCGGCGGCAGAACCGCCCGACGAACCGCCTGGCACTCGTTCAAGATCCCATGGATTTTTAGTCGGAAAAAAACCGGAATTTTCGCAGGACGAGCCCATCGTGAATTCATCCAGATTAACTTTACCTAATAAAACGCCGCTCTCTTTTTCCAGTTTTTCTGCCGAAGTCGCGGAAAAGGGAGGAATATAATTGGCTAAAATTTTTGAACCGCCAGTTGATTTGATTCCTTGCACGCAAAAACAATCTTTTAGGGCAAAAGGAATGCCGGCCAAAGGATTGGAAAAATCGGCTTTCTTATCAGCCGCTTCTGCTTGCTTTAAAGCAATATCCTCAGTAACGGTAATAAAAGCCTTAATCTTTTCATCAGTCTTTTTGATTTGTTCTAAACAAGCCTTGGCGAGATCGACAGAAGAAAATTCTTTTTTCTTCAAACCATCGTGCGCTTCTTTAATTGTCAGATTATTAAGAGACATACTATTCAAACACTCCTCTAACTTTTATATAATTATCATCATGCATCGGCGCGCTCGCGACCAACTTTTTCATCGTCTCCTCGTCGCAATCACTAATCACATCCGCCGCCATGACGTTTTCTAATCCCGTCACTTGAGCCGTAGGTGAAATCTCATCGGTATCCACTTCTTTCAATTGTTCAACGTATTCTAAAATTGACGACAATTGGTCGCGGAATTTTTCTTTTTCTTCTTCCGATATGCCAAGCCGAGCCAGTTTGGCGATATGCTCGACTTCTTCTTTAGTTAACTTCATATTTTGTAAACAATTTAATAAAATGTTGTTCTATTATAGCAGTCTTTGCTATTATTGACAAATTTCATAATCATGCTATCTTATGTATATAAACCAATGCTCTTTACGATTTAATCAATAAGAGGAATTTTCCGACCAATCATCTTGGCAAAAGTCTTTATCCCCCGCCGATCCCAGCAACGGTACCCTCCACCAAGATGGGGCGCATTTCTTATATGCGCCCATTTTTTGTTATATTTGACTAATTAATTAACATCCGATATAATTTTTATAAGAAAATTTATTTGCTCTTTTTTATAATATCCGTAGAGAGGATTAGAAAAAACAGTATTAGCGTTGACAAATAACAGCCCTCACACCCCTCATCAATAGGGGTATATTTCCTAAAGAAGTTCCGCTACTGTTTGGGGCGCACCTTGCGCCCTTTTTTCGTTTATAGGAAATTTAACTATTCAAAAATTTTAGAAATTCTTTTTCGTTAATAATTTTCACTCCCAATTTTTTGGCTTTTTCATATTTTGAACCGGGCTCTCGGCCCACTACCACGTAGTCGGTTTCTTTGCTCACGGAGCCGGAAATATCGCCACCTAAATATCTCACTTTATCTTTCGCCTCATCGCGAGTCATCTTTTCCAATTCTCCGGTAAAAACAAACGTCTTCGCGACCAATGTTTTTTTGCCGCGTTTTACCTCTTCGATCTTCACGCCATTTTTAATCAATTCATCGACAATTTTTTTGTTTTTTTCTTTTCCAAAAAATTCATAAATACTTTTAGCGACCACTTCTCCTATGTCAGGGATAGAAATTAACTCATCAAGAGTCGCTTTCTTTATTTTTTCCAAACTGCCGAAATAATTCGCGAGAGCGACGGACGTCTCCTCGCCCACGTGCAAAATTCCGAGAGCGTAAATAAATCTCACCAAGCTTATCCGCTTGCTCTTCTCGATCGCTTCGACGAGATTTTCCGCCGACTTTTCAGCGAATCTTTCTAGCGGCTCAATGTCGCCTTTAGTCAAAGTAAAAATATCAGCTGGACTGAAAACGAGCCCTTCAGTCATAAAACGCTCGACAATTTTATCGCCTAAACCCTCGATATCGAATGCCCGCCTTGAAACAAAATGCAAAATTTTTTCTTTCTCTATAGCAAAACAATGAGGATTCATGCAATGGATAGCTACCTCCCCTTCCTGGCGCTCCACGGGCCCGCCGCAGACAGGACATTGTTTCGGCGGAATAATTTTTTTCTCGTGCCCCGTCCTTAGGTTCGGCAACACTTTAATTACTTTTGGGATCACATCGCCGGCACGTTCCACAATCACCGTATCGCCGATTTTTACGCCCAATCTTCTAATCTCATCAAAATTATGCAAGGTGGAGTGCGTGACGGTCGTGCCACCGATTGAAACCGGATCAAGCGTGGCTACGGGCGTAAGAGCGCCGGTCCGGCCCACTTGCCATTCAACACTTCTAACAACCGTTGTCGCCTGCTCCGCGGGAAATTTATAAGCAACCATACCGCGCGGCGTCTTACCAACAACGCCAAGTTTATCAAAATCTCGATCATTATTAACCACCACAACTACTCCATCGGTCCAGTATGGCATTTTTTCTCGATTTTTAATAACATACTCGTGAAATTCTTCAACACGGTCCAAATTATCGCAATGCCGATTTAAAGGATTAACCTTAATACCTATTAATTTTATAATCTCGTGAGACTGCTCATGTTTTACCTGACCCATCTCCGTAATCAAAGTATAACCAAAAAAATCAAGCCGCCGCGAAACGGTTATTTTCGGATCAAGCTGCCTGATGCTTCCAGCCGCCGCGTTGCGAGGGTTGGCAAACGGCTCTTCGCCTTTTTTAATCTGCTCAATATTTATTTTTTCAAAAACTTTCTTCGACATAAAAGCTTCGCCCCGGACCTCGATAACCCCATTCAAATCGCGCATTCTTTTTTTAAACTTAAGAGTATCCATGCCCTGACCGAATTTTTTTAAAAATTCATCAATCTCTTTTTCTGAAGGGATTCTCAGTTGAAGCGGTATAGCGTCGATTGTCCTTAAATTCTGAGTTACGTCCTCCCCTATTTTGCCGTCGCCGCGGGTAGAACCGATTTGAAATTTCCCGTCTTTATAAATCAAAGAAACTGCCAACCCGTCCATTTTGACCTCAGTATAATAATCAAATTTTTCATGAGGTAAAAGCTTTTGGATTCTATCCCTCCAGTCTTCAAGCTCTTCTTTGGAAAAAACATCTTCAATGGAAAGCATCGGCGTTTCATGACTGATCTTGCGAAATTGCGACAAAGGTTCGCCGCCGACTCTTTGCGTCGGAGAATCCGAGGTGATGAATTCCGGATATTGCTGTTCTAATTTAAAAAGTTCATGTTTCAAGGAATCCAAAGCCGCATCGGAAATTTCTTGCTTATCCAATACGTGATAAAGATAGCGATGATGATCTATCTCTTTTTTTAATTTTTCTATTCTATTTTTTGCCTCTTGTTTGGTCATATCATTTAAACATTCAAACATGTAAACATTTGAACACATTGTAGAGACGCAAAATTTTGCGTCTTATTTTAACAAAAACAAACCCAGATCCCGCCAATACCACTCCAAAATTCTCTCGCCGTATAACAAGGCAACGAAAGTTCCCAAAGCCAGAAATGGCCCGAAAGGAATCATGCTTTTCATTTTTTTTATTTTAGAAAACAATAACACAATACCGACCACCGCGCCGCTCGTATAAGCGATAAATAACGCCACCGCAAGTCCGGGCCAGCCGAGCATCAGCCCCATAACCAAACCCAATCGCACATCGCCGCCGCCCACCCATTTGCCCTTGGAAATCAGAATTTGAATTAAGAAAAATAATCCGCCAGCCAAAGCCGCAATAGCTAAATTTAAAAACGAACCGACCGACTGCCAGCCGGCCGCAATCAACACAGAATTTATAGCAACGAAAGAAATCAAAAATACCGCCACGACTTTATCGGAAATCAAATAATATTTCAAATCATAAACAAAAAAAATAATTAAAATTGAAATATAAAATAAATCTCTAAAAAAATAAATTATCTCCTGATCCCAATTTTGCGGCTGCAAAAGTAAGATAGGAGAAAAATATTTCAAAAAAGCTAAAACAAAAATTATGCCGGCGGCTAATTCTACTAGCGGATATTGCCATGAAATTTTCGCCCGGCAATAACGACAGCGGCCTTTTTGAATTAAAAAGCTAAGTAGCGGGACTAAATCGGCCGATCCCAATTCGTGCTTACATTTCGGACAATAAGATCGTCTGACAAGAAAGGTTTGTTTTTTATGCAAACGAAAAACTACGGAGTTCAAAAAACTGCCGATAACAAGGCCAAAAATAAAGATAAAAATTATCATAATGGCGTAAAATAAAACTCTTATTCTAAATGAATTATACTATATTTTAAAGTAAAATAAAACCACTTCGCTTTTAAACCGACGAAGTGGTTTTAAATTTAGAAAATTTTCTAAAATCTAAATTTACTGAATCCCATTTGGATTCGCGGTATGAGCGCCTGCCGCTAAACCGCCGGTTGTTCCTTCCAAAGTAAAACCGATTGAATAATCGCTCTCAGAACCGGTATATAAATAAATCGAACCGTTAGGATCCGGGTTGGCGGGCACCTGACCCATATAAGTAGTAGTGCAGCCGGTCGTGTCAGCTTGAAATCCGGCAGCAGTATCGCAAAGCACCTTATCGCTCGCGCTTCCCAAAGTTATAGCCGTATCAACCACGGGATAGCTGTTCTTGTCATTGAAATACAATTCTAGAGCGCTCGTGATTTGTTTGATGTCAGAAACTCTTTTGGCATCGCGAGCCTTGGCTCTCGCGCTGCTCAAAGCGACAACAGCCAAAGTCGACAATAAGCCAATAATCGCGATAACAACCAACAGTTCAATTAATGTAAAACCTTTAATATTTTTTCTCATTGTTTCACCCCCTTTCCTTGTAAACCAAATAATTGGTTTGGGTTTAATATTGATTAACTTTTGCTAAGTATTTTTTTAATCTTCGAAACTACTTCCGAGGGTATGAAATGCGCCTTGATTAGATAGCCTTCAGCCCCATCTTTCAAACCTTTGTCAATGTCATTTTTTTGTCCCAAATTAGTGAGCAATACTACCGGTATGGCTTTTGTTTGCGAGTCTTTTTTTAATTTTTTTAGTACCGTGAATCCATCGATTTTCGGCATTAAAACATCAAGCAAAACAATATCCGGCTTCTCCTTTTTTGCCAATTTTAATCCCTCTTCTCCATCGGCGGCAGCCACGACATCGAATCCTTCCAAATTAAATTTTGTCGAGTACATTTCCAATAAAAATGTATCATCTTCGACTAACAAAATTTTTATTTTTTTTTCTTTTGATACCATATGTTTTAAATACGAATTAGTAATATTTATATTAGCGACAATTCGCGACAAAATTAGCACTAATTAGCGATTTTTATTATTCAATTTCCCGCATGGCCAAACCGATGGCAACTGCCAATCGAGGACCGATTTCTTCCAGCACTGGCCTTAGTTCATCCGGACAAAGCATCCTCGCCCAGGGATCTCCGACATAAATTCTCATATTCAAAGCGTTAGAAAGATACTCTGAAAGATTAGGTAACAGGGCTCCTCCGCCGCAAAGAACTATTTTATCAATGTTGGTTTTGGCGTTGTTATTCTCTGAACCGTACAATTCAAAACAATATTTAATTTCACTCACAATGGGAGCCAGAAGCGATTCAATGATTTGCGGAGCGCTATCCTCGTTTTCGTTGCCAATAATGGGCAAACCCACATCAGTCTTGAGCTGCTCAGCCTGATCTGAATTAATACTCAAACTTTCACTGATAGCTTTGGTAATCGACTGTCCGCCGACATTAATACTGCGTGTCAAAAACGGAATGCCGTTATTTACGATCGTGATGTTAGTCTTGGTCGCTCCGAGGTCGACTATGGTAATGGTTGATTTATCATTGCCGATGAGCGAACGAATCAAAGCGAAAGATTCGGTTTCCAAACTAAGAATATTGAGCCCGGCTAACTTGAAAATTTCTATGTATTTCTTGATTAAACTTTTAGGCGCCGCCGTGAGAAGTAATTTTACATTTTTCAAAATTTTATCGCCCGCGTCGCCAGTACCTTTTGAATCAATTACTTTCCAATCCAAAACCATTTCAGCAATAGGCAGGGGCAAAATTTTTGCCGCCTCGCGTTCTATAATCGGCAACAACATTTTAGGAGATGCCAAATCTTTTTTCTCAACATTGGAAATGCCGATAATGGAAGTAAAAACCTCAGAAGCCGGCAAGGCGGTAACGGCGACAGATGTACTAGTTCTTGCCTTTTCGCAAATTTTCTTCAGCAGATTGGCTATTTCTTTTTTATTTTCATCCAAATCGCTTTTTACGATATCAAATACTTGTTCGGTAAAGCCATAAGTCACAAGCCGCGCCCTTTTATTTTCATTTTTGAGCTCAATCAATTTGATACTGCCAATCCCCAAATCAACGCCCAAAAAATTTTGCGATTTAGCCATATAAAAAGTTGGTTAATTCTATTTATTCTCCGTAGCCGTCCGAAGTTTTAGCGAAGGATGGCGAAGGGTGAATATCCATATTATAGCACAAAAATAAATAACAAACCAAAATTATTATTCGCCCCGGTCGATGGCTTGATTCACAAGCCCATCGGCTTCTTTATTGTCTTCCCGAAAAATATGATGAAACTTGATTTTTTTGAATTTTAAGCTCAAATTCCACACTTTTACAAACAGCGGCGCCAAATCCTTATCTTTAACGCGATATTCTCTATTAAGCTGCTTCACCACAAGTTCGCTATCAAGATAGCAATTGATTTCCTTCGCAGAGAACTCCGCGGTTTTTTCCAACCCCAAAATTAATGCCTGATATTCGGCTTGATTATTAGTCGCAACGCCCAAAAAACGGGAAAATTCTTTAATTATTCCTCCCTTTTCATTTTTAATCACTCCCCCGATTCCGGCTGGCCCGGGGTTGCCTCTTGCTCCGCCATCGGTGTAGAGCTTGATTTTGTTGTGCAACATATAGATAAAATTTGTTAAGATTTGTGTAAATCAGTTTTTCTCAAATCCAGAATCTTCAACTGCAATTCCTGACAGCCGTTCCATTCATTCTTATTGATTTCGCAAACGATATCAATGAGGTCGCCTGATTTTATAATTTTACACCAATCCGGATTGCCATTAGTCGGCTTGGCGAAACAAAAACCGATAGCGTCCAATCTCTTTTTTGAACCGTTAACCGAACCGGACAATTTTATTTTCAGGTGATGATTTTCTTTGCCCACGGTACGAATCTCCTCCACCATGGCTTTTTCAATCAAAAATATCGGATAAGGATTGCCCTCGCCAAACGGCTCAAACTTTTCCATTTCTCGGAACATCTCCCAATTAATATCCTTGAAATTAATCCCTGCGTCGATAGGAAATATTGGCGTTAAATCTTTACCATTTAATTCTTTTTCCGCGATTTTCTTTAACTCCGCTTTGAATCCCTCGAGATCAACATCTTCTTTCAAAGTAAAACCACAGGCCTGCGAATGGCCGCCAAAACGAGATAAATATTTTTTTAATTTTTCCAGAGCCTCAATAATATTAAATTCCGGAATACTGCGCCCCGATCCCGCAAGCTCGCCTTCATTACGCGTAATCACCAAAGTCGGCCGATTATAACGTTCGACTATTTTGCCGGCGACCAAACCGACAATGCCAATAGACCAATCACCGCCTACGCCGAATAAAACCTTGTCTTCGGTATGCCCTTGAATCTGTTCCTCAACGGCTTTCACAATCTGCTCTGTAATTTTTTGCCTGTCCTTATTAGTCTTCTCAAGGCCAGTGGCCATTTTTCCCGCTTCTTCCTCGCTACCGGTCATTAAAAGGTCATAGGCCTGATTGGCGTGATTAATACGGCCGGCGGCGTTTAATCGCGGTCCGATATGATAACCGATATTATAAGTATCAAGATCCATGCGCTTTAATAATCGATCCGCTTCTTCATCAACCAAACCGGCTTCCTTCACGAGTTTTCGTAAACCGATGCGGCGCGTTTTGTTGAGAACGATCAAACCATATTTCACCAAAGTGCGATTTTCGCCAATGAGCAGCGAGCAATCAGTAATCGTGCCAATCGCCACCAAATCCAAAAGCCATTTCTCAAAACCCGCGATGATGTTTACAGACGACAGATTACCGCCGATAGCACTTTGGTCAGGCCGTAGTCTGCAGCCCGCGGTCTGTAGTCTCTTCAACAGCGCCTGCGCCAATTTGAAAGCCACGCCCACGCCGGCCAACTCAGTAAAAGGATATTTTTCACCTACAACTTTAGGATTAATAATCAAACAATCAGGCAGCTCTTCCGGCGGATGATGATGGTCGGTCACGATCACATCAATGCCTAATTTCTTGGCTGATTTAATTTCATTTTTGTTGGAAATGCCGCAATCTGTAGTAATAATTAACTTTATCTTCTGCTTGCTAAGCTCTTTAACAGTCTTGGGATTCAAACCATAACCTTCTTTTTCCCGATGCGGCAAGTAAACATCCACATCCCCGCCCAAAGCCTCGAGCAACGTCACAACAAGCGCCGCGCTTGTCACGCCATCAGCGTCATAATCGCCGTGGACCATGATTTTTTCTTTCTTTTTAATTGCTTTAATAATTCTCTCGACTGCTTTTTCCATATCACGAAGTAAAAATGGATCGTGGATATCCTGGCCGTAATCGGGATTTAAAAATTCGTCGATCGCTTTCTGTGTTCTAATCTCCCGATTATAAAGCAACCGCAAAACTACTGGATTAATTTCCGGAAATTTATCTTGAAATTCTTTTGTTATTTCTGGCAACACCTGCCACTTTTTGGTCATACATTTATTCGTTTATTACTGCATCGCCGGCGCCACGGTCCAAGCAAGCATCATTAAAACAACCATCGCTGATATTATTATCCAGACAAATTTTATAATCTTTCTGCGTTTTATCATATTTTTGTTGTTTAATAAGCTATAAGTATTCTATCAAATTTTAGAATTTAATCCAAAGTTGACAATTTAAATTAACAGCTATACAATCTTTTTTAGAACTGTTCCTTTCTCTACCAGTACCGTCAAGTCCGGCCCACCCGCGTGTTGCGCGCCATATGTCACAACAATAAAGGCTTGCGGGGTCAAGGCCAGAGATTACTTGGCTAAGAGCTCTTTGCTACGGGCACTCGTATGGGAGGCCTAGAGCCAGCAAAAAATCGACAAGCCAAGCCGACAAAAACGCAAGGAGGTGCAAAAAACAAATCGGTACTGGTTCAGGTTAAAAGACTAGAATCTGTAACCGTGATGGTTGAGATTCAAAGAAAAGAATGGGACGCACAATACTAATCATCACCGAATAGATTCTCGCCGGGGCTGCCTGAAAAAATTCCTCTAAAAGGAATAGTAGCAAAAAAAGCCCCTTAATTAAGAATCACAGGCGTTGAAACTTCAACGCCTTATTTTTTTACTCATCTTTTATTCATCCCCTCCTCTCAGAGGAGGGGTAGGGGTGGTGTGCGATATTAGGCAGCTTATCGCAGAACCCCCTCTAACTCCCCCTTTGCGAGGGGGAGAACCATATAATTATCTTTTAAGCACCGCCAAAAAGGCTTCGGGCGGAATATCCACTCGGCCTCGGCCCGCTTCTTTCATTTTCTTTTTACCTTCTTTTTGTTTTTCCAGAAGCTTGCGTTTGCGGGTATAATCGCCGCCGGAGAGTTTGGCAATAACATCCTTACGCATAGGCGAAATACGCTCAGAAGCGACAACCTTGCCGCCGATAGCGGCTTGAATTTTCACTTCAAACATCTGCTTGGGAATCGCGTTTTTCAAAGATTCCACGATTTTCCGGCCGACATTTTGCGCTTCATCTTCATAAACAATAGTGGACAGAGCCTCAACCGCTTCCTCCGCGACTAAAATATTCAACCGAATCACTTCGGTTTTTTCGTAATCTAAAAATTCATAATTCATTGAAGCATAGCCTGAACTCGCGCTCTTGAGTTTGTCGTAGAAATCGACAAGAATCGATGCCAAAGGAATTTTGTAATGCAAAATTGCTCGCTCGGGATTCAGATATTCCGTATTGATATAAACCCCCCGCTTCTCCGCGGCAAGCTGCATCACCTGCCCGAGATATTCGCTCGGAGTAATAATATCTAATTTCATAATCGGTTCCAAAATATTTTCCATCACCGACGGATCGGGCAGCTCCAAGGCGCTTTTAATAATTAATTCTTTTTTATTCTTATCTTTAAGAATAATCTTATACGCCACGCTCGGCACCGTAACAATCAAATCTAAATTATATTCTCTCTTCAATCTTTCGACAAAAATCTCAAGATGTAAAAGTCCGAGAAAACCGCAACGAAAGCCAAAGCCCAAAACCGCCGAATGCTCCGGTTCGAAGATCAGAGCGGCGTCATTCAGTTTTAATTTCAAAATCGCCTCACGCAACTGATTGAAATTATTTCCTTCTTTGGGAAAAACGCCGGCAAAGACCATCGGCTTCACTTTTTTGTAACCCGGCAATGGATTAAATTCGTAATTCGCAATCCGCAATTCGTAATTCGTCACCGTATCGCCAACGCGACACTTCTCCACTTCTTTCAGGCCAGTAACGATATAGCCAATATCACCCGCGGCGAGTTTAGATACTGACTCCATTTTAGGATTTAAAATGCCAACCTCCAGGCATTCTTCGCTCGCTCCGGTCGCCATCATCAGAATCTTATCGCCGGCTTTTACCTCGCCATCCACTACGCGAACATAAGCAACCACGCCTTTAAACTCATTGTAATTGGAATCAAAAATTAACGCGCGCAAAGGCTTCACCGTTTCTCCCCGCGGCGATGGTATCCGACTAACCACCGCCTCAAGAATATCTGTCACGCCCTGACCAGTCTTTGCCGAGGCCATAATCACTTCTTCTTTTTTGCAGCCAAGCAGATTAACAATTTCTTCAACAGTTTTTTCAATTTGCGCATTGGGCAAATCGATTTTATTTACCACGGGAATAATCGTTAAATTTTGCTCCAAGGCCAAATACAAATTAGCTAGCGTCTGCGCTTGGATGCCTTGCGTCGCGTCAACAAGAAGTATCGCGCCTTCCACGGCCGCGAGCGATCGGGAAACTTCATAAGTAAAATCCACGTGTCCGGGAGTGTCTATAAGATTCAAAACATAATTTTTGTAGTTCATCCGAACCGGCGCCAATTTAATCGTAATCCCCCGTTCCCGTTCCAAGTCCATTTGATCCAAAATTTGTTCTTTCATGTCTCGCTTGGCCACAGTTCCCGTCAATTCCAAAAGACGATCTGCGAGCGTTGACTTGCCGTGATCAATATGCGCGATAATGCAAAAATTACGAATTAGAGATTGATCCATAAATTAAACTACAATAAAAATCCACGAAGATATTTTATAGTTCCCCCTTTGCTAACGGGGAATTTGAAAAACCACTTTGTTTGGAAACCGAAAACTAATAATTCTAAATCTCTTCTCCCTCACTGATACTCTCAATCTCCGGCAAAGCCTGCTTGATCAATCTTCGCCGCAAACTGTTATAAAACACTATCATTTCCGGAGATTTTAGCCAGAGGCAAATTAAAGAATAAACTCCTAAACCCACCAAACCAGCGATAAATCCTTGCAGGAAGATTCCAATAAAGGTATCGGTGCCAAAAAACGGCTCAACCACATATTTCATGCCTTGGGTAAATATGGCCATAAAAAATCCGGCAATGGAAAACTTTAGTACTGAGATGGCAATATATTTTTCGTCCAGATTATGTATTCTCTTTTTTAACAAAACCCAAAGCAAAATCAGATTTACTATACTGCTTATGGAAAAAGCCAGGGCCAAACCGACTATCCCGTATTTCAAAGACAACGGCCAGCCAAGGGCAATGTTCAAAACCACACTCATTAGTCCGATATAAAATGGCGTCCGGGAATCGTGAAAGGCAAAAAAGGATCTAACTAAAAGCGGCAAGAGCGCCTGGGCAAACAAACTAAAACTAAACCAGGCCAAAGTTTGAGCGGTCACAATCGTATCCTCCCAATCGAATTGGCCGCTGCCCAAAACTACTCGGACGATTTGAATGCGCAAAACAATAAATAGAATCGTGAGCGGAACGAGAAAAAACAAAATCTGCCGCGTAGTATTGGAAAAATTTTTTATAAATTCTCCTTTATCTTCTCTGGTCGCCAATTCGGAGAGCGCCGGAAAAGCGGCGATGGCAAAAGAAACGCCGAAAATGCCCACGGGAAAACTCTGAAGATTATTAGCCAGATTAAAAATCGTGAGACTGCCGCTCGCTAAGAGCGATGCAATAATCGTCATAAAAACCAAATTAATCTGCGTGACGGCCAGACCCAAAGTGCGCGGTATCATCATTCGCAAAATTCTCTTGATCCCCCAGCTTTTAAAATTAAAACTCCATGCATAATGATAGCCGAGATGGAGGCTGGTCGGAATCTGCGTTAGCAGGTGCAAAAATGCGCCCAAGACAACACCAAGCGCCAAGCCATAGACGCCGAAGCGCGGAACCAAAAAAAGCGCGCCGGCGATAATGCCAAAATTATAAAATATTGGCGCCAAGGAATAAACAAAAAATCTTTTGAACGACTGGAGAATCCCGCCAAAAATATTGCTAAGCCCCAAAAAAATCGGGCTCAAAAACATTATTCTTGATAAGCCGATCGTGATTTGCAGTTTTTCATCAGAAAATCCCGGGGCAATAAATGGCATTAAATATGGCATGATTAAAACAAAAATTGCAGAAATTACAACCAATCCAACGGCCATAATATTTAAAAGATCATTCACTAATTTCCAGGCCTCTGATTCTTTTTTGTCATTATAAAAAATCCGGACGAAAACCGGAATAAAACCAGCCGAGAGCGCGCCCAAAATCAAAAGATTATAAACCAAATCGGGAATTTTAAAGGCGGCAAAGTAAGCGTCAAGCACATCGCCCGCACCAAATTCGCCGGCCAAAACGCGATCCCGAAAAACGCCAAGCAAACGGCTCGCAAGAGAGGCCGCGCCGATCACCACCGCCGCCGAAGTGATTGTCTTTGATTGTCCATTTAAGATATTTTTGATGCCCATTTAAACCACAAAATTTATAATTTACAATTTTTAATTTTATAATTTTTAAAATTAATTCATTGGAAATTGATTGAAAATTGGAAATTAGAAATTGAAAATTAATTATAAAAACCACAATACCAAACCAATTCCGATCTGCGCCAAACTCATGGATAATTTCATCCACCTATTCCCCCGCTCCTGGATATCCTTGGCTTCAAAAACTTTTTTGGTTTTGAGAAGAATGGTAAAAATTACTATAAGCGGTAAAACAAAGATCAAATTATACAATAACAAATAACCAACAACCACCAGATATGAAAAAGAACTGGTCATCACCATAATCGCTCCGACGTAGAGTGGTAATGAGCATGGTAGCTCAAACAAAGTTACTAAAATGCCTAAAATAATAGTCGCGGGGATACTGACTTTTTGTATATATTTCACGAGCAGAGGAACTTTTGAATGCGGCACGTGAAGAGAAAAACCCTTATCATACCAAAAAACATCTTTTAAATTAACCAGAGCCGCCGCCCAGATCAAAATAATAATGGCGTACTTAATTGTTTGGCTTACTATTGTATAGTATTTCCAAGCCAAGAGAAGATAAACAAAATGGGAAAAAACTAGACCGACTAAAAAATAAGTCACGAATATCGTCGCAATATAAACCGTTCCGGTTTTGAACATCCGTTCCGGCTGTTTATTAAAAACCATAAGATAACCGAGAAGTAAAATCAGCATGCCGATAGCGCAAGGATTGACGCTATCAATGAGCGCGGCGCCAACGATAAGCGGTAAAGAAATTTTTTGGTTCTGGAGAAGAGCGGCCAGGCGCAAGCCTTGATCCGTACAGCCTCCTGCCGCAGTGCACTTCACGGGAGTCTCATCGGCGGCTAGCACAAATTGCATCGCGCCAAACAAAAAAATTCCTAGAATTAAAAAAAGGACAATCGCCTTATACTTATTTTTCATATTTTATATTTGTTATTAATTTACTTAATTCTGTATTTACTTATTTCTACCAATTTGTTCTTTTACTTTATTAATCACTCTTCCTAATTTAATAGTGATATATACAATTATAACAGTAATAATCGCCGCATACAAAAATTTCGCCAATAATGTCGATTGCGTGCCAAAAATTGTTTTAAATAATTCTTGAATGGCGTCATTCCAAGCCAAAGCCGCCACTAATCCCAAACCGACGGTCACGAGATCGGCTATCTTTTCCAAAATTTCCAGTTTTAAATTTTGTTTTTCTGCTAAAGTTTTATTGTCCATAGGTGTTAGATGTTAGAAATTGAATTCAACGCAAAAATTATTTTTATTTAGCATTCTCATTATTACAACTTGCGACTAATTTCTCTAGCAATCATCAGCTCCTCATTGGCAGGAATAACCAAGGTTTTAAATTTACCTAAAAATTTCAAATCTTTCAAGATTAATTTTCTCACTATCTCGCTCCGCTCCCCTATCCCGCCGGTAAAAACCAGCACATTAACTCCACCCATGGCTGCGGCATAAGCGCCGATATATTTTTGCACTCGATAAACAAATATATTTAAGGCTAAACGCGCTCTTGTCTCTTGTCTCTTGTGTCTTGTGTCTTGTCTGAATCCTGCCACTTTATAACCTGCCAGGGCTAATACTTCACGCATGTCCATCGTGCCCGTCAAACCTAAAAATCCTGATTTTTTATTCAAAATTTCATCAACTTTCTCCGGATTAAATTTCAATGTTTTAATCAAATATAATGGAATAGCTGGATCCAAGTCGCCAGTACGTGTCGACATCATTAATCCTTCAAGCGGCGTAAACCCCATACTCGTATCAATCGCTTTGCCAAACTTTGTCGCAGTGACCGAAGCGCCGCTACCCAAGTGGCATGAAATTATTTTTAATTTGTTTAAAGGCCTTTTTAATTTTTTAGCCGCTTCCCCAGCAACGTATTGATGTGAAATACCATGAAAGCCGTAGCGCCGAATTTTATGCTTAGTATAGAACTTTAAAGGCAAAGGATAAATAAAAGCATAATCAGGAATAGTGCGATAATAGGCCGTATCAAAAACCGCAATATTTTTGATACCGGGCAATGCTTTCAAACAAGCCTTAATTCCCATGATATTTACCGGATTATGCAGAGGCGCCAGCTGATTATATTTTTCCAATTTCTTTAAAACGTTTTTAGTGATTAAAGTCGGCCGCGTAAATTCCTCTCCGCCGTGCACCACGCGATGGCCGATAGCTTTAATAGCGGAAAGTTTAATATTAGAATCTGCCAATTTACTAAGAACAATCTTCAAGGCTTCAGCGTGGTTTTTAATACCTTTGGAATAATTAAATTTTGATTTTCCGGTTTTATTTTCTATAACTAAAAAAGAACCCTTAAGATTGATTCTCTCAACAATACCCCAAATAGTTTCACACAAACTTTCCGTGTTAAAAATTTTAAATTTTAACGTCGCGCTGCCGGAATTGATAACTAAAATATACATAAAATTTTGTAAGGAACAAAAATCTTTGTTCCCTACGAATTAAATCAACACCTCGCCGAAGATCTGCTCTCGGCCGATGCCCACCGCATTGCCTTCGTCAGTATCAATATGCATTGCCCAAACATAAGTCGGATCGATGCGAACCGCTACGTTGTCAAAAGTAAGGCCGCGCTCGCCCGCAATTTTCACGGAAAAAATTTGGCCGTTTTTCAATCCATATTGGGCGGCATCCTCGGGACTGGCATGAACATGGCGCTGGGCGATAATCACACCTTCTTTTAATTCTATTTTTTGTCCTTCAGGTTCAATAATTGTTATGCCGGGTGAACCCTCAGCGCCGCCGGAAACTCGCAAGGGCGGGTTCAAACCGAGTTTTAAAGCATCAGTTTTGGAAATTTCCACTTGGCTGTAATTGCGTACCGGGCCGACAATTCTTACTTTATTAAACTCCCCCTTTTCGGTTTTAATAGTCAATATTTCGCGCGCCGCGAATTGGCCAGTCTGTGACAAGGCTTTCTCCGCGGTCAATTCATAGCCCTTGCCAAAAAGCGTTTCCAAATCGGCTTGAGTTAAGTGAATATGCCTAGCCGAAACTTCAATGGGAATTTTAATCATAAATTTTCGTGTAAATTACTAATTTTTTTCCGCTTCTTTAAGTGTTAACAATCTGTTTTGCGCGCCAATTTCGGTCGTCACGGAAGCGCTATTAACCAAAGCCAATCGCAGAGATTTTTGAATATCGCCTTTGTAAATTTCTAGCCCCGCCGTGAAGCTCGCGCCAAAAGCATCGCCAACGCCCGTGCGATCAACAATTTTCTTATCCACGCTCGCTGCTGGCGAATAATAAACAATTTTTCCATCATAAACATAAGCTCCATTTCCGCCATCAGTCACGACCGTTATCTTCGGCCCCCATTCTGAAAGGGCTAAAAGCAAATTTCGGGGTTGATTCAGAAAATCAGCTGATTTATTTTTGTATTTCTCGTCAGACAAAACCAATTCTATCGCTTCGTCTTTATTAATCAGCAAAACTTCCGTATGCGCCATAAATTCAATCAAACCTTTCTTGCCGGCCTTAATCTGGTTTATTCCGGGATTCCAAGCCAGCTTACCTCGGTCTAAAACTTTATTTAAAATATCCCGCCAATTTTTATTAGACAAAGAAGAAACATAAAACCATTTTGATTTAAAACTTCGTAATTCGTAATTCGTAATTCGTAATTCTTCATTGACTCCGCGGTAAAAAAAAATCGTCCGTTCTCTTTCTTTCTCAAGAGTGAGAATAAAAGAAAAACCCGTTTTTTTATTTTTAATCTTCTGAACAAATTTGGTATCCACTTTTTTCTTTTTCAAATTTTCCATTACCGCTCGGCCGTTATCATCATCGCCTATCGCCAAGGCCGCGGCTGTTTTCATACCCAAACGCGAAAAAGCCACTGCGGCATTATTGCCGCCGCCGCCCAAAGTAAAATAACTTCCTTCAATGCTAATCTTCGCGCCAAATTCAAAACAAACCAGATTCTGCCGCGTCACGTCTTCTACGGGATTTGGCATAACGGTAGCCTCGTCAGTATAGAACATGATGTCTCTCGTCGCTCCGCCGATAGTTATTACATCGTAAATCTTTGGCATATTTTATATATTTAAAATAAAATTTAATTGTCACCCCGAGCCTAGTCGAAGGGCGACAAAAAAATTGTTTAATCTAATTTTATTGAATTAATAATATGTTGAATAATCTCTTTATAATCATTATACTGATCAACCGGCGCGCTTACCATCACAAAATAAATTTCATTTCTTTCTTGATTTAAAACAGCTTTAACCGAAGAATGCAGAGGCCTATTGGAAACCCCAACAGTGAATTCAATCGACCCGTCATTGTTGTTGATTTCTTTTTTAAGCACAGCCACCGGCCCGAGCTGGTTATAATTATTGACTTTTTCTTCCAGTATTTGGCTCAAATTATTTTTTTCATTAAAATTACCTTTAATTATACCGACTTGCGCTCCGTTATTGTCAATCATCGCGAGCAAAAATCCGGTTTCCAAACCTTTATCTATTTTTTGCCAATCGCTCGGATAATCCACCAAGAACCCATCCGGCAGCGTAAAATTCGAGTAAGTTATCTGCTTGGCAACATTTACCGGCGTTTGGACCTTCTCTTTTGAGATCGGGAGGTTTGCTATTTCTAAAATTAAAAATAAAATCAAAACAAAGAACAATAATACTATCGAGCTAATAGCAATCATCCTTTTTTCGTTTAAAATTGACGCCTTTTTGCGGCGCAAAGGCGCCTTATTTTTCTTTTTGGGCATTTTTATTGATACAATACTTTCTTAAATAATTATACCAAATTATCAATAAATTAACAAAATAATCTCCCTCAAGTGGGGAGATTATTTTTGTATTCTCTCAAAATCTTAATCTAATAGCCGGAATTGGTATTTACATTGGTATTGACCGCTGTATTGGTATTGGCGTTAGTTGCAGTTGTCTGCGCTGCCTTGCAAGCCGCCTTGGCGCCGGCAAAATCAGCTTTGGCTTTTACTCTGGCCGCTTGATAAGCGTCTCGGGCGGTTTTTTGGGCTGCTAAAAAAGCATCTCTCGCGGTTTTCAATGAAACATTGCGAGTATCATTGTTGGCTTTTTTAATATCGGAATAGGCTTTCCATAATTCACTCTTCTTGCCCTTATCCCCCTTATTAGCATCTCTTGCGGTTTTGTAATCAACATGGGCTTTTTCAACCGTATTTTTGTAAGTTTGGCCGGCCGTCTTTCTCGCCGCTTGATAATCTTCTTTCGCTTTTTTATAAGCTGCTTGGTAATCTTTTGACGCCAATTTTAAAGCACCCGAATAAGCCACATTAGCCGTCTTCACGCACTGCTTGGCTGTTTTAACTTCCGGCGCCTTCTGTTCCACAGCAGTATTGGTGTTATTATCTTCCGCCAAAGCCGGCAACATACTCATAAGTAAAGCGCCAGCCGTTAAACCGATAGCTATTTTTTGAAATTTCATAAATTTTAAATTAATAATTAAGTATATTTATAAGCTCTCGACTTTTAAAAGGGCTTAATTAAGATTGATTTTTCTATATAAATATACAGCGGAGAACTCTATCCGTTACATAAATTCTACGGCTGCAGAATATCCTCGGTGCGGCCGTTAATCGAAATAATGACGCTTTTTATGGTTGAAAACTGCTTTAAAGTTTCAATAATTTGCGCCCGAATCGCCGCCACTCGGCAGGAACCGCCGACTGCCGATTGCAGAGTTTCATTAAAATCAATTTTGGCCACGCCATTTTCAATTGTTAAACTATTGATCTTCACTCCGGAATTAACATTAGTGAAATAACCGGCCTTCGCATCCTCCGCTGTCACTCCTTTTAGCAACTCCTCAATCGCCGCTCGTGCCACGGCCACAGTTTTTGGCACTGTTCGCGTGACCGGAAAAACTTTATTACAGGAAACTTCCGGATCCAATTTATTATTATTAAAAAATACTTGAACAGTTGTGGTCTCGGTCTTTGGTATTCTCACCGGAAGTTCATAAAGTTCTTGATTCTCCTGCAAGCCGGAGGGATTGTCATTCATAAAAGCCAGCGCGCCGTTCTGATCTTTGTCGCTCGTAAAACTCATCTCGGCTTTGAACGGCACAAAATCTTCAGTCATCCAACTGCTCTCTGCTTGGCCCGTGGTCGTCGCAATAATTTTTTTATTTTCATCCAGAAGCTTAATTGGAAAACTGGCTTCAAAATACCAAGTGCCGCGCGCCCGACCGCTGATTTCTAACGGATTAGAAATTAAATCGTTAACTTTAGGGCTATCAATAATAATTTTGGCATTTTCATTTTCCACCGCTTGATTGGTTGAAATATTTTGATTAACTGCTTCGTTAACCTGTTGATTGACTACGAGCGAACAAGGAATAATCGGTTTGTCCGCAGTCGGGTTGCCGTGTTTTGCCCATTCGCCATTGGCGCAAATCCAATTGTCTTCAGGCGTTAAAAGCCTGGCGCCAATTACTGCGGCCAAAGCCATTATAATTAATCCTAAAATAATAAGGCCAATTTTTTTCATAAACTAGCGGGATTATATTTTTTCTCGTTTTTATAACCCATATAAGCTTGCATCACCTCAAGCGGAATAGTAAAGACAATAGTATTGGATTGATCCGATGAAACGTCATTAATTGATTGCAAAGTTCGTAAGTGCAGAGCGCCCGGTGTGGCTGACAGAATTTCCGCCGCTTTGGCCATATTGCCGGCCGCCGCGAGCTCGCCTTCGGAATTGATTATTACCGCGCGCTTTTCTCTCTCCGCTTCAGCTTGCTTCGCGATAGTGCGTTCCATATCCGAGGGTAAACTAATATCTTTTAGCTCGACATTATTCACTTTCAAACCCCAAGCATCAGTTTCTTTTTCCACAATCTCTCTGATGCGTTCAGCAATTTTGTCGCGATTACCCAACAATTCATCGAGAGTAACTTCGCCCACGATATTCCTCATTGTCGTTTGGGCGTATTGGGAAATAGCATAACGAAAATCTTCCACTTCAATAATCGCTTTTTCCGCCGCCGCCACTTTATAATAAATTACCGCGTTAACCGTCACGGACACATTATCTCGCGTAATCGCTTTTTGATCCGGCACGTCAACCGCTTTCACGCGGATATCAACTTTGCGATAAGACTGGAAAATTGGAATAATCAAACGCCAGCCCGGATTCATAATACTCGTGAATCGGCCCATGGTAAATTTCAATCCTCTCTCGTATTGATTAATCTGGCGCAAACTGGCCAAAATTAAAACAATAACGACGGTTAAAATTGTGTAGAACATAAATTATTTAATTAATAATTAAATACTAAAAAAATATTTTAGATGGGGGTTTTTATTTTAATTTTTTGACACTTTTGGGTAACTTCTTATCTTCTGATTTTAATTTCCGTCTTAGTTTTTTTGTATCTTCTCCTGGCGGCAGGGCATCCGGAAAAATTCCGCTTTTGGCCAGCAAATCGCGCATATTTTGATTATTTTTTACATGCTCGGAAGTAATCGGCATCTCGCCTTTTAATGATTGGTCTTTTTTTACATTAAAACTGGTAATTTCATTGGCCAAATCCTTGGCTTTAATTGTAACTCCTGGCAGAAAATCCGCCAACGGACGATTTTCGGGCACGCCGAGCCGGTCTTTCATTTCTTGCGTAGTATGTCCGCCAAACAATGCCGAATCGCCCTTACTTCTGATGCGCGCGAACCCTTGACCATCGACGCCACGTTCAAATAAAATTCCCGATAATGTTTTTTCGGAGAAGGAAAGTTTTTCTCTGGCGCGTAGACGATCCCACTCTGCCAGCCGTTGCTCCACTACTTCCTGTTTACGAGTTTGGACCGCAAAATATGTCATGGCAAAGGCAATTTCATCTTTTCGCGGATCACCATTTTGAGCAATAAGATAACAGGCATAGCGGGTAAGCATAGTGTCTGTAATTGATTTTTGAGCTCCTGATCCTATATCAACCATTTTGCTAATGTCAGCAAAATGGTCAGAAACCTTTTGTTTTGCGTTAACACAAGCGATTTTTGCTTTTTCTATTACGCTCTCAAAATTTCTCCACTGATCATAGCCGAGAAGTTCTTGTAATTCTCTGGCATACCAAAATTCCACTCCATTTTTTTCATGAGAGCAATCTTCAAAATTTTTGTGTAATTTAATTATAATTTGTTTTTCCATATTTCGTGAGCCAATCATCGAAAATTTGCCTTAATTCTGCCAAATGTTCCGAATTTTTGAAAGTATGAGGCGCGCTTTTGATTATATGCAATTCTTTCGGACCTGGCAAAGCTTGAAACAAAATCTGCTGATTGTCGACTGGCACGACGTAATCTTTCTCCCCAACGATAAGCAACACCGGCATAGTTAATTTTTTAACTTCTGGCAACAAATCATATTTAAGGCGATCTTCAACGTGAGACCATTTTAATTTTTTAATTACACCCGGCTTCGAAGTAGAGGGCTTAATATCCCAACCAGTTTCGCGATATTTGGCAAAGCCCTCGGGATCGTGCTTCTTATGCGCTTCCATACTAAGTCGGCCGCTCACCACAGTGGAAATCGGCGCAAGCGCTTTCACTTTTTCCGGATGCTTTTCGGCATAAAGTGCCGTGCAAAGGCCGCCAATGCTATGACCGGCCAAAATAAATGGTTCCCAGTAAAAGCTCTGACTACCAGCCCAGACGATCACATCTTCCAAATCATGGTAATAATTAGTCACTGTGGCATCTTCGTAATTACCCTCGCTTTCACCGAAAGAATTAGTCGCGTCAAATCTGACTACCGCGTAACCCGCTTCTCTTAAGGCTTGGACCATTATTTCGATATGCGGCTGTTCTTTGAATCCGCCCAATCCGTGCATGACAAAAGCCAGACCTTTGTCATCCGGATCTTGGTTGATTACAACAACAATTTTTTGATTTTGCCTGTTTGAGATATTAATTTTCATAGAAAATTGCCGCGAAACAAAATAATTTTATTGCCGGCAATTAATATCCAAAAGACAACCGCCTTCGTCGTATTTGGTCGGTTCAAAATTGGGCTGATTGTTTTTGCGGCAAGCGAAGTATTTGTTCAATACTGTTTGATTAATACTGCAGCCCGGCCGTTGAGTGCGATTAAGCGCGTCTTTTACCTGATCAAGTTCAGCCATGCATTTGTATTTAATCACACAGCCTTTGTCATCGGTTTCGGTTTCAATTCTCGCCTTGCCCCCGGCTTCGCAGGCGCTTCTTTCGGCCTGTTCCGGCTGAGGTATAAAAGCGCATTTCACTGGTTCCAAACATTGAGGAATCCAGGCAAGGCCTGATTTTTCGCTAGTGAAGCTTTTTAACTGCCAGCTCGGCCCTTGATTATTTTGGAACGCCATAGAAACTATAAACGACAAACTAATATTATTAATCTTTGAGGCGACGCAAGCGTTGAAATAGCCGTCCATCGTCGTGGTCTTCGCGACTATTTTAAACTTCGTGCAGGGCACGATGGCAGTATTATCTTCGCCCTGTGGTATGACGGAATAATTGCCCTTGGAGCGGCCACTTACCACATCCTTTAAAACCGTCGGCACATTAATCTGCCAATATTCCGGCGAGTTGAAATTCTTTCCAGCGGCATTAAAAATGTCATTAATCGCGAGCGGAATATTCATATCATTGGAAATAGAAACCGAATCATCAAAAGCCATCGCTTCTTCATTGTTCCAGCGGCTCGTCGCCATTTCGCCGTTATCAGCATAAATAGTTACCTTGGCGTATTGAGATTGGCCTTGCATATCAACCTTGGCCAGACCTAAATAAGCCTCGCGATCACCACACTTCTTTTTGCTTTCCAAAAAATACGTGATAGCGCCCTCGCCGCCGGGACCGGCATTTTTAAGAGTGTACTCCAATTTAAGAGGATTAATAACTTCTTCTTTGGCTTTTTCCTCTATTTTCGCCGTTGAAACATTAGCGGGCGCGGCTTCTTTCTTGCCGCAGCTAAAACCGGCAAGAATTAAAACCGCGAAAACGGCAAAAATGATTAGAAATTTTTTTTGTTTCATAAATTTTTAATAATTTTTTTAAAAATATTTAATTTTAGGGATTTTTACTTTTTTATAGCTTAAAATAATTTTACCACTTTACTGGGCTAAAACCAAGATCCAGCCCAGCTGCGCTCTCGCCCGCGATATAACCGGTGCTCCAAGACACTTGCAGATTAAAACCGCCAGTCGGTCCGGCCAAATCAAGCATTTCTCCCGCGAGATAGAGATTATCAATTAATTTTGACTTCATGGTTTTCGGGTCCACTTCGCTCAATTTCACCCCGCCCGAAGTAAGCATCGCCCTCTCATAGCCGGCGAGACCATAAATTTCCAAACCAAATTCCTTGAGCAACCGAATAAGCATTCTCCTCTCTTCCCCACTCACTTGATTAACTTTTTTCTCGGGATCAATTCCTGAAAGTTTAATTATAATCGGCGCCAATTTGGGAGCCAGCAATTTGGCGATAAAATTTTTAAATGACTTGTTTTTATCTACTTGAAAATCTTTTTGGATTTTCTTATCCAAACCGGACAAATCCAAATCCGGATAGAAATCAATTTGCAATTTCAATTTGGCCGGGAGTTCGCGGCCTATGAGATTGCTCATATTGAGAATCAAGGGACCACTAATACCATCTCGCGTGAAGACCGTCTCGCCAATCCCGGAAAAAAGATTTTTCTTGTCTCGGAGAAGGCTGATTTGCACTCGCGCTAAACTTACACCCTCGAGCTCTGGAATAAATTTATCTTTCAAAACAAGTGATGTCAAAGCCGGCAAGGTCGGCACAATTTCGTGGCCAAAGTCCTTCAGCCATTTGTATCCGTCACCCGTTGAACCGCTTAAAGGATATGATTTGCCGCCGGTGGTAATTATAAATTTATTCGCGACAATTTCTTCACCATTGGCCAAAATTATTTTCTCAATCTTGTTGTCAAGAGAGGTAATCTCTTTTACTCTTGCTCCCGTGCGGACTTGCACGCGAGTATATTTTAAATAATTTACCAAGGCGCGAAGCACGTCTGCGGCCTTGTCGCTTGCGGTAAATACCCTATTATTATCTTCCACTTTAGTCCTAACTCCGCGCTGATTAAAAAATTCAATCACTTCTCTTGGCCCAAATTTGCTCAGAGCCGAGAAAAGGAATTTGCCATTCGCGCCATAGGCTTGGACGAGCTTACGCGGATCTTCGATTAGATTTGTAATATTACAGCGACCGTTACCCGTCATGAGGAGCTTCAACCCCAAATCCTTATTTTTCTCAAGCAAAATTACGTTAGCGCCGAGTTCTGCGCTTCTTCCCGCAGCCATCATACCGGCCGGACCGCCGCCAATTATCGCGATATCATAAATCATAAAATTATTTAACGGGGTTAAAATTTATTCCAATCGGACAATGATCTGAACCTCGGACGGCCGGCAGAATAAAAGCCTTGCTGATTTTTTTAATAATTAATTTATTCGCAAAAACATAATCAATCCGCCAGCCGATATTTTTCGCTCTCACGTTCGCCCGATACGACCACCAAGTATAATGCCCGGCGCCTTTGTGGAATTCTCTAAAAGTATCAATAAAGCCCAAAGCCTCCAGCCGATCAATTTGCTTCCGCTCCGCTGGAGTAAACATAATATTATTTTCATTTGGCTTTGGCCGAGCCAAATCCAAAGCCGTATGGGCAATATTGAAATCGCCAAGTAAAATCACGGACTTTTTCGCGCCAATTGTCCGGAGATAGTTGAATAATTTTTTGTAAGCAACTAATTTGTAGCCCAATTTTTCTTTCATCCGCCCGCCCTGTGGCAGATAAACATTGATCAAAATAAAATTTTTAAAATCCAGCGCCAAAAAACGACCTTCGCGGTCAAACTGCTCGAAACCCATTTCATATCTCGCGCTAATTGGCTTTAACTTGGTATATATCGCCGTACCGCTGTAGCCCGGCCGCCGAGCATGGGAAAAATAGGCGTAGTAGCCCGAGAGATTCAAAAGCTTTTCAGGAATTTTCTCTTTTGAGACTTTGATTTCCTGGAGACAAAAAATATCCGGCTTTGCCTGCCTGAGCCATTTTAATAAGCCCTTACCGTGAACCGAGCGAAGCCCATTAACGTTCCAAGAAATAATTTTCATGCTTTTAGTTTAGCAAAAACAAACTCTCGCGTCCATTAATTAACAGCAAAAAACCGCATTACAGCGGGGCGATAAAACATATTTTATTTCTAATTTATTTAAATCTTCCCTAAATCAAGATATTCGTCGATGCGGATTTGTTTTACAAAATCAGGCATATGGCTCACAAGAATCATTGCGCCTTCGTAATTATTAATCGCCTCGGCGATAATAGGAATATGGCGAAAATTAATATGATTAGTCGGCTCATCCAAAATCAAAAGCCCCGGCTGCATAAGCACGAGCCTCGCGAAAGAAAGTAGGCCCTTTTGCCCCTCAGATAGATCCCCTACCTTATTCGCCATCAGATCTCCCGTAATGAGAAAGCCGGCCGCAATAGCTCGCATCTGTTCGATACTCACACCGCCATCTTCCAAGAGCGCGCTCTTTAAAGAATCAAATACTGTCTCCTCAAAATTAAGAGTGGAAAAATCCTGGCTGTAATAACCAATTCTCGTACCAGTGAGAATTTTAGCGCCTTCATTTTTGTCCGACACGAGAGAACGCAAAAAAGTGCTCTTACCCACGCCGTTCGGGCCAGAGACGAGCAGATGCATCTTTTTTCGGAGCGCCAAATTAACTTTTTTCTTAACCGGCTCATGATTATGGATAACTTTCACTGAATTAATTATGACCACTTCGCCAATCACATTCTGGTCGGGAATATTAAAGCTTTTGATCGTCTTATCTTCTTTCCGCACTTCAACTTTATTTTCTTCCAGCTCTTCTGTCTCTTCGCGCAATTTTTTCGCAAGCTTGCGCATCTTGCCGCCCTTGTTCGCGAAAAAATTCACCTTTTCCTTGCGGTCTTTAATTTCCTTTTCTGCCCGAGCGTTTCTCATCGCTTCCCGCTCAATGCGCTTCGCGATTTCTTCCACCACCGAATAATAATCACCGACATATGTCTCAATCTTGTGCGTGAAGACATCAAGATAAATAACGCCATCGGTAAAACAATTCAAAAAATCCGCATCATGGGAAATAACAAGCACTGTTTTGTCGTACATTACGAGAAATTGAATTAAATGATCAATACCTGCCTGGTCAAGATTGTTTGTCGGTTCGTCGAGCAAAAGAATATCCGGATTCTGGATGAGAGCGAAAGCCAAAAGCAATCTTGCTTGCTGGCCGCCCGAGAGATCACCGACTTTTCGGTCCAAAGGAATATTGAGATTCACCGCCTCCATCACCTTGCTAACTCTACTTTTGAGATTAGCGGGCACAGGTGAAAAAGCCTTGGCAAAATATTCTTCCAGAGATAAAATTAGATCCACGCGCTCCATCGTCTGCCTTGCGGCGCCGATCGTCGCCCCAGCGGCCAAAGAAATTTTCCCCTCTTTCGGCTTTTGCAATCCTTGAATCAAACCGAAAAGCGTACTCTTACCTGCGCCGTTCTGGCCCATAAGTGTAATTTTAGATCCTCGGCGGACACTAAAACTCGCCTCGTCTAGGATGGGCTTATTATAGGTATATTCAAATGAGACTTCATCAAATCGGAGAACTACTTCATCGGCCATAATATTTAATAAAAAAAATATAATAATATTTAAAACACCCCTATGCGAGGTGTCTTTGGTGTACTATACGTCTTTTTTCGCGAGGTGTCAAGATTTTTTAATAATTTTTTCTTTTTCTTGTTTTGATAATTTTTTAATTTTATATTCCGCTTTGGAGGCGAGAGATCGATTGCGGAATTTTTTGGAATAAATCAATTTCACCGGCCGGCGAGCTCGGGTATATTTGGCGCCGCGGCGGGTGAAATTATGTTCTTTTATCCGCCGGGGCAAATCAACGGTAATTCCCGTATACAATGTTTTATCCGCGCATTTTACAATATAGAGATAATACATTTAATTTTAATTTCGATCATAAATTAAAATTCATGAATCTCAATGCCTTCTTTATCGATGGTAATATACTGGCAAGGCGTATCAGTCCAGCAGCCGGAATTGTAATAGCGGATATTTCCTTGGCTTTTTTCCATGGCCTTGTGGGTGTGACCGCAAAAAACAAAATCAGCGCCATTCTTGGCTCCGTACCGGAGCGCGGAGCGGGCCACCTTGTCCGAGAGCCGGAGCCAACCCTTGCTCTGCCTTTTCAAGTAATGGCTGAATTTCATATCATGAAAATCTATTCTTTGGACAAAATTGTAGATGCGGGTAGCGAGATACGAGAGAAAGGCATTATTAATCAAGAACCGATCAAACTGGTGGCCATGAATCGCGAGGTAGGTCTTCCGGCGATAGTGCCAAATATAAGTTTCGTAGACTTTGGCGCCGACGAGCGAACCGAAAATATCAGCCAGGCCCATGTCGTGATTCCCGATTACCCATCTGACTTTCTTTTCCTTGGCAATCTTTCCGACATAATTCAGGAATTCCCAGCATTCGGTATTGAGATGGCGGAAATCAAGGCTATCAAAAATATCCCCGAGGAGCACGAGCTTCTGGAAAGAATAGCCCTTGAGCATGGCGAGCGCCTTCCGGGGCTCGCTCACCGCTGATCCCAAGTGCAAATCGGAAATAATAATAGTGTTAGTTTCCCGCTTGGCCATTTTCTTATTTTTTTCATATATTCTATTTTAATTTTACGCCCTAGTTCATATCAAGTCAAACAAAAAACGCCTCAAAAGGCGATTTTCTGATTACAATTTTTGATTAAAATATTTTATATAAAATTCTTACAAATTAAAATGTATTTTAAAATATTTTTTGTTTACGGACAATTTTTCGCTTTGCGCCAACCGGCAGCCACGGCTTCTGTTTCAGTGCAAAACCAGCGCTCCCCTTTTGATTCATCTATAGTTGTTTTATAATAACTGCCGCATCCGGGCAGATGATAAATTTTTTCCGTGGTGATATTACCCTTAATCACACACCCGGTCGCGGCGGCAGTATTGGTGTTAGAATTTGTATTAGTATTTGTCGAAACGGGCGTGGCGACGTCGATGCAACTATCATCCGCCCAAAGGCCAAGTTTATTGATTCGGGCGTAATTTTCCGCCGCTTTGAATTCCGTTTGATATTTGTATGGCAAATTATAAGTATATTCATAGGCATAGCCCTCCCGAATCATCTGCTTGTTAAAATTTGTACCATCTCTCAAAAAAATATAGCCGAGCAATCGGCCGTATTTGTCCCGCTCCCCTTGCGAAGGATCTTTTTCCAAAGCCACGGACTGGCCAGTGAGGACTGCCTTGGCCTGATTGGAGGCCTCGAGGCCAAAACACTGCACCGGTTTTCTCGGATCCACCACTTCCGGCGTATCAATGCCGATGAGCCGTATTCTTTCCGTAGCGCCATTGATATTTAGATCCAGAGTATCGCCATCAACGACTTTGATGACAAGATAATATTCTTTCTCAGGAGATATTTTTTTCGCCGGGACAGCCACTGGTTTGGTATTCTGAACAACCGCCGGCTGGGCAATATTGGTATTTACGTTTTGGTTTAAAACAACTTGATTAACATTATTCGCCTCTTCCACCACCGGCGCTGCTAAATTATTATTGGCCGGAAGATTTACTGCTTCACAACCAGTCAAAATTAAGCTAAAAGAGAGAAGTATGGCTAGGCGGGAGAGGATTTTCATAGAATGTTTGATTGTATATTTGACATTGTGGATAAGTTTTGATATATTCAATATGTAATCGCAAGATTGCCCTGCCCGCGGATGCGGGAATACTATCCGCAAGATCTAGCCTTAAGGGCTAGATTTTTGCTTTATATGGGCTATATATGCCTTTATATCCTGAGCGTTTATAACCTTATCACTGTTTGCTTTTAAAGAATACTGCACATGCCCTCCTTTAATCAAAATTACTTTTTTGCGGTTATTTTTTAGAAATGTTATTAAACTAACAAAATCCGCATCACTTGAAAAAAGACAAAAAGTATCATATTTATTTATCAATCTGATAGCGTCAACGCAAATTTCTACATCAAAGTTACATTTGGGTAAATAAATAAAATCGCCTTCGTTGTCATGTTGTGTACACCTTGTATTTATTAATTTTTCTCTTTCTTTTAAATAATGCCTGATTTGTTGGATTGGTTTGGTAAAAACATTTTTTTCGCCAAAAACATATTTTGTTTTCCCAAGAAATTTTAATGAATTTTTATTTTGCGGATCATGTCCGTAATAAAATCTAAAATCACCAGAAAAACATTTTATAAAATTAACCAGCCTCTCTAAATCAATGGATAGTTTATTATTATTGTCTAAAACATTATTATCCCAATCTCTAGTGTCTTCGGCAAACCATTTATCCACATTGGCAAAATCAATAAAAACAAAAATCTTTCCGAATTTTTCATCGTCAATTCCTAATTTTTGTTTAATATTGTAACTTTTAAATTCTTGCAAATCCATATTTTATTTTCCTTGTTTTAAATAATCTTTATCTCCCCTCTTTCAACACATCAAAATTATTATTAACTGGAAGATTGGCTGCTTCGCAACCGGTCAAGAGTAAGATAAAAGATAGAAGTATTGCTAGGTGGGAGAGATTTTTCATAAAATGTTTTACTCCAGCGAAGCTAGCACAGCGCCTATTTTTTTCGTTAGCCAAGGCATATTTTTCAGATGTGGATAACTCTTGACTTTTAATATACTTGCGGTATACTGCAAATAGAAGCATGCAATAATAGCTTTTGTGGCGCTGTGGTTTTCCCCCAGAGTATCTGGGATCTAAGCTGCAGATCAACCGCTATATGAGACGCTGCTTCTATACAAAGGACTCAATCTAACTAAGGTTGAGTTTTTTGTTTGCAGTATAAATTTATTTTTATTGACTAAATAATTCATATCTTTTTTGTTTTTATTTTACTTGTTTTAAGTAATATTTATCCCTCCTCCCCCTTCCCCAATCCATCTGCCGCCATTTTTCTTTTACCGCTACAAAAATAATTCAATTTATCTCTCGTTTTTATAAATGCGTCTTTATATATTTTATTCCTAAACAAATCTTTATAAAAATCGTCTTCCGAAAATTGTTTTAGTCCAAAATCTTTCGGCGATTTATATAGTAACGATCCTTTTTTATAATTACACCTTACATAATCAATAAATAAATCCCTGCAAAATCCTCCTTGATTATTTTCAATAAATGCTAGAAATAAATTTTTATTATTAACCAAGTAAAATTTTTCATTATTTCTCTTTTGTGTGCTATGCAGAATTGGAGTGTATCTTTTATAGAACAATTGATTTTTGTTTCCGATAACAGCTACAAATAAATACACGGGCGTCTCAAAGCCCTTCCAATATTCTAAAGTTTCATCTTTAATTAAGCTCTTGTTGTCATACTTTCCACTTGCCCCTCCCTTTTTGTTTTTTCTTTTTATCTCATATTGATCTAGTTTATTTAGACGAGAATTATTTTCAACCTTTTGCAGGACAACATTATCTTTCCTCGTTGTTTTTAATTGAATTACAAATAAAATATTTGAGGATTCATTTTTTGCATTAATCAATTCGCAAAAATAATCAATCCCAACATCATTTCCGCCTTTTACCTGATGTAATATTACATTTTGAGATAAGATGGATTCGAAAAAACCTTCCCCTTGATTGCAAAGTTGTATATTTTTAGTAATTTTAGATTTTGTCATAGCTTTCAACTATTTTAATTTCGTTTTCGTTTAAATTATACAATTCATAAACTTTTTGATCAATCAATTTATTCGTCTTTTCTATTTCTGATTTTATTGAATTCCACTTATCGGAATTTTCTGGTAGCCTGCGAAGCTCCTTATTTAATTTAAGCATTTTATCGGCCAATTTTACTAGATCGTCATGCTTTTCTTTTTCTTTTGGTTTTGAAAAATCAATTTTATAAATTGGAAATTTTTTTAATAACGATTGTGTTATAGCAATATTAGATACAGAATTTTTAACTACAAACCCGGACAATTTTGAATTTAAAATCGCCAATAAATATTTAATGCTATATTTTTCTTTTGGCAAAATAAGATTATCTTGTAAGAAATAAAATCCTTCGTTATCAAAAGTGGCGATAAGTTCTCCCCCTGTTATCATTCTTACTAATAATTTTTCTTTAGTCTCAAAAATTTTTGATTCTTTTGGTGCCGCTGCTTGTTTTACTTTCATCAATTCTGGCTTATACCAAACATATTCTCCATTCCATTTTAGATGGTAACGACTCACATTTCTTCCTCTAAGCAACTTTTTATCATTTTGATTTTCAAATTTATTTTTTAAAAACTTTTTATCATCACCCGTTCTTAATCCGCCTATAATCTCTCCGACAGAATCTAAAACAATAGAATTTGAAAGAATTTTATCTATAATATCTTTGGGTTCCTGACTGATAAAAATATTAAATCCTTTCTCTGAATCAATATCTTTTTGTTCAATTTTATTTAATGCATTTATTTTAAAATCAATTTCACTTTTTTCTATCTCTATGGAATTACTCATACTAACCTTTTTGTTTGTTTCTTTTTGTATAACAAAAACGATATTCGAAACTTGAGCGTCGCCAAATATTTTTGCATTTGTGTCAAAAGTTAAAATTTTTAGTATCTTACTTTCATCAAAAATCTTTTTTCTTGTGGACTTAAAACTTGGAGTTTGCAACCATGTATTTGGAGTAATAAAACTTAAAGCTCCTTGATTTTTTAAAAGATCAATTGATTTTTCAATGAAAAAAGAATAAATATCGGAATGATTAGTATCAGTTTGATATTTATCCCAATAAAAATGCCTTTCCTCATCATTTATATTTCTTGATTGTATATACGGCGGATTGCCGATTACTACATCAAACCCACCTTGTCGGAAAACTTCGGGAAATTCCTCTTCCCAATTAAACGGTTTTTTCTCGCGCCAATTTTTCCCAAAATATTTTTCCAGCTCTTCATCACTGCCGGAAATTAACGAATTGCCATTTTTAATATTCCCGCCCAGATTAGGCAGTTTGGTTTGGCTGTCAAAAGTATTCAAAAGCAAATTCAAGCGCGCGAGCTCCACGGCTTGCTCATCCAAATCCACGCCATAAATATTATTTTGCAAAATCTGAATTTTTAAGAGACCGTCGGGCTTGGCTCCGAATTCTTCATACTTCTTTATCAAGAAATTCATCGCCGCCACCAAAAATGAGCCCGAGCCGCAAGCCGGATCTAGAATTTTAATTTTCTGTAGATCATTTATACTTTCACATTTATCCAATACCGGACCAAGAGCATTTTGCACGATATAATCAACAATAAACTTGGGCGTATAGTATATCCCCTGCTCTTTGCGTTTTTTGAGATTCTTGCCCGACAGATCTTCCGCCTTTTTGGATTTTTTTAATTGATGGCCAAGATAATTCTCATAGACATTACCGAGTACATCGGCGGGTATAGCTGAAAAATCATATTCAAAATAATTCTTTTTTCCGTGTAAAATCTCAATCACCTTTTCCGTCGCCCCGCTGAATTCTTCCCATTTTTCAAACGGATGTTCGCTGAACAAGTTGGAATTATAGATGGCGTCTAATTCTCTAAATTTTTTTATCATGGCCTGATAAGGACTGACTGATCCGGCCTTGCCGCTTGATTGCCATTCATGAATCAAGGGTAGGAGCGTCGGCGGTTCAATTTTCCGGTCTTCGGCGCAACGGATAAAAATCAGTCGATTGAGCAGCTTTTGCACGCCTTCGTCTATAAGATGCGGATCAACTTTTTCATTCCATTGTAAAAAAGCTTTAGTCAAAATTTCTCGGCATTCATTCAAATCATTTGATAAGGTTTCAGTGACAGACACCTTTTGCAATTTCTTGCCCACTTTTTCAGCTTCCTGATCCAAAAGATCAGCGCTAAAGGCTTCTTTCGACAGACGCCACAGCTCGTCAAAGCGAGTTAGATATTCTTCATAAGTAAAAGATAAATACTTTTTCCCGGCCAAAGATTTTTCCGGCGATAGAGCGTTGAAGACAATCAAACCTTCAAAGTCGGAGAGCACAGCCCAAGTAACGCCTTTGTTCCAAGAATAACGGATGGCTTGCTTGGCATAATCTTCGCGATACAAATCAACTGATATTTTTTTGGCTTCCAAATAAAATTTTATCCGGCCATTCAAATAAAAACCATAATCCACGCGATCGCCGGAAATCTGCTCTTCTAGGGTTATTTCTTTTTTACTTGAAAAATCCCAACCCAACGCCTGAAACAGTGGCTCAATAAAACCTCTTTTGGTTTCTTCTTCGCTATATCTGGCAATCTTCCCCGCGGCTTTTTCCGCTTCGTATTTCGCGATAAGGTTTTTAATTTTTTCTTTAGCTTCTTCTTGCATAAAATTATTTACTTTAACGATTCCCAAGCCGGCCGATGCGCGTGTTCTTTCGCTTGGCCGGTATTATATTTTTTGATAATAGTATTTAGATACTCTTGAGAATAGTCCATAAAATTACTTCATCTTAAAACTCCGTTTATTAGCTTCTTCTAGAATTCTAAGTGTCGCCTGCACCGAAAGATTATCGCTCGGCAAGAGTATCAGCTTATCGCCCAATTGATTGAGCAAAGGACTTAAAAATTCATCAGCCCATGACGGTGATAATGTTAATACGCCGGAAAAATCTATTTCCAGCTCTTCGTCTTTGGAAAACTCGCGCAAAGTCGGCTGAAACGCCTTGAAAGCCTCACTGCCCAATTCCCGCGATATTAATGTTTTGCCAAACTTTTCCAGTTGTAATTTCATATATTTTTACTTCTTAAAATTTATTAGAATTCTATTTTAGCCAAACACCCTCGCACGATACGCTCGCCGCGCGTAACACGAAATACTTTATCAGGGCCTTTCATGCGCACCTCCGCATCGCCGCTGGTATAAAACAAATCAATTGGCTGGTCGGTAACAACCTCACGGACGAGTTTAAGACCGTTGCCGCGCTTCTCAGGCGCCCTGCCAGAGATAAATTCCGTGAATGCAACTTCCACCGCCGCCACGTGGTTCGGAAGTTCCGGCCGAACCCGGCGTAATGTTTCGAGAATTCCCAACCCTCGATCAGCCAGTACAATGATTCGTTTTTCCAGATCATAACCAAAAAAAATACCTGCCGTATCCGGCCACTTTCCCAAGTTGTGGGCAAATGAATTATCGCCGATTTCTCCAGTAACTAAAACAATTAAAGAATACAATTTTTCAAACCCGGGTTTTTGCATCAGCGCATATTCCATTTTTGTCAGCCTAGCATTGAAAATCGAACTGGTTGGACAATAAAATGTGCCCGGAAATTCAACGCCATCTGCTATCCATTCCGAAGCAAACTTCAAGAGATCGCTCGCAAAAATTTCCAAATCCTTTTCGCGGTAATAACGATGGGTTCCGCCCTCTTTTTTGATCGCGACTAATTTACCGCTTTCGTCCCAACGACGAAGTGTATTTAAGGAAACCCCTAGATATAGAGCAGCTTGACCGATTGTAAGTAATTTTTCTTCCATATATGATATATTATCATACTATTCAAATCTACACAAGCACCGTCCAAATCTACCCAAAAATATAACAATCTACTCATTTAATGCTTCAAAATATACATTTTAAAGTTTATAATCGTAAAAAACAGCTACTTTTTGCCAATTTGCAAAAGAGGTATTAATTCGCGGACCCGCCAATATTCAACGGCATTTTCATCGATTTTTTTATGCTCAGAAAATCTTTATTAAATGAAATTGGAACAATTTCTTGCGCCATATTTTTTCTTTAAAACTATAAATTTTTTTTATTTATTTACTCTAATTTTACGCCCTAACTCGCGCCAAGTCAAACAAAAAAACGCCTCAAAATCAGCGTTTTTCTTACAAACTGCGGGACATCAAGACGAATGACCTGACTAACCTAGATTATTCCAATATTTTCTTCTTATCGCTTTTCAATTCCCTGATATGTTTTTCCGGCGGACAAATTTTTGGCGTTTTTACTTGTAATGACTTTTTTGCCTGTCTTGGCTTCAATCTGCTTGCGGGCGTTACCGGCGATGGTACCGCCTTCTTGCGCCACTCGCCGATTTTCCGAAAAAGTCTCTGGTTTTTGTTTTTTTGAAATTTCAGTTGTCGCGGTCTCGGCCAGCATATTCAAAACCAATTCCAGATTCGTCATATTATCGCGCAAATTTTCCTTTTTTAAATCTTTGTGCTTTTTATAATCTTTGGTTTTCAGACCGGCCCAAGCAAAAGAAATATCATCAGTCAGGATCGCAAACTCATCGCTTGTTTTTACTCCCCGTTCGTTCCATTCGTTGGTTAAGTCCTTTCTGATTTCAATGGTTTTCAAGCGCAAATCCACCCATTCTTTTGAATATCCCTTTTTGAGATAAGTCGTGAGCGCTCTTTGAATCGCTTTTTCCGGATCCTCAGTTTCTTCAATTCTTTCATAACCAACGCGCGCCAACCAGAGCTTAAAGGGTTCGGCGTTGGGCGAAGGGATGGATTGGATAATGCGGAACGTTGTTTCAGTATCAGCCGCGTCGGTAGCATAGTATTTGCCGTCCTTAGCCATAAATTTCAGTTGGTGACATTTTGTCACCACCTCACTGCCTTCCTCACGAAGCCTTTGAGCTAATTTATTCCAATACTTTCTTGGATCAATGCTGTCTGTCAAAATCCCAACAACATCAACAACTGAAAAATACCACAGTTCTTTCTCCTCGTCCCAATGACGGCGGATTTGCTTGCCTTCAAAAATTGCTATCGCTTTGGTTTTTGATTGTTTGCTCATAAGTATTTATAAATTAAAACTGGGCGAAACTTTTTGCATATAATTTTATCTTCAATTTTACTTTACTCTAATTTTACGCCCTAACTCGCGCCAAGTCAAACAAAAAAACGCCCCAAAATTAGCGTTTTTTCTCACAAACTGCGGGACGTGGGGTCGAACCACGATAAGCAGATTCAGAGTCTGCTGTCCTACCATTAGACGATCCCGCACTGTTTTGAACATCCCCCGAGGAACTAAAACGAATCCCCCCAACCCCCCTTTGACAAGGGGGCACGAAAATTATTCCACCACCCTTCCCCCAAACGCATCCAAAATATCCGTCAGCGAACTATTAACTCCCGCGCTCTCTTCTGGCTTTTTGGCGCTGGATTCAATAACCAGATCAGGCACTACTTTGGCCGCGACAATAATCTTTATGCCAATAATTTCCTTGAGCGCGTTTTCCAAAGTAAATTTGTTTTTCCTTATTTCAATCATTTCTTGGTGAAACTTGTGCTTGAATCCCAATTCTAGCACATTTTTGTTAACTGACAAGGGCTTGGCCATGGTCAAAATAAAAATCAAAGAATGATTAGCCTCATCAACTTTTTCCAACACTTTCAGCCAATTATCCTGCACTTGCTTCAGACTGGCTTCGGCTGACGCGGACGCGTCTTTGGCAACGCTCTCTTCTTTCTTCTCAGCTTCCGACGCTGGCTTGGCTGGGCCGGCAATTTTGCCTAGAACTTTTGATTTCAATTCCTGCCAAGTTTTTTTCTCATCTCCAGCCGTGAAACCCGTCGGATTGATAGTCTGATCAGCGCAGATTTCCACCACGGCCAATTCCAAAGGCAATTGTATAATTGAAGAATATTTCAACTCTTGCTTTTTTAAAATAAAAATCTCGATCACGGACGCGATTTTTCTTACTTCCCATTCTTTTTGCAATTGCGAAATTTTCTTTTCAATATTTTCATCCAATTCAAAAGAAAAACCTTTCAAACCGCCGCTGATTTTGTAGAGGAGCATCTTGCGCAAAAATTCTATCAGGTCAACGCTGAATTGGTTGAGGTCAACCCCCTCTTCAATCATTTTATTAATCAGGCTGATGCCGCCTTCGGTATTCTTGTGAACCAAATATTCAACAAAATCCGCCACGAGATCAAAATTGGATTTCGGGATGATCAATTCAGCTTGAGCCGCGGTAATATCTTTTTCTCCGAGCGCGAGCACTTGTCCTAATAGGCTTTGGGCGTCGCGGATCGAACCCTCGCTATGGCGGGCGATATTTTCCAAGACTTCTTTGGCGATTTTGATGCCTTCTTGCTGCATGATCAGGCTGAGGCTCGTCACAATATCTTCAAGTCCCGCTCGTTTGTAATCAAAACGCTGGCAGCGGGAAATAATCGTCGCCGGCACTTTGTGGATTTCCGTTGTCGCGAGAATAAAAATCACGTGTTTCGGCGGCTCTTCAATAATTTTCAAGAGGGCGTTGAAAGCGGCGGGAGAAAGCATATGGACTTCGTCGATGATAAAAACTTTATATTTGCTCTTGCTCGGACTGAAACGCGCGTTTTGGATGATATTTTCCCGCACATTGTCCACGCCGGTCTGCGACGCGGCGTCCATCTCAATTACATCAATGGATCGGCCGGCAGTAATCTCGAGACAAGAAGAACATTTATTGCAAGGCTCGCTTTCTTTTTCTTTTCTATTTTCACAATTAAGCGCCTTGGCGAGAAGCCGCGCCATCGTTGTCTTGCCAATGCCGCGCGGACCATAAAAAAGATAAGCATGGGCGGTTTTGCCTGTCTCAATCTCATTCTGCAAAGTAATCTTGATGTGGTTTTGACTGACTACATCTTTGAAGCTCTGCGGCCGATATTTTTGGTATAAAGTTTGGGACATAATTTAAATGATACGAATAATGAAAATTGGGAGAGAGATAAATAATATGCGCCTGCCTGCCAAAGCCTTAGCGCAATTCGTATACAATATTTTAACTTATTTTTGAGGTTTAAGCAAATGAAAAACGACTCATTTGAAAGAGCCGTTTTTATTCTTTATTCTTTATTCTTTATTCTTTAATCTTTTAGTTCCCCCTTAACAAGGGGGGCAAGGGGGATGTTTTTAATCTTTCGCCTTAATAACATTATCCACCGCCGCCCATTTGCTCGGACGCTCTTTTGGCACCAAGATAACTATTTCATCGCCCTCTCCGCCCTTGAAATAAGTAACGCTTGCCGTGATTAATTTCCATTTTTTGTTATCAATATACGCGATAAACTCGCCGGAATCATTTTTGCCCAAAACGCCGATAAGCCGGTTTCTTTCGACCGGTCCGATCTGTTTGTAGACAAACGAACCGTTGCCGTTGATTGTTAATTTCAAAATATCGCCTTCCACTAGTTTTGATTTTGACGCGTAATTCGGCGGTATGCCATATTGCTTGCCATCTGATCCGATCATATTCTCGCCGTCGAAAACGCCTTCTACCACTCTCCCGCCTTCATTCACTTCGGCGGACATTGACTGCAGCCTCGTGAGCGAATCCAAGAGCGCTTCGGAATCAACACCTTCATCATCGTCGCCCTTGCTCAGCATATCGATCGCCTTATCAACATTAATTTTGATGCCCAAAAGCATCTGCCTCAAAGCCATTAATTTCTCGCCGGTGAGAAAAGTCTTTTCTTCGTCTTCATTTTTGTTTTTATCTTTGCCAAACATAGTTTGTTTTTGTCTATTTGATTTTTATTTTTTTATTTATTTTAACTAATTACATTATATCGCTATATTGGATTATTATCAAATTTCCGGACGAATCCCCCCGACCCTCTTTCTCAAGGGGGCGACCAAAACCATCCTCCTAACTTTCTTTACTCAATTCCCCCTTAGTAAAGGGGGCGGGGGGATGTTCACGCCCGATACAAATAAATCGCCATGGTTTTCGGATCGGGTTTATCAACTTTCATCGGTTCCCAATCTTTCATGGCAAAAGCGTAAGAGACAATTCTCGCGCCCGGCTTGAGGCCTTTCCTGAAAATCGGGCTTAGTTTCTTCATCGCCTCCGGAAGCAAAAAAACCGTGATCACGTCAGCCTCGCTCAAATCTGTTTTATAAAAACTGGAAAAATTAATCTTTATTTTATCTTGCAATCTTGCAAAAGCAATCCTGATTTTGGAAATAATATAGGGCAAGATGGATATTTCATAGCCGACTGTTTCGGCGCCGAATTCTCTCGCCGCGATGATCAAAATTCGCCCGTCGCCCGAACCAAGATCATAGACTTTCTCGCCGGGTTTCACTCCGGCCAGACTGAGCATTCTTCTGATTTCTTTATTCGAAAGAGGCACCCATGGCGCAGCGGACAATCCCGCGTAGGCCAAAGAAAACAAAACAAAAAAGACTATTCCCATGAATAGCAATAACAAGATACTGCTTAGATAAAACATAAGTTGATAATTTCTAATTTCTAATTTTTAATGAATGCTTTAATTTTATAATTTCAAATTAAAAAATTTAGATTGCCGCGTCGTTCCTTTAGGTCGCTCCTCGCAATGACAGAACGCCAACCTTTAATCTTTTAATTCCCCATTAACAAAGGGGGGGAAGGGGGTTGTAATTCTAAATCTTTAATCTTTCAACTTTAATCTTATAGAATCCCGTGATCCGGGCTGCCGCCGCCCGCGCCGCCGGAAAGATTACCAAGATTGCTCCGCTCCATAATTTCCGCTTCCACAATCACTTTGTTCCGCCCGTATTTCAAGCGAGAAAGCTCTTTAATCGCCTCGGCCATCTTTCTGTCGCCCTTCCTCGGTGGATAAGTAGCCATATTAAAAGCATTGGTCGCCGTGTTATCAACCAAAAGTTTGCAATAAGCGGTGTACATTGGAACATTGATCACGTCGTATTCGTTAAACACCGGAGCAAATTCTTTAGCCACAGTCTCCGCGTCTTCCACGCCGATACGAAAAGAGATCATTGTGCCGACATTGCCAAAAACCGCGTCCCTTGTCTTCGTGTCCTGACCTTGTACCAGTTGCCCGATATATTGGTGCGCGATAATCAAACCAAAACGATATTTTCTCGCTTCGGAGAGAATCGTAGCGATACTATCCGTAATAAAATTTTGGAACTCATCAATATAGAGGAAAAAATCTTTGCGCTCGCTCTTTTCCTGTTTTGCTCTCGTCATCGCCGCGACTTGAAGTTTGGTCACGAGAATCATGCCGAGCAGATTGCTATTTACTTCGCCAGTAGTGCCCTTGGACAAATTAATCAATAAAATTTTCCGGTTATCCATCACCTCGCGGAAATCAAAGCCGGACTTCACCTGCCCGATAATATTTCTCATCATGTCATTCGTCAAGAATCTGCCGATTTTGGAAATAACATAAGAAAGCATATCCGCGGCCTGGGAACCACGCTGTGATTGTTCATATTCCTGCTCCCAAAAACTTTTTACCACAGGATTTTTTACTTTGGTTAATTTATTTTTTCGGAATTCCTTGTCCGTGAACATTCTCGGAATTTCAATAATCGTCGCGCCGGATTCCTTGTCTTCCATTAAGGCAAGCATGGCATTTCTCATATAATGCTCAAACATCGGACCAATCATTTCCTGGCCGAATAATTTGTAAAAAATGGCAATCATTTCCTGCACGGCAAAATCCTTCTGTTCATCGGTTTTATACTCAAGCATGTTCAAACCCATTGGCCGATCAGTATCCGCGGGACAAAAATAAATAACATCGTCGATCCGGTCTTTGGGGATATGAGGCAAGACATCTTCCACGAGATCGCCATGCGGATCCACTACGGCCACACCGTCGCCCGCGACAATGTCTTGGATAATCATATTGGACAAAAGCACGGATTTGCCGACGCCGGATTTACCGATAATATAGACATGGCGGAATCGATCTTCTCTTTTAATCTTAATATCCGTTCTTAAACCGCGATAGTCATTGTAGCCCAAAAGCACGCCTTCCTTGGGCGCATTCACGGGCGCTGGCGCTTTTTTTGCGAGTAGCCAGCGGATATTCGGCGTTTCCGTCGTCGCGAGCGGGAAATGATAGACGCTCGCCATCTCCTCGGTATTCAAAACAATCTTGGCTTTGTCCGTAAAATTTCGAAAAATAAAATCATGGATAATTCTGTCCTTGCCCCGGAAAATACCATGCTGGAATTTTCTAAAAATATTGCCATACTGCGGAATATTATACTGGCTGAAGGAACTGACCATATTATCGAGATACATTTTGGCGCGCGTTTCGTCCTTGGATACGGAGAGTAATCTGATATTAACATCAAGCCCGAGCTTATTGGCTTTTTCTTCCAGGTTTTTCACCATTTCTTCCTCAAGCGGAGTCAATTTGTATAGTTCCTTCGGCGCCTCGCCCGGCTTTGATGCCAATTTTGAAGATTTGAAAAGATTAATCCAGCCGCTGAAAAATCCGCTATGTTTAACTTCGGATAATTTTTTCCCCTGCTGCATCGCTCTCGCGATTCTGATCCCCTCGCGACGCCATTCTTTTTTGGCTGAACGGACGACAAACTGTATCGCCGCTCCATCCTCTTCACCGAGCTTACTTAAAGTATTGGTGAGGGCATTCAGAGGATCTGATTCCGTCTTTTTATAGGTTCTGATAGGGAAAGCGCTTTTCTCTTTGAACGTTAAATATGTCCCAACGATCTTGGCTTCGGGCGTAAAAATATTATAATCGTCAATTTCTTCAATCACGGCCGTGTGATACTGCGCTTGAATCTGCTGCTCGATAAACTGAATCATGTAGCGCGGCACCGCGACATAGAAAGAAATTAATCCTTCGTGAGCCACTATTTCAAATGATAAGTGGTCGGTGCGGCCGAAAAGAAAGGCTTTGAGTCCGCGCTGGGCCTTGAGTCCGCCGATGCTAGAAAATAATGTTTCCGCTATGCCGATGGTTTCGGCGAGCGCCTGCTGGCTTCGCGGCGCTTCTTTTTGCCGGTCATCCTGCGATTCTTTGGGCAGAGTGACGAGTAAAACGACAAATTCAAAAGCCGTGGGAATCCGGCCGATTCGGTGCAAAAATTTCCGGATAATAAAAAAAGGGCAGATCAAGATTGCTGCCGACAGAACAATTATTCCAACCAAGGCCATGATTGCTTCATTGCCTTGTACTATATTGGTATTTACAAATTGGAAGAATTCCTCAAACATAGTTTGAATTTTCAATTTTTAATTTCCAATTTTCAATGAATGTTTTAATTCTATAATTTCCAATTATTGAAAATTAATTCATTAAATCATTAGAAATTGATTGGAAATTGTAAATTAAAAATTAGAAATTAAAATTTATTTCTTCAGTTTCATCAGCCTGTCCGTCTTGATCTTCGCCGCTTGTTCTAGAAAATATTTATTCGCGCCGTGAATCATTTTTAGCCATTCCCGGATTAATTTCAAAATCTTCCTGACCGTCGCCCTGGCTTCATGAAATAATTTTTCGATTTTAATCGCCGTTTCCTCGCCTTTCATGCGAAATGCCAGCTGTTCTTGCGGTGACATCTTGGTATACATTTCACTCAAATCTTCTTCGAGCACTCTTTCAATATTAACTAAAATTTCGCTCTTGGGCGCGCTCACTTGGGCTGACGGCGCTGAGACTTGAGGCGCAATCTGCGGCGCTTCCACTTTTTCCGCTAATTCTTTTTTTTCCACGGTTTCCAGAACTTTTTCAGGGACTTTTTCTTTTTCCGTAATCTGAATCAAAACTTCCGGCTTTATTTCCGGAATTAAGGGCTCGGGTGCTTTTTTAGTTTGTTCTCGCAGAAAAGCAGCTTCTTCTTCTTTCTTTTCCTGGTCCTTGGTATTGGTAGCCATTTTTTCTTGAATAAAATTAATCTTAATTTAATTATACCAACTTTCGCTTGTTGTGGCAACAAAACTCCAAATATGGTAGAATATGGTTAGATATTTAAATGTCTTAATTTCAAAATAACCGCTACTATGTCTATAGAAACTATCAAAACTGACAAAGTGACATGGCTAAACGTTACGCATGCCGGCAAAAAAGAAATCGATTATTTGGCCAAAAATTTCAAATTTCACCCGCTGGACCTCAAAGATTCTTATGCCTCGAGCTATGCCCAGCGGCCCAAAATCGACGCACAGCCTGATTATCTTTTTTTGATCTTTCTTTTCCCCTATTATAGCCGCAAAAAGCGAGAAATCATTGCCGCGGAAATTGATTTCTTCATCACGCCGACGCATTTAGCAATGGTACATAATGAGGAACTGGCGCCGTTAATTAACTTTTTTAACACTTGCAAAATTAATCCTCTGGAAAAAGACAAATACATGGCTGAATCACCGGCCAAATTGCTTTATGAAATTTTGAATCGCCTTGAGATGGAATGCTTCCCGATGCTTGATCATATCAGTATCGACATAAAAAATATTGAAAATAAAATATTTGCCGGCTACGAAAAGCAGATGCTCCGAGAGATACTGATCATTAAAAGAAATATTGTTAATTTCCGCAAAACCATGCAGGCTCATAAAAATATTATTGAGCATATTATCAAAATTAATTCTCCCTATTTCCCGCAAGAACATTTGAGAGATTATTATCGCGATCTGATTGACCATACCAAAAACATTTGGGATATTTTGGAAAACCAAAGGCAAACTATCGATGCCATGGAAGATACGAATAGCGCGCTTGTCGGTTTTAAAACCAACGACATCATCAAAATTTTGACTATTTTTTCGGTTATCGTTTTTCCGCTTACTCTTTTCGCGAGCATTTTCGGCATGAACACCGTCAACACTCCTCTAATAGGCAACCAATTCGATTTTTGGATTATCATCAGTATAATGTTTATCACCTCGATTACCATGTTGATTTTTTTCCGCAAAAAAAAGTGGCTATAATCGGCCCGTTTTTTGTATCCTCGACTGAGAAACCCTCTTTTTCAATCAATTGCCGCAATTCATCGCTTCGCGCCCAATCCTTGTCCTTTCTCGCCTTCTCCCTTTCTTTCACTAATTGAATAATCTTTTTGGGAATAATATTTTTCTTCTTTTTTAATTTAGCGAGTCTTAAACCTAAAAATTGATCAAAATCAAGGATAGCGGCTTTCTTGTCCGCGTCGGAAATATCTTTGTCTTTTAGCAACTGCCAAATCAAGGCCAATCCCCGGGCCGTATCCAAATCATTATTGATAAAGCTTAAAAATTGATCTTTGTAATTTTTATTAACCTTGCCCTTGCCTTTGACGCTCAAAATAAAATTATTCAGTTTTTCTCGCGCGATCTTGGCCGCCTCGAGCGACTGCCAAGTGAAATTCAGCTGCGACCGATAATGAGCCGTGAGAAAAAGATAGCGCAAATCAAGCGCCGAATAGCCCTTGTCTTCCAAATCTTTGATCGTAAAAAAATTTTTGAGAGACTTGGACATCTTCTCGCCTTCGACCATAAGAAATCTCGTGTGGAACCAATAATTGACGAATTTCTTGGCCGTAGCGGCCTCGGACTGGGCACGCTCGCACTCATGATGCGGAAAAATATTATCTTCCCCGCCCGTATGAAGATCAAAATTTTCGCCCAAATATTTCATGCTCATGGCCGAACATTCGATATGCCAGCCCGGAAAACCCATTTTGCCAAAAGCCTTCCATTCCATATCTCTTTTCTTGCCCGCCGGCGAAAATTTCCAGAGCGCAAAATCGGACGGGTTTCTCTTTTCCGGATTGATTTCCACACGCGCGCCCTCCTTCAATCGTTCCAAAGTATTACCCGAAAGTTTACCATAATCTTTGAATTTCGCCGTATCAAAATATATTCCATCATTCGTTTCGTAGCCATAGCCTTTATCGATTAAAATCTGGACTAAGCGGATCATTTCCTTGATGTGATCCGTTGCCTTACAAATTACTTGCGGTTTTTCGAGGTTGAGCTTGTCGCGGTCAAGAAGATAGATTTTTGTAAAAAATTTGGCAATCTGCCAAGCAGTCTCCCCTCTTTCCCGAGCTGATTTCTCGAGCTTGTCCTCACCAATATCAGCATCGCTCGTGAGATGCCCGACGTCCGTAATATTCATCACTTGTTTCACTTTATAGCCATTATATTCAAACAATCGCCGCAAGAGATCAGAAGTCGTATAATTCCAAGCATGGCCAATATGATCATGGTCATAGACCGTAGGCCCGCAAACATACATTCCAACACGACCCTTCTTAAGAGGGACAAATTCTTCCTTTTTGCGAGTGAGAGTATTAAATACGCAGATCATAACTAAATTTTTTCATTTAATATCTTCCGCAAAATTTCGAATTTCACCGCCGCCTCGCCTAATTGAGAATAGATTAATTCAGCTGTCTCCTGATTATAAGTATGCACCGTTTCATTTCTCATATCAACTAATTTTAGCCAATCCTCATTATACTCAATCAACCCTTGCTTATAGGCCTCGCGGAAACAATCTTTGGGAGAACTGCAGATAACACCGTTTTTTTCTTCTAAAAAAGTTTTGACTGATTTCCATGCCAAATCCAAACAAAATTCAAACCGCTGGATTGCCGAATCGCGGACCACGTCGTTTTTGGGCATGGCCAAAACCTCGTTCAAGCGATTCAGGGCCTCGCCATATTGTTTAATTTGGGCTTCAATTTTAGTCATAATTAAATTTTAATTGATTAATTCAATATTAGTTTTGGCTACTTGGTAAAAATCAGCTGATACTCGTTTGAAATCAACCAGATCTATTTTGTACAGAAAGGGCAAATTTATAATATCCTCTTTTATTTTGGCCATAATCGACAAAGATACTGCCTCCGCGCCCTCAAGGCCAATATCAATATCGGAACGCTCGCTGCCCTTGGCCGCGATTGCGCGCGAACCGAAAAAGAATACTTGATATTCTGCCAAATCAAGATAACGGCCGATAATGGCTAAAATCATTTTTTCTAATCTATTTTTTGTCTTTTGGTCTAATTCCATAAATAATATTTTATACAATCTAATACTATACTTTTTTTTGTTTTTTCGCAAACTAAAAAGGCTTAATTAATATTAATTCAACTAAGCCTTGAAATATTTTTTATATTAAAAATTATTTCAAACAGATACAATTAGTTATATTGTTACCGTAATTATAATCGGTAAAACAACCATCGTAATAATTGTCGACGGCATAATTTCTACAAGCTATAGGAGCTACAGCCAAAAAATTTCCGGCAGTGATTCCACTTGCAGGAACACCCGATACTTTGACTGCGGCATTAAGATTCGTCAATCCGCTACCGTTGCCACTAATAGCGCCCTTTACATACAAATCACCGGAACCATAAATTCTGAGCGAAGGAGTATTCCAATTACCACCAGGAACAAAACTTATATAATCATTAGCCTCGTTAGTATAAAATATTCCATAGCCAAGATTGTCTTTATCAAACCGCCAAATAGATTTAGTCGTTCCATTGTTTCCGCCATAGACAGCGCCATTAATCAAAGCATTACCGGCTACGTCTAATTTATAATCTAATTCTAGATTTGACCGCCCAATACCGACATTACCACCATATCCTATAGTCAAAGCCGGTGTACCGCTAGGATACCAATTAGTAGTCCAATATCCAATTTGCAATTCCTGGTTACTAGCCGTTGAGACAATACGATAACGGGATGGTGTATTTGTTCCAGTATCAATAGCTATTCCTCC
>JAGVFQ010000056.1 GCA_020057505.1 Patescibacteria group bacterium | reverse complement strand
TTGCAATCCTTTTTTCCAGCCGCCAAGCATACGGCCGATTGCTTCCAGTTTTTGGGAAAGCTCTATATATTTTTCATTCGGAATCAATTTGTTCTCCCATGCTAATTGGACGAAAAATTTTAAGACATCGAGCCGCGATATGGTTTTCCCCAGTAAAATTATTTTTTGATCCGGCGGCAGGTAGGCGGCAGTAAAAGTCAATTCAAGAATGTTGATAAATAATTGAGATATTTTTTGTCCGATACCGAAGCGCTCGATTTTAGGGAAGTTTTGATATAATTTCAACCAATATTGATATGCCTCCTTTTCTTTCTCAATCACTGTTGGCAGGCCGTGGGGGGGGGGCGACTTAAAGGGAATATTTTTATGAAAATTCAATTCACTCATAAATTTGAAGAGATTATTTCGTTAGAAAATTTACTTTTGGCCTGGAAAGAATTTGTCTGCGGCAAGCGAGATCGCAAGGATGTGCAGGAATTTTCCTTGAATCTCATGGATAATATTTTTTTGCTTCATGATGATCTCCTTCATCATACCTACAAACACGGCGGTTATCAAGCGTTCACTATTAATGACCCCAAACGCCGGCATATCCACAAAGCCAGTGTCCGCGACCGCTTGGTCCATCACGCTGTTTATCGTTTACTTTATCCTTTCTTTGATAAAACCTTTATCGCCGATTCCTATTCCTGCCGATTAGATAAAGGGACTCATAAAGCGATTAACAGATTCCGCCAGTTTGCCTACGAAGTTAGCAAAAACAATACCAAAACTTGTTGGGTATTAAAATGCGACATTAGAAAGTTTTTTGCCAGCATTGATCATGAGGTTTTGCTTAATATTCTAAAGGAATATATTACGGATCAGGATATTATTTGGCTTTTAGAAAATATTATTGAGAGTTTTTCTGTAACATCCCCCCAGCCCCCTTTGGTAAGGGGGAATTTGAAAAGTCGCTTTATTGGGGAGGAGCAGTGTAATTTTCTAACCACACTTAACAAGGTGAAACAAAAAGAATATGTTGATTCGGAGTTCCCCCTTAGTAAAGGGGGATTAAGGGGGATGTTAAAGGTGGGATTCTCCCACCCCCTCTGTCTCCCCCTCGGAGAGGGGGAGAACTTTAAATCCCCTCCTTTCAAAGGAGGGGTAGGGGTGGTTTTGCGTGAGGTTACCGTTGGTCTCCCCTTGGGCAATTTGACTTCCCAGCTATTTGCCAATATTTATATGAATGAATTTGACCAATGGGTGAAGCACTGGTTACAAATTAAATATTATATTCGTTATTCCGATGATTTTATTTTTCTTTCTCGCGACAAAAACGAGCTCGTGGATATTATTTTCTATATTCGGCGGTTTTTAAATCAAGAATTAAAACTTAAATTGCATCCGGACAAAATCTTTTTAAAAACCATAGCCTCGGGCGTTGATTTTCTGGGTTGGATAAATTTTCCAGATTATAGATTGCTAAGGACTAAGACTAAAAGGCGAATGTTTTTAAAAATTCGAGAGAAACATGATAATTTTAAAAAAGGACTTATTTCCGAAGAAACATTTAATCAATGCTTACAATCTTATTTCGGTATGTTGAAACACTGCTCCGGATATGATATGGTTAAAAAAATAGAAGACTCGATTAATTAATTTTTGAGATTCAAATAATTATTACACCTGATATCATGGAATCCTCAATTTAGCGAGGGCATCGCCTTAATGGAGTCCTGTCTTTAGACAGGATGTTATCCCGACTGAAGTCGGGACTCCTTGATAGACTTATAGTCCTGTCTAAAGACAGGATTCCGCCGCAACGAGCCCCGTCTCAACGGAGTCCTCGCTTTAGCGAGGAGATTGCCCCGACTGAAGTCGGGATTCTTCAGTGGACGTATTGCTAATTCTATCTAATCACTATGTTTATTACTATTATAATTTTTCTTTTAATTCTCGGCATACTCGTATTCATTCATGAATTTGGCCATTTTGTTGTTGCCAAAAAAATGGGTGTCCGGGTGGATGAATTCGGATTTGGCTTTCCGCCGAGAATGCTGGGCATACAATTAATCAAAAGCAAAACTATTCAAAAGCTGAGTAAGGAAGAAGTTCAAAGTCTTGAGGTTGATAATTATAATCTGCCCGACGGGCAAGAACTAACCACTCAAATTATTACTAATCATATTGAGGAAGTGAGCCAGATAGTGCCTGCTAAAAAATGGCGCGTAGTTTGGGGGCGAGATAAGGCTAAGCAGGATTTAGACAATGAAAATTCGGATAAAGGAACGGTTTATTCGATAAATTGGATTCCTTTGGGCGGATTTGTTAAAATAAAGGGAGAACAGGGCGAGGGGGCGGAAGATGAAGATAGTTTTGCCCATAAGAAAGTCTGGCAGAGAGGTGCCATAATCTTGGCCGGGGTTGTCATGAATTTCCTTTTTACCGTGATTTTGCTTTCGGTCGGCTATTTTGTCGGCTTGCCGCAGGATATCTCTGAAGAACCCAAAGGCGCGATCATCCAGAATATTCAGGTTGAAACCGCGGCTATTCTTCAGGGTTCACCAGCTGATCAGGCTGGAATGAAGGTTGGTGATGTGATTATTTCACTTGATGACCAAGCTGTCGATAATGTTGAAAGTTTTCGCAACTATACCGCCCTGCAAGAAGGGAAAACCATTGTTTTACAAATAAAACGAGACACGGAAATTTTAACAAAAGAAATACAGCCTATTGAGATCAAAGAAGCCGGACGAGTGGCGATCGGTATTGGACTTATTAAAACAGGGCTGGTTTCTTTCCCGTGGTACAAGGCGATTTATAAAGGTTTTGAGTCAACACTATATTTAACAAAAGAAATATTCGCCGCGCTTTACACTTTGCTTAAAAATTTAGTGACAGTGCAGGGAGGATTTGAGGAAGTATCCGGTCCTGTTGGCATTGCAGTGCTCACCGGCAGGGTGGCCAAGATGGGGTTCATTTATCTTTTACAATTCATGGCGCTGCTTTCGATTAATTTGGCGATTATTAATTTTATTCCTTTTCCGGCGCTTGATGGCGGCAGATTCCTATTCTTAATTATTGAAAAAATCAGAAGGAAGCCGGTTGATCGAAAAATTGAGGCCGTAATACATGCTATCGGCTTCGCTTTGCTCATGCTTTTAGTCGTTGTGGTCACTTTTAAGGATGTTTCACAATACAGCGGGGCGCTGGCTAGTTTGTGGAGTAAAATATTTCATTAGTTCAATATCAGTTTAATCTGCGCAATCTGTGGACCAAACAAAATCCACAGATTACACAGATTTAGCAGATTGATTATGGATAATAATTTGGAACAATTAAAAAATCAGGCTATTGAAGAAATAAAAAAAGCAGTTGATATTAATCAACTGCGCGATTTGGAAATCAAATATCTGGGCAGAAAGGGCGGGGAGTTGACAAAAATGATGGGCCAGATTGAGAATTTCTCCGGCGAGGAACGGAAAAGGTTTGGCGCGGAAGCTAATGAAGTGAAGAAAATAATTATTGATTTATTTGAACAAAGAAAAAATGAGTTTGAGGGTTTGGGCGCACCGGTTGGAGCTTTAATTGATGTCACTGCTCCGGGCATTTTGCCGCCGGAAGGGCATTTGCATATGATATCCCAGGCAATTGAAGAAATTGAAGAAATTTTCAAAAAAATCGGTTTTAATCGAGTGCGTTATCCGGAAGTGGAATGGGATTGGTATGCCTTTGAGGGTTTAAATATGCCGAAAGACCATCCGGCTCGCGATGAATGGGAGACGTTCTTTATTGATGCTCCGGAAGGCGAGAAGGGAAAAATGGTTTTGACGCCGCACACTTCGAATGGCCAGTTGCGGGAAATGGAAAAAGGCAAATTACCGATTCGCATGATTAATATTTCCAAGACCTATCGCCGGCAATCGGATATTTCTCATGTGCCGATGTTCCATCAATTTGAAGGATTGTATATTGATAAAAATGTAACCGTCAGCCACTTAAAAGGCGTTTTTGATTATTTTGTGAAACAGTTTTTCGGTTCGAAGCGAGAAATTAGGCTAAGACCGTATCATTTTCAATTTACGGAACCAAGTTTTGAAATCGATATTTCCTGCGGCATTTGCGGCGGCAGCGGCAAATTATCCGATGGCAATAAATGCCGGCTGTGCAAAGAAGGCTGGCTCGAACTGGGTGGCGCCGGTATGGTGCATCCGAACGTGCTCAAGGCTGGTGGCGTGGATCACAAAAAATACAATGGTTTTGCTTTTGGCTGGGGCGTTGAGAGGACATATATGATGAAAGCAGGATTGAAGATTGACGATATTAGGATGATTTATAAAAATGATTTGAGATTTTTGGAACAATTTTAAATAAAAAATTATTAATAGTAAATAAAAGGGTAGGCCATGAGCCATTGCTTATGGCCGTAGGGGTAGCACGGGAGCAAGGGCTCCCGCGCTACCCCCGATCAAAGATTATTTCTTCTTAGAAGAATTCTATGAACCTATCGGTTTCCTACAATTGGCTCAGTGAATATTTGTCGAAGAAAATTTCTCCGGAAGAACTAGCGAAAAAACTTTCGCTGCACAGCTCTTCGGTGGAGCGAATTGATTACCAAGGCAAAAACTTTGACAAGATTGTTATTGGCAAAATTTTGAAAATTGAGAAACATCCCAATGCCGATAAATTGCAGGTGACTAAGGTTGATGTTGGCAATGGCAAAGTTTTAAATATTATTTGTGGTGGAAAAAATATTTACGAGGGGATGCTTGGCGCTGTAGCTTTGGCGGGAGCGAAAGTAAAGTGGCACGGCGAAGGCGATTTAGTGGAACTTAAAAAAACATCAATTCGCGGAGTGGAAAGCGAGGGTATGATTTGTACAGCTTCCGAAATTGGTTTAACGGATAAACTTGTCCTGAGCCAAGTCGAAGGGGCGGTGAATGAGCCGATAGTTATAGATTTGAGTTTTACCAAAGCCAAACCCGGAACACCCGTAGCGAAAGCCTTGAATCTGGAAGATGCGATTTTTGAAATCGAAGTCACATCCAACAGGCCGGATTGCATGTCGATTATTGGACTGGCGAGAGAGGCGAGCGCGATCATGAGCAGTAAATTGAAAGTAAATACAGTAAAGAAAGTAAATAAAGCGAACACGGTTAATAATTTAGCAGTTGAAGTTAAAGATCCAGGGCTTTGTCCAAGATATTCCGCTTTAGTGATGGATGGGGTGGAAGTCAAAGAATCGCCTTTATGGCTGAAGCAAAGATTAACATCGGCTGGCGTGAGGCCAATTAATAATATTGTGGATATTACAAATTATGTCATGCTTGAATTTGGCCAGCCTCTTCATGCCTTTGATTGTGACAAACTAGAAGCGGAGAACAACCCCCTAACCCCCTTTGCTAAGGGGGAACAAAAGAAACGCGGAACTACGCGGAAAATTATTGTCCGTAGAGCGTCGCTTGATGAAAAGATTTTAGCTTTGGATGGAAGAGAGTATAAATTAAATCATAATAATTTAGTCATCGCTGACGCGAAAAAGCCGATTGCCATTGCTGGCGTGATGGGCGGCGAATGTTCTTCAGTGGATTTGAAAACCAAAACTATTGTTATTGAATCAGCCAATTTTGATCCTGTTTCCGTAAGAAAAACTGCGCGTCAATTAAACATACAAACCGATGCCTCATTACGTTTCGAAAAGGGTTTAAGTATTGAATCGACTGAACCCTCAATTTGGCGTGTGGCTGAATTAGTAAGTCAATTGGCTCATGGTAAGATTAGTGGCAAGCTGATTGATAAAAGATCTAGGCCATATCGTCCGGCGAAAGTTAAATTGAATCTGGATAATGTTCCAAGGTATCTTAGTGTAGCTATAAAGCCAGAAAAAATTGTTAAAATTTTGAATTTGTTGGGCTTCAAATGCGCTCGGGCAGGTAAAATTATCACTGCTATAGTTCCATATTGGCGTGATCGCGATATTTCAATCGAAGAGGATTTGATCGAGGAAGTTGCGCGCATTTACGGCTATCATAATTTGCCGACGGAATTGCCGACTGGCGAGATTCCAGTTACTCCGAAAAATTGGGAATTTTATTGGGAGAAAAAAATAAAAGATATTTTGATGGGCGCGGGATTGATTGAGACATTCAGCTATTCATTTGTGAGTGCCAAACTGCTTCAAAATTGCGGTTATCAGCTGGTAGATTGCTTGAAATTATTAAATCCCTTAAGCGCCGATTGGGAATATATGAGAAATAGCCTTGTCCCTTCCATTTTGCAGGCGGTAGCGGAAAATCAGGGGATTGAAGATGAGTTCAAAATTTTTGAATTATCTAAAATTTATATTAAATCAGATAATAGCTTGCCGGAAGAAAAATCCAGATTAGCGGGAGCGTTCGTCGGTTCAGTTAAAGACGATAAATTGTTTTATAAAGCCAAGGGCGCTCTTGAACTATTGTTTAAAAAAATGGGAATTAAGAATCATGAATTAAGAATCAAGGAAGAGAAATCAAACTTATGGCAAACTAACAGGTCGGCTGGAGTTTTTATTAGCGGTAGCGCCATAGGACGCCTTGGTCAGCCTGAAATACAGGTGTTAAAGAATTTCGATATTAAAAAACAGGCGATATTGTTTGATTTGGATTTTGATAAATTAACCAAATACGCGCGCACCGATAAGACATATGAGCCGATCGCGAAATATCCAAGCATTGAATTGGATCTGGCAGTTATTTTGCCAGTCATTGTTACTTGGGAAGAAATTAAAAAAGAAGTTTTAAGCATTGATAGTAAATTGATTCGAGATATAAAATTGTTTGATATTTTTAGCGGCGGCGTGATTCCCGCAGGAAAAAAGAGTTTGGCGTTTCGCGTCATTTATCGCTCGGATGAAAGAACACTCAAGTTGGAAGAAGCGCAAGCGCTCGAGGAAAAGATTGTGAGCAAACTTAGAGAGAAATGGGGAGCGGAGTTGAGAAAAAAATTTCTAATTTTATAATTTTCAATCAATTTCCAATGAATAAATTTTTAATGATTAATTGAAAATTAAAAATTGTAAATTAGAAATTAATAATTTATTAACTTTAAAATCTATGTTCGCAACATCCAAAGACATTTTATTTATCGTGTTGGCGGTCTGTATTTTTGGCTTCACGGTTTTTGTTTGTTGGGGTATTTATTATTTCATCGCCATTATTAGACAGATGAATGAGACCATCAAAGATTTTCGAGAAAAGATGCAAAGATTTGAGAATTTTTTAACAGTGATTGAGGAGAAAATCAAACATTCGACTTCTTATCTTATATTATTTGCCGAGGGGATTAAGGAAGTATTATCTTTTTTGCGAGACAGAAAGGATGCAAAGAAAAGCAAAAAAGAGTAAATTAAACCTTTATTCAGAATAAAAATCGTCAGTAGGGAACGCGCATGTGCGTTCCCTACGTGTTTGTTTTCTATTTGAGTTATTGCTTTTTTGCTGTTATAATAATAAAAAGAAAGCCATTTATTTTGTTTATTTTTATGAAATTTCCACCTCCACTAAGGCTTCGGTGGACAGGTATCTAATTTTATGAAGTTTAGTCATCTACATATTCATTCCCATTATAGCTTACTTGATGGTTTGCCCAGAATCGACGATTTAATCGCTAAGGCCAAAGCCGATGGCATGGAATCATTGGCTCTGACCGATCACGGCGTGATGTATGGAGCTATTGAATTTTATCAAAAAGCGCGCGCGGCGGGGCTTAAGCCTATTATCGGCGTGGAAGCTTATTTGGCGCGCAACGGCCGCAACAACAAGAGAGCCAGAATTGACGAGCGGCCGTACCATTTGATTTTGCTCGCCAAGAATAAAACCGGCTATCAAAATTTAATCAAGCTTACTAGTTTGGCCCATCTCGAAGGCTATTATTATAAGCCGCGAATTGATTGGGAATTGCTCGAGAAATATCACGAGGGCATTATCGCGTTATCGGCTTGTCTTCAGGGAGAAATTCCCGTTTCTGTTTTGAATGGCGATGAGAAGAAAACCGAAGAGTTGATTTTGAAGTATCGAGATTTATTCGGCAAAGAAAATTTTTATCTCGAACTGCAAAATCATCCCAATCTTAAAGCGCAAGGGCAAGTTAATCTTAAATTAGTCGAATTCAGCCGAAAGCTTGATATTCCTATCGTGGCGACTAACGATATCCATTATTTGAATCCCGAAGACGATGAAGCGCAGGATGTTTTGCTTTGCTTGCAAACAAAGAAGAAGCGAGACGATAAAGATCGGATGTCGATGATGGGTGAAGATTTTTCTTTTAAAAGTACGGCGCAAATGGCAGCGGATTTCAAAGATTACCCTGATGCCATCAGCAATACGCAAAAAATTATTGAAGCCTGCAATGTCGAAATAGAACTCGGCAAAATTACTTTGCCGTATTTTGCTGTTCCCGGAGGAATCACCCCGGAGGAATATTTAAAAGAATTATGCGCTAAAGGTTTAGAAGAGAGATACGGCATTAATATCAAGGAAACATTTAAAAAACAAATTGATGAGCGCCTTAATTATGAATTAGAAATTATCAGCAAAACAGAATTTGCTTCATACTTTTTGATTGTCCAAGATTTTGTGAATTGGGCCAAGGGTCAGGGGATAGTGGTTGGTCCCGGCCGTGGCAGCGCTGCCGGATCTCTTGTTTCATTTCTCACAAAAATTACGAATATTGACCCCCTGAAGCATGATTTGCTTTTTGAACGCTTCTTGAATCCGGCGAGAATCAGCATGCCGGATATTGATTTGGATTTCGCCGATACAAGGCGCGATGAAGTTTTGAAATACGTTGAAGCCAAATATGGCCAGGACCATGTGGCGCAAATCATCACTTTCGGGACAATGGCGGCTCGCGCTGTTATTCGCGATGTCGGCCGGGTTCTCGATCTGCCCTATTCATATTGCGATCATGTCGCGAAGCTCATACCGCCCCAATCAAATCTGAGTGAAGCGCTTAATATTGTTCCGGAATTTAAAGAAATTTACGATAATGATTTGAAGGGTAAAAAATTAATTGATACGGCGTTAAAACTTGAAGGAGTGGCCAGACATTCCTCGACTCACGCTTGCGGCGTAGTGATTACTAAAGAACCTTTGGATAATTATATCCCGCTTCAGTTCGCTTCAAGCGATGACAAGACGGTGATTTCTCAATATTCATTGCACCCGATTGAAGATTTGGGCCTTCTTAAAATGGACTTTCTCGGCTTGAAGAATCTGACTATTTTGGAAAACACGCTCGATGTTATTGAAAAAACAGCGGGGCTAAAAATCAAATTGGATGAAATTCCGCTTGATGATGCCAAGACTTTTAAATTACTGCAGAATGCCGAGACTACTGGAGTATTTCAATTTGAAAGTTCAGGTATGAAAAGATATTTAAAAGAATTAAAGCCGACTATTTTTGAAGATTTAATCGCCATGGTGGCTCTTTATCGGCCCGGACCGATGGAGTGGATTCCTGATTTTATTGCCGGCAAGCATGGCAAGAAAATTACAAGATATCTCCATCCGAAGTTAAGGCCGATTTTGGAAAAGACATATGGCGTTGCGGTTTATCAGGAGCAAATCATGCAGATTGCGAGAGATCTGGCCGGATTTAGTTTGGGTGAAGCGGATATTCTCCGGAAAGCGGTCGGCAAAAAAATTGAAAAACTTTTGAAAGAACAGAAAACAAAGTTCGTCGCCGGCTGCCAAAAGAACGGCATAAGCAAAGACGTGGCGGAAAAAGTTTTTGCCTTTATCGAACCTTTCGCTGGCTATGGTTTTAATCGCGCTCATGCCGCCTGTTATGCCTTAATTGCCTATTTAACGGCGTATTTAAAAGCTAATTGGCCGGTGCATTTTATGGCGTCGCTCTTAACGTCGGAAGGCGGCGATACCGATAGAATCGCGATTGAAGTCGAGGAATGCAAACAAATGGGCATTGAAGTTTTGCCGCCGGATATTAATGAAAGCTATTCGACTTTTACCGCGGTTGTTGCATCGCTCGCGGAGGGCAAGCCGAGAATTCGTTTTGGTTTATCGGCGATAAAAAATGTCGGCGAGCATATTACCAAAGTAATAATCCATGAAAGGAAGAGCAACGGCCCCTTTAAAGATCTAGAAGATTGGTTGACGCGAATTCGCGATAAAGATTTAAACAAGAAGTCTGTTGAGAGCTTGATTAAATCAGGCAGTCTTGATAATTTCGGCGAGCGCAACCAGATGCTCACGAATATTGAAAAAATACTTGAATTTACCCGCGATATCAAAAAAGAAACCGAAAACGGCCAGAGCAATCTCTTCGGCATGTTTCCCGCGGCAAGTTTTGCTCGCAGCCTAAAGCTTGAAGACGCGCCGCCGATTAAAGAAAAGCAAAAATTATCATGGGAAAAAGAGCTTTTAGGTCTTTATATTTCGAGCCATCCGTTTCGGGATTTTGCAACGGCCTTGAGCGGCAGGATCACGCCTTTGGCCGATCTCAATGCCGGCATGGCCTCGCAATCCGTAAAAATCGCCGGAGTTATCACGACCATTAAAAAAGTAATTACCAAAAATAACGAGACGATGCTTTTTGTGAAAATTGAAGACACTATTAAATCCGTGGAAATTCTCGTGTTTCCCAAATTATATCGGCAAAAACCGAATCTTTGGGTGGAAGACAGGGTTATTATCGCGAGCGGCAAAATTTCCGATAAAGAAGGCGAAGTCAAATTGCTTTGCGACGATGCCGAAGAATTAAATATGGAAAATATCGATCAAATTATAAAAGGATTGCAGAATAGAAATGATTTCAGATCTTCATCCAACGGCCAAGGATATGTTAATAATTCGAGAAGCGACAACAGCGCTTATCGGCGGAATAACGGCATGGTGTTGGTCAAACTGCCCGCGTCAATCGACGCCTCAATTACGGACAAATTAAAATCTATTTTCATGTTGTATCCCGGGCAGCTCAAGGTGTGTCTAGTGATATCCAAAGATAATTTAATCAAAAAAGTGGAAACAAATTTTTCCGTAAATTTTACTGATGATTTTAAAAATAAAATTGAACAGATGATCGGCCTTAATTCCGTAAAAATTTTAAACGCGTAATTAATATTTAATTTTAATATTATGGCAAAAAACAAAGAACTTCAAACTATTTATCAAAAAATAGTGGTCGGTTTTATTTTCATAACCATTATCCTGATTTTAGCAATTTTGTATTTTTCTTTTAACAAAGCCACTATTACAGTCATTCCCAAAAAAGAAATGGCTGAGACTGATTTTGTTGCAACGGTTGAAGCTTCAAAGACAGATAAGGCGATTGATACAATCCAGGGCGAAATATGGGAAACAACAGTGGAAGCCAAGAAACAATTTAATTCTTCCGGCGTAAAAGTTTTATCAACCAATGTGACGGGTCAGGTGACGATTATAAATGAGTCGGTTAAGAGCCAAGATCTAATCGCCAAAACTCGCCTTTTAACGACCGATAATATTTTGTTTAGAACAAAGAAAATAGTTTCCGTGCCGGCTGGCGGCAAGGTGGACGTTGATGTTTATGCCGATGATTCTAATTTGGCGATGGACGTTCTGCCGACTAAATTTACGATTCCCGGTTTGTGGTCGGAGCTGCAAAAAAAGATTTATGGCGTTAGTTATGAGAAATTTAGCGGTGTTAAAAAAGAAACTAAAGTAATTTCCGATCAAGATATTAATAACGCCAGAAATTCTCTAGCCGAAGAATTAGTAGGGGGAGCAGTTGATGATTTCAAAAATAAATTAGGCGAAAAGAGCGATTCTTTAACGTTCGCCAAAATTGTGCAAAATTTAAATTACAGCGTTGATGCAAAACCCGATGATTCGAAAGATAATTTCAATATCAATTTGAAGTTGAAAGTTGGCCTAACAGTCTTTAATCAAGATGAACTCCTCGCCTTGGCATCGGAAAAACTTAAATATAGCCTGCCGGACGATAGGGAATTGGCGGATATTACTATGAATCAATTTAAATATTCTATCAAGAGCTACGATATCGCCACTATGCGCGCCGCCATAGATGTTCATTTGGAAGGAACGGCTGTTGTGAAAGAAGATAATAGTATTTTTGACAAAAACAAGCTGGTTGGCCTGACTAAAGATCAAATTGTCGCCTACTTTAGAAATTTTGATATTATTGAGTCGGTCGAGACCAGTTTTAGCCCGTTTTGGGTTTATAAGGTTCCAAATTTAAAGGATCATATCATTTTAAGAATTAAAAAATAAAAAATACGATTAAGATCGGAAGAGCGTCGTGTAGG
>JAGVFQ010000010.1 GCA_020057505.1 Patescibacteria group bacterium | reverse complement strand
CCAGCCGTTCTGCTTTTTTAATGTGTTTGTAATTTTTCTTTTTCATATGGCGATATTATATATCGCCAAGTGTTCGGCTTCAAAGTTCAATTTCGGTTTTAAATCACTGCCTCTGTTTAAATTAAGCGAAATCTATTTATTTTAAGGATATTGCACTTAATTTTAACAGAAGCAGTCTATTAAATTAAAACCCCTATTAGGAAAGGCGCTTAAAATGGTAACTTTAGAAACTTTCGGTTGGTATAGCCTTGCGCTATCCGTAGTTGCTTTAGTTCTCGTCATTTGGGTCATTTTCCGGAAGAAAATGGATTTTTTCACCCCGCTCGCCGACTCCGAAGTCCCGGAGCAGTATCAGTCTCTCGTGCCCCTATGGCGCAAGCTCGCCGCCCTTCTCGGCTACGACGGCCCTATCGCCTGGCGAGTAAGAGCTGGTTTCACCCTGAAGCAGCACGCGCCCAAGGCCGGCTGCTGCTACAAGAATTTCGACTATCTCCAAGACTGGGGTCTGCAGAATGACGAATCGACTAAAAATTCGATCGTCTTCTGGATTCCCCGCCTCGCGCCGGAGAGCGCCGGCAAAACCACAGAAGAGCAGCTCGCTCTTCTAAGTTCTTTTCGCGAGCAAGCCGAACTGCCGGCTCACCATCTGAAGAACTTCGGTTCCGCCGCGCTTCTTTCCGGGTTGATTATTACTCACTTTAATTTGACGGGCGAAAGAGTCCCGTTAAATCAGCTCTGGACGCGGACCGACGTTCTTCACGTCGACGGCTTCCGGCTGAGCCTCGGCGATTTCGACTCGTTCGGTCTCGACTGCGACTTCTGGCTTCAGGTCGGCGACAGGTATGGCACTCTCGGCTGTTTCCTTCTGGGGGTGGAGGAACTTGGATTCTAGGTCTTTTGGACCTTGGCCAACTATCAAGACTCTTGATTTGCGAAAGCAAAACAAGAGTCTTTTTCTTTTTCAAAATTTTTAAACAACCACTTTAGATCTGCATATCCGCGTTTATCTGCATCATTGTCCGCGTGAATCCGCTTCTACTTTAACACTTTTCTCAAATACTCCCCTGTATAGCAATTCTTTCTTGCAATTTCTTCGGGGGTGCCAACGGCCACAATTTCACCGCCGCGGTCGCCACCTTCGGGACCGAGGTCGATAATCCAGTCCACGCATTTAATGACATCCAGATTATGTTCAATTACCAAAACCGTATTGCCGAGAGAGACTAATCTTTGCAAGACTTCTAATAATCTTTCCACATCAGCATAATGCAGGCCGACAGTAGGTTCATCGAGAATAAATAAGGTCTGGCCAGTGGAGCGGCGTGCTAATTCAGCAGAAAGCTTGATTCTTTGCGCTTCGCCGCCCGAAAGTGTAGTAGCCGCTTGCCCCAAAGTTAAATAATCCAAACCGACTTCATTCAAGACTTTTAGTTTGCCATGAATTGCCGGAATATTCCGGAAAAATTTTTCCGCTTCTTCCACAGTCATCGCCAAAACCTCGGCGATATTTTTGTCTTTGTATTTTACTTCGAGCGTTTCTCGGTCAAAACGTTTGCCTTTGCAGACATCGCAAGTGACATAGACTGCCGGTAAGAAATGCATTTCGATTTCCAAGAGACCGTTGCCTTGGCAATGAGAACAGCGGCCGCCATTCCCGCCCTCAGCGACTGACGGCACGTTAAAGCTGAATCGGCCTGATTCATAGCCGCGTTTGCGCGCTTCAGGCGTGGCGGCAAAGAGATCTCTTATCGGTCCCCAGGCGCCGGTGTAGGTGGCAGGATTCGAACGCGGAGTGCGGCCGATAGCGGATTGGTCAATGGCGATGATTTTATCCAGATACTCCGCGCCCAAAATCGTTTTGTGTTTGCCTACCGCGTGGTCGGATTTATAGAATTTGTTATTCAGGGATTTGTAAATAATATCATTAACCAAAGTGCTTTTGCCTGAGCCGGAAACGCCCGTGACGCAAACCAATCTCTTGAGCGGAATTTCCGCGCGAATATTTTTCAAATTATTTTGGCTTGCGCCGACCACTGCCAATTGGCCGGTTTTGAAATGGCCATTATTCTTTTCAACGCTTCTCCGTTGTTTTGGTACGGCAATTTTTTTATCCCCGCGTAAATATTGTACGGTCAATGATTCTTTTTGATTTTTTAATTTTGGGTTTTTAGTTTCTAACACATCCGGCATCCAGCCCTCGGCTACAATTTCGCCGCCGTGCTTGCCGGCGCCCGGGCCAAGATCCACGAGATAATCAGCCGACCAAATTGTTTCCGGGTCGTGTTCAACGACAATTAAAGTATTACCAATATCGCGCAGTTCATGCAGGGTTTTTAATAATTTATCATTATCTCTCGGGTGGAGGCCTATTGTCGGTTCATCCAAGACATAAAGCGCGCCAACGAGCTTGGATCCGATTTGCGAGGCCAGTCTGATGCGTTGCGCTTCGCCGCCGGACAAAGTGCCGGCGATGCGATTCAATGTTAAATAATCCAGACCAACATCAAACATAAACTTCAATCTGCTGATGATTTCTTTTAAAACTGATTCAGCAATCTCAAAGTCAGTCGCTGTTAAAGTGGTCGAAGTGGATTTACGCGGATATTGGTGCGGATTTACGCGGAGCTTTTCTTCCAGTTCCCCCTTATTAAAGGGGGCGAGGGGGATGTTTTTAGCTTCCTCATCTAAGTTCGAAAAAAATTCATAGGCTTCTTTCACACTCATCCAAGTGATATCAACTATATTTTTTTTGGCGATAAAGACACTCAGAGCTTCATCCCGCAATCTTTTGCCGTTGCATTTGGGACAAGGATTTTCCGAAAATAAAAATCCTGTGGTGAGCCAAGTCGAACCATCCGTACCTAGGCCGTGGCAATAGGAACAGGCGCCATGGGGAGAATTAAAAGAAAATAATCTTGGCTCGATTTCCGGAAAAGAGAAATGGCAATCAGGGCAGGAAAATTTCGAAGACATTAGTAATTCTTTGCCATTTTCTAAAATAATATTCACCAGGCCTTCGTTTCTTTCTAAAGCTAATTCTATGGATTCGGACAAGCGGCCCATCAAAGCTTTATTGCCTTCAATAGGATAGGCGACCGTGACGCGATCGATCAAGAGATCAATATTATGCGCTTGATAGCGGGATAAAACAATTCTGTCTTTCAGGCCTTTTATTTTGCCGTCCACCCTCACCTCGGAAAAACCTTCATTATATAAATCATAAAGCATTTGATAATATTCGCCTTTGCGGCCTCTGACTAAGGGAGATAAAACTAGAATCGTGTCTTGTAATCCTTGATTTTTTGTTTTTGATTTTGAAGAGATTGCCACGTCGCTCCCGCGGGTCGCTCCTCGCAATGACAGTTCTGCCCATGTTTTTTCGTGTTTTTTTTGTTCCCCCTTAATAAAGGGGGCAAGGGGGATGTTTTCTTTTTCGTGCAATTTTATTGTTTCTTGAATCACAACATTAACCATTTCTTCAACTGACATTTTTCTGATTTCTTTTTTGCAATGAGGGCAATGCGGCTTGCCGATACGCGCGAAAAGAACGCGGAGGTAATCATATATTTCCGTAATAGTGGCGACGGTGGATCTGGGATTGGCGGAATGAGCTTTTTGATCAATAGAAATAGCCGGTGATAATCCTTGAATATCGTCGACGTCGGGTTTGTCCATCTGGCCCAGGAATTGCCGCGCGTAGGCCGAAAGAGATTCGACATAGCGCCGTTGCCCTTCGGCAAAAATAGTATCAAAAGCCAGACTGGATTTGCCGGAGCCGGAAAGACCGGTGAAAACAATCATTTTATTTCTCGGCAGTTCGAGGTTAATATTTTTTAAGTTGTGCTCGCGCGCGCCGCGAATAATTATTTTATCTTGCATATATTAATATAATGAGAATTTAATTTAGTTCCCTCTCTTGAGTTAAGAGAGGGGCAGGGTGAGTATGTAACGCATAACTCCTCTCTATCTCTCCCCTTAGCTTAAGGGGAGAGGACGTGTTTTTTGTCTTTTTATTTAGTTTTCTTTAATTCTCGTATTTCGTCGCGTAAAATCGCTGCTAATTCGAAATCAAGCAATTTGGCCGCTTCTTTCATTTCTTTTTCTTTTTTAGCGATTATGTCCTCTATTTTTTTACCTTTCTCACCTATAGTGTCTAGCGCTAAAATTTTCTTGCTATCTATCGTCTCTTCTCGGCTAGGTATGCCAATATCTTTTATAGTTTTAATAATTGTTTTCGGCGTTATATGGTGTTTTTTATTATATTCAATTTGTATCTTCCGCCGGCGTTCAGTTTCTAAGATGGCACGCCTGAGCGATTCAGTCATATTGTCGGCATAGAGAATAACTTGGCCATGAACATTGCGCGCGGCTCGGCCGATGGTCTGGATGAGAGAGGTCTCATTGCGCAGAAAACCTTCTTTGTCAGCGTCAAGAATAGCGACGAGACTCACTTCCGGCAAATCCAATCCTTCGCGCAAGAGATTAACACCAATCAAAACATCATAAGTCCCCTTGCGAAACTCCGTAAGAATTTTAATTCGATTCAAGGTCTCGACGTCGCTATGAAGATAATTAACCTTAATCCCCTGCTCTCCCAGATAATCAGAAAGCTCTTCGGCCATTTTTTTAGTGAGCGTCGTGACTAATATTCTTTCTTTATTTTTGATTCTTTCTTTAATGCGAATAATTAAATCCTCAATCTGGGTTTTATCGGACGCGGATTTACGCGGAACACTGCGCGGATTTACGCGGATCTTTTCTTTTAGTTCCCCCTTATCAAAGGGGGGCAGGGGGATGTTTTCCATTTTGGCGCTTACCGGTTTGATAATCAGTTCCGGATCAATCAATCCGGTCGGACGAATAATTTGTTCTACTATATTGTTGCTATTTTTGAATTCATAAGGTCCGGGAGTGGCGGAAGTATAAATGGCCTGTTTCACTCTTTTTTCGAATTCCTTAAACTTTAACGGCCGATTGTCCGCGGCGGAAGGCAGGCGGAAACCATAATCAATCAGAGTTCTTTTCCGCGCGGCATCACCCTCATACATGCCGTTTAATTGAGGAATAGTGACGTGCGATTCGTCAATAATCAAGAGAAAGTCATCTGGAAAATATGATAAAAGAGTTTCCGGCGGTTCGCCAGCCAGGCGTCCTGATAAATGCCGCGAATAGTTTTCAATACCATGGCAGAAACCGATTTCACGTATCATTTCCAGATCAAATTTCGTGCGGCGTTCCAAGCGTTCAGCTTCAAGCAGCTTGCCGGTTTTTTTGAAATATTGGAGTCGGTCGGCTAGTTCGGCTTCGATTTTTTTCATTGCCAGTTCGCGTTCTGACTCTAAGGTAATAAAATGTTTGGCCGGATAAATCCAGATTTCCTTCGGTTCTGCCATAACTATTTTGTTCACCGGATTGATTTTTATTAATTCAACAATTTTTTGCTCGCGCAATTCCACGCGGTAGATCGCTTCTTCGTTCACTGGCTTGATTTCAATAGTTTCTCCTCTGGCACGAAAATAACCTCTTTTGAGATCAGAATTGGTGCGATTAAACATTATTTTAATTAATTGGTTGATCACGTCCGATCTCGTGATGGTTTGCCCTTTTTCCAAATATAAAACTTGCTTTTCATAATTTTCCGGCGCGCCCAAGCCGTAAATACAAGAAACCGAAGCAACGATGATGACGTCTTTTCTCGACAAAAGCGCTTGGGTGGCGGCATGGCGGAGGCGGTCGATTTCTTCGTTAATCATCGCTTCTTTTTCGATATAAGTATCAGTGACTGGCAGATAAGCTTCAGGCTGGTAATAGTCATAATAAGAAACAAAATATTCTACCGCGTTTTTGGGAAAAAATTCGCGGTATTCGTTGCAAAGCTGGGCGGCTAGAGTTTTGTTATGGGCGATAACCAGCGTCGGTTTTTGAACCTCGGCGATGATATTCGCCATAGTGAAAGTCTTGCCCGAACCCGTCACACCAAGCAAAGTCTGATGTTTATAATCCTGGCTTAAGCCTTGAACCAGTTTTTTTATCGCCTGTGGCTGATCTCCAGCGGGTTTAAATTTTGATTTTAATTTAAATTGCATAATATTGCGATACGAATTTACGAATACATGCGAATAATACGAATAGTGAATATACATATTCGTGATTATTCGTTTTCATTCGTGTTTATTAGTGTTTTACAACGCAAAAGTCCCCTCTTTTCTCGTCGTACTAGGGGTAGTTGAAATGGATTATTAATTTGTCCCAGTTAGTTTAGTCGATTTAAAGAAAAAAGTCAAGAGTGCTATAATAAATATGATACGAATAATACGAATGCGTGCGAATTGATGCGAATATAATTTATTAGTACATATTTGTATTTCGTTTATATGAATAAAACAAAATTATTTAATGAAATTTTTAAAGTAAAAAGTTTTGTCACCTTTGCGCCGCGCATCGTGCCGGTCGGACTCGTGCCGGTAAAATTGGATTTCCGCAAATTGATGTCGCATCCGGCTGTTTTTCGTATTCTGCTCGAGGCGTTAAAAGAAGAAGCGGAAAAAATAAATTTTGATTTAATAGCCGCAGGAGAGATATCGGGAATCCCCTGGGGCGCGGGGCTAGCCTTAGTAATGAATAAACCTTTTATTTACGTGCATAAAACCAAAACTTCCGGGATTAATTTAGTGGAAGGCGATTACAAGAAAGGCCAAAAAGTTATTCTAATAGATGATATGATCGCTTATGGCGAAAAGAAACAAGCTTTCGCGGAAAATTTAAAGGATTCAGGCTTGAACGTATCCGATATTATGGTGATTCTGGCTCATACTGATCGCAAATTTGCGCGAGAAGAACGCTGGCTCAAAAAAGAAGGAATTAATCTGCATTATTTATTTACATGGAAAGAACTGGCCGAAGAGCAAATGAAGAGAAAAATTATTCCCAAAGAAATTTATCCTTATTATTTGAATTTTATGGAGCATCCAGAACAATGGTCGGATAATGATAAGAAAAAATGGCAAGAATATTGCCGGGTGTTGAAAAATAAATTAAATGTCTCAATTCCGGAAGAATGGGAAGAGATGTTGAAGATGAAATAAATTATCTCCCCCCTCTTAATCCCCCAGCCCCTTTGTCAGGGGGGCACGTATTTGCAATTGAAAGAAAACGAAAATTATCTTATACTTTGAGTAGGGGTATTTACCTCCTTTTATTATAAATACAATCCGAATTACGAATACATCCGAATACTCCGAATATCAAATTCAATATTCGTAAATTCGGATTGGATTCGGATCATTCGGATTATAATTATGTTTTTACAGAAATTAGATATCCAAGGTTTTAAGTCTTTTGCCAATAAGACGGTTTTAGAATTCCCCAATGCTTCCAAGAAAGGTAAGGGTATTACCGCGATTGTCGGGCCCAATGGCTCCGGCAAATCGAATATTGCCGATGCTATTCGCTGGGTTTTGGGCGAACAGAGCGTTAAAATGCTGCGCGGTAAAAAATCGGAAGATGTGATTTTTTCCGGTTCGGACAAAAAATCGCGTTTGGGTCTGGCCGAAGTTTCTCTGTATTTTAATAATAATGATCGCGCTATTCCGATTGATTATCCGGAAGTTGTCATCACCCGCCGGCTTTATCGCGATGGCGAGAGTGAATATTTGATTAATAAGGCCAAGACGCGTCTGCAAGACATTGTTTTATTGCTCGCCAAGGCCAATCTCGCCCAGCGGACTTACTGCGTGATCGGCCAAGGCATGGTGGATTCAATTTTATCCGCCACGCTTCAGGAAAGAAAAGAATTTTTTGACGAAGCGGCCGGCGTCCTGCAATATCGGATCAAGCGCGATCAAGCGTTAAGTAAATTCAAAGCAACGCTCGAAAATCTGGTCCAGACCGACTTGATGATTCAAGAAATAGAACCGCGGGTCCGTTCTTTGGGCCGGCAGGTGAAACGTCTGGAAAAGCGGGAAGAAGCGGAAAAAGAATTAAAAGCCGCCCAAAGGCAATATTACGGCCGGCTCTGGGAAGATTTGGGAGTAAAAACCAAGAACCAAACTTTAAGATTACACGGAGTAAAGAAAAATAAAGAAATCAAAGAAAATTCGCTCAGGAATATTGTTAATAATTTGGCCGTGGCGGAAAAAAAGACGCAAAGAACCGAAATCTTCAATCAGCTGCAGGCGGAATACGAAAAAATTTATGAACAAAAGAACAGTTTGCGCGAGAAGGAAATTATTTTGAAAAACAAATTGGAAATGTCGCGCCGGATTGAAATAGAAGAAAGCCGGCCGATTACCAATTTTGATATTATTAATAAACTGGAAAGATTTTTGGAACGGCAGGATCATTTGGTCGCGGTGATGTCCGGCGTGGTCTCTCCCGATGATTTGAAAAAAATTAAGGATCAATTCACGGCTCTCAATAAAGAATTCCGTGATTTTATCGGCGCGGTGAAGAATCCGACTTTGGCTGCTAAAAAAATAATTCATGAGGATCCGACTTTGCAAAAGGAATTGGTAGAGATTCTGAATGAAATGGCGAAGATAGTTGATGTTTTGAAAGAGGTGCAAAATAAAATCGCCAATTTTAATCAAGAAGAAGAAAAGAAAAATAAGGAATTATTTGATTTGCAGCGCGAATTTCAATCAGTACAGCAGGAAGTGAATGAATTGGCCAGGCAATACAATGAAATTAATATTGAATTGGCGCGATTTGAGACGAGACAGGAAGATTTGGAAAATGAAATTAATCGCGAGCTCGGCAATATTGAAGCCTTGTCCGACGAACGCGGCGAAGAAGTGCCGGAGCTTGAAGCAATATCTAAAATTCAACAATTAAAACATCAGATGGAATTAATCGGCGGCATTGACCCGGAAACAATAAAAGAATATGAAGAAACAAAAACGCGTTATGACTTTCTCTCTAGCCAAGCCAAAGATCTGGAAGAAGCGATTAAGTCTCTCGAGAAAGCGATTGAGCAATTAGATGAAGCGATTAAAAAACAATTTAACGAAGCCTTCAAACAAATTAATTATGAATTCGAACAGTATTTCAAAATATTATTCAGCGGCGGCAAAGCCAGTCTCGTGAAAGTTGCCATCAGCCCGGAAGTGAAGGGTGAGAATGGCGATGGCGACGAAGGTATTGAAGCCGGCATTCTGATGGTGGAACAAAAACCGGAGGCCGGTATTTTGAAAGAAGCGGAAAATTTCAGCAAGCGCTTGAGGGAAAGAGAAAAAGAAAATTACAGCGGCATTGAGATCCATGCCACGCCGCCAGGCAAACGCCTTAAAAATATTAATATGCTTTCCGGAGGTGAACGCGCGCTTACTTCAATCGCTCTTATTTGTGCCATTATTTCCAACAACCCTTCGCCCTTTGTCGTCCTGGATGAAGTGGACGCGGCGCTTGATGAATCCAACTCTATCCGTTTCGCGGAAATTCTGGATCGCCTTTCCGACAAGACTCAATTTATCGCTATTACTCATAACCGCGCCACGATGCAGAAAGCTATTTTGCTTTATGGCGTTACTATGGGCGATGACGGCGTATCCAAATTACTGAGCATTGATCTCGCCGAAGCAGAAAAAGCCGTGGGAAATAGTTAGAGTATATTTTTATTTAGTGTTATTCAATAAGTAAAATGGACATTTAAAGCAGTCGCCATATTTTTTTGCCGCATGGCATTCGTTTTTGGTTTTCATTAATAGCCAACATTCATGGCCGAATTTATTTTGAAATACAACGCAATTTTTATCAGAACAATCCATATACTCCCAGCAATTCAATTTTTTAGCATCTTTGTCCATGAAAATTTTGTTTAAAAAATAATATTTTTTTGCAACTTATATAAGTATACAGCGGCATTAGCAAAACGTTACTTTTTATTTGGCTGAAGATTTTTTTAATTCCTGCCAAACAGCTTCTTTTTTGCTTTCAGCTTGCGTTTCCATCGGCATTTTGTCGTGGATTTTTTTTACCAAATCAGAAGTATATGGCGGTTTGATGCTTGATATCATCTGTTTGAACCACATTTTGGCGTAATTTTTTCGGCCGTTGATTTTATAACACTGTTCAGTATGCGCCAATTCGTGTAAGAGCCAGCGAGTCTGCGTTTCGTTCATAGTATTATTTTTGATTGCGTCAGTCATCTTCTTATCGCCGAAATAAACATTATAGCAATCAGTCATAGCCAGATCCTTGAATTTGCCGGTGTAGCTAAAGCGCGTGTCTTTCAAATTGTTGTCATAGTATTTATCCAATTTGTCGATTAGAGGTTGGGGTATTTTTTCCAAAGTGGCTTTGTCTCCCACCCAAGAGAAGAAAGTTTTATAGACTCCGTAAAGATTCCAATCGGCAAACCAAGATGAAATATTGCCAAATGGCCAAATGAGAAAGGCGGTGAGTGGTACGGCGACTAAAAAGGTGTAAAGAGTGATAGTTTTTTTAGTCATAGATGTGACTTAGTTAATAAATATATTAACTACTTATTATCATCCTTAATCTACCATTTTATAGGTAATTATTCAATAAACAAGATTGATTATAAAAAAAGCGCACTTCCAAAGAAAGCGCGCAAAGTTTACTCCTCTATCTAACCGCAGTAGTAACGTCGTGGTGCGATAGTTTTTTCTTCTTCCGGCACTACGCCCTTGATATCGAGTACCAGTCTCCGATCAGGCGTTTTGGCGCGGATGTCGGCGAATATCGAACCGATTGTTTCTAAAATTTTTCTCCTGGTTAATTCCGGAGCGAAAAAGCGGAGAAAATCTTGGTTGATCTCCGTGATATCTATTAGGTCTTTATTCCCCCATTTGTCTTGCATTGCCTCCTTTTCCAGCAGTTTGTAGTGGTCGGGAGATCCTGGCAGAATGATTTGGGGCGAGATGAGTATCCACGTGACATTTGGATAGTCAGCCAGTCGACGTATCATTCGAGAGGTAGTCGTCATTGACGTAATTGTTTCGCCGCACCCGCCAAAAATGAAGCTGGCGTGAAGTTGGATGTTGTCGCGTGCCAGTAATTCTACCTTGGTGAAAATGTCGGCTTCGTCAATTTCTTTTTTCCCCATCATGCGTCGAATGCGCGGATCAGCCGATTCGATTCCGGTTTGGAATATGAGATGTTGGCCGTAACGGCGCTTGAGCCGTTGGATGTTTGGCGGCGTGATACTCTCTGCTCCGATGAATACCCTAAACCAACTATCTTCAATGCCAATTGGGTCCTCACAATTCAGATTTACAGTATCTTGGATATTGAAGAAACCATGAACGCCTTGCTCGTCGTGCAGTCGCCTAAGAAGCGCCGTCTCGCGATCAGCTGACAGAGTACGAAAGCCGAGTTCGTTGCGGCCACAGAAAGAACAAGTTTTCATCGCTTGCACTTGTTGAGAATAGTCAGCCGCAGCGTATTCATTTACCACTCGGCAACAACTTCTCTTCGTGCATCCTTTACCGGCATAATATGACATAGCTCGGCCGAATCCGCGCGCTTCCGTTTGTTCGAAATAGTGAGGCAAATCGAACAATGAATAGTCGATATCCGGAAGTTCATCTAGATTGGCGAACACGCGGATTTTGCTTGGTCCGACTATGGCTTCGTGCGTTCGATATGCGACATTGGCGATGTTGCTAAATATTTTTTCTCCATTAAATCCCGCCCGCCACCGCCGTAAAATCTCTACCATCGCCTCTTCACCTTCAAACAGGATTACTGCATCAATGAATGGACGGTTGGCGAGCATTAAGTGCCAGAGGTTGGTGGCGTTAACGCCGCCAAACACTACAAGCGCCCCGGCCTCCTTGGCCTGTTTCGCGAGTGAGTAGGCATTGCCCATACTGGCGATCGTCGGAGAAAAACCCACTATGTCCGGTTGATATTCTTTAAGAACCATCTCTTGTTCGTGGTGGACCATCATGGAACCGTCGAGAATCTTCACCTCCATTTCGTTGCCGAAAATTTGATGACAGTAAGTGGCTATTGCTCCTAACCCTAAAGGCAGAGAGTAAGTAGCCGTGTTGGTTACGGAACTCTGAACTTCGGGATAAATCAAAAGGACCTTCATGGTGTCCTCCTTCAGTTTTTAATTTAAGTTGTCAAAGAAAAACTTAGAATCATTTAAACTAAATTTAGCCTAACACTTTAGTATATTTTTTTCAATAATCAAAAAATCTCCTCAGTGGGAGATTTTTTGATTGATTTTTGAGCGGGTAGCGGGAATCGAACCCGCATTTTGAGTTTGGAAAACTCGCATAATAACCATTATATGATACCCGCCAATGTAGGCTTCTTTATTATTTTTGATTATCTAAATATCAATCGGGGTGCAGGGAATTGAACCCTGTCTACCTGCTCCCAAAGCAGGCGTACTACCGGTATACGACACCCCGCTGTTAGATTTTGATTGTTAAAAGAATGGTAGCAATGATGGCGAGAATCACACCGATACCTTCTTGCCAATTGATTTTCTCTTGAAAAAATATTAATCCCAGCGCGACGGTGAGAATCAAAACTAACGTGCCCCAGAGCGCTTCGACGATGACGAGTCTCTCCGACTTTAGCGCCCAGATCCATGTCAGGCTGGAGGCGAGATAAAAAACGAGACTGATCAAAAATAAATAAGTCTCGTGGGTGATGATCCAGCGCTTGATCAAAATTGTGCCGACAAGAGAAGTCGCAACGGAAAAAATTGTAAAGAGAAGATATGTAGGTATGATTTTTTTAATAACTCTTCAATCAAAAATCTTCGATCTTAAATTATTATGCCGAGGGCGAGAATCGGACTCGCGACGCAAGGATTTTCCTTGTTAATTTTCTTAAGTTACCTTAAGGATCGGACTATCTCTTCACCCTCCAAATTATTTTGAAGGGGTTGGGTGCTATTGCAGGATTATTGTTGGGGCTCACCTGCTAGTCTCTACACCTGCCCCGATACTTTATACCCATCAGGGATTGGCTCGGGATTGCCCTATTAAATTATAGGGTTTCCCCGAATTCACCCAATTTTTAATTCCAAATTACTTCGGAATGGACCGAAAATCAGTCCTTCGCTCTACCACTGAGCTACCTCGGCTTATTTAATATATTTAAAATGATCTTTCTATTTATCTTTCATTTTTCTAAAGGCAAAAATAATTCCACAGATGCCGCCGATGACAGCGCCAAAACCCATAGATAAAAACGCTACCAAGCCAGTGGGTACCATATTATTAGGACTAACTGGACCAAAAATTTTGTAGGTTGCAATAATAAGCAGATTAATTACAATAGCTAAAACAAAGCCAGATAAAATTCCCAGAGCGCTTCCTGCAATTCCGCCAAGAACGATTTTGAAAAAGTTTTTGTACATAAATTTAATTATTTTAATAATTAAAATATTTTCTAAGTGGGCGACTCTGGAATCGAACCAGAGACCTCTCCGACTTAAAGTCGGAGCGCTCACCAATTGAGCTAGTCGTTAATTTTTTTACTCTTTCTTAAACCT
>JAGVFQ010000057.1 GCA_020057505.1 Patescibacteria group bacterium | reverse complement strand
TCCAAAAGATTACGCCCTTGGCCCAAAAAATGATTAAGCAATATTGGCCGGGGCCATTAACTTTGGTTTTTGAAAAATCTAAAATAATCCCGGCGATGGTTACGGCCGGCGACGACAAGGTAGCAATCAGATTATCGTCAAATAAAATTGTTCAGGCGTTGATTAAGAAATTAGGTTTGCCTCTGATCGGCACCAGCGCCAATTTGTCAGGTGAGAGCAATATTAATTCGCCCGAGAAAGCTATTAAGCAGTTTAATAATAAAGTTGATTTGATTATCGATGGTGGACGAACAGGGCGGGGTAAGGCTTCGACCGTGGTGGATGTAACAGGGGAGAGACCGAAAATATTGAGGCAGGGTAGATTGAAAATAAAAATTTAAAAATCAAAGATTAAAATTATAGGAAGTTTGGTTGGCAGTAATTGGTTTTTAATATTGGTTTAAATCTTGCTTTTGTTAAGAAAAAAAATCTCCCACCTCCCCCTGCCCCCTCCTTCCACCGACGCTATCGCTTTGGCGGACAGGCAGGCAGGAGGGGAACCGCCGATTCCCCCTTTGCTAAGGGGGATGTGCACGCTTAAATATGAAAATTTATTATAACAACAATTCAATAGCCCAGCCATAAATGGCCGGTCTATAGCACGGAAACCCCATTAATGGGGTTTCGATAAACCAGCCTAGTCCATTTATGGCTAGGCGGTGGGAATTCAAATAAAAATATATTAGTAGTATATTGAATATTATAGATTCCCCAATTATATAATTTAAAAAGTTTTGTGGTGAACAACCCCCTGACCCCTTTGCTAAGGGGGAATATCGCGCTCTTTTAGTCCGTCCAATGGGCATGGCAGAAGGGGTGTTAGTTTTCTGATTTAATACAGGATAGTTATTATTAAATGCTTAAATAATCCGCCCAATAGTCCGCGTCAAGTCCGCATGTAGTACCCGTTGTAATTTTTTTCTAAAATGATATAATATACAATATGAAGAAGGGGACAAAAATATTCTTGAAAATATTTTTTTATACTCCTGTTTTTTTGGCAATTATTGCGGTGTTTTCTATTGCTCTTTTTTTTTCTATTGGGGAAAATTTGGTTAAAAGCTACGAGATGAAAGGCGATATTACGAAGCTAGAAGACGAGGTGAAAAGGCTGGAAGGCAGGAACAAAGACCTTTACTCGCTGATTGATTTTGTCAATACCAATTCTTTCGCCGAAGAGGAAGCCAGACTCAAGCTTGGTTTGGCCAAACCCGGCGAATCAGTGATTGTCATTCCTGAAAATAACGCGGTAAATAACCAGGGGAAAGACAAAGTTAATTTGGCGGAAGAAGAACCAAACGCTCGAAGCTGGTGGAATTATTTTTTTAAATCTGTAAATAATTAAATTTATTTAAAATTAAATAACTCAGAACAAATAACTATGATAGAAGAAGAAAAAAATATTGAGACAGAAGACGGTTCAATGAAAGAAATAATCAAAACCAAAAACGGAAATATTTTCTCGCGGCTTAAAACCGCCAAAGCCGGATTGACCGGAAAATTCATTTTGGGGATATTGGCTGGCTTGGCCGCGGTTGTTATTCTTGTCTTAGTTATTTGCGGCGTAGGCATCTATAAATTTAAGTGGGATAATCCATATAGCAACGGCGTGGCGAAAATTTTTCCCTATCCAGCCGCTCTGGTTAATTTCAAAGTTCTTTCCTTAAATAATTTCAACGAGGATTTAAAAACTTTGAATTATTATTACAAACAGCAGGCGGCGTTAAGCGCCAGCAAAATACAAACCCCTCCCGCTGATGAATTAAAAACTAATGTTTTGGATCGTATGATTAATGACGAAATTACCGCGGAAGCGGCGAATTATTATAAGATTAATGTCAGCGACGATGAAGTGAATTCTGAATTTGAAAAAGTGGTTGCCGAAGCCGGCAGTTTGGACAATGTCAAAAAAATTCTTAATGATCTTTACCAGTGGGGTCCGGATCAGTTTAAGGAAAAAGTTTTGAAGCCGTTTTTGGTACAGAAAAAATTAGAAGTAGCGGTTTCTAATGACGAGGAATTAAACCGCGGCGCGAAAACCAAAGCTGAAGAAGTTTTGAAGCTGGTTCAAGACGGCCAAAAATCTTTTGAAGATTTGGCCAAGGAATATAGCGATGACCCGGGTAGCGCGGTTCAGGGCGGGGATTTGGGACTTTTTGGCCGGGGAGTGATGATAAAAGAATTTGAAGATACCGCTTTCGCGCTTCAACCCGGAGAAACGAGCGGTCTTATTAAAACCCAATTCGGCTACCATATTATAAAAGTTGAAGAGAAGAAAACCGATCCGAATTCGAAAGAAGAGCAGGTGCGCGCCAGGCATATTTTAATAAAAATAATGGATCTGGGCACATTCTTGAAAGAGAAAACTGACCAGGCGAAGATATATAAGATGATATAATGCTAATAATGCGAATCTTTGCGAATGCGGGCGAATAAAAAACTTGTCATACTGAGGTTCTCGAAGTATGGCAAGTTGATTCAGTTAAGATTATAAGAATAAAATTAAAAATTGGAGCCGACGGTGGGATTTGCACCCACGACCTCTGCTTTACGAAAGCATTGCTCTGCTAGCTGAGCTACGTCGGCAATTAGAATTCTGCGCAATTGTATAGTGAGCGGGTATCGTATAGTGGTAGTACGCGACCTTCCCAAGGTTGTGGCACGGGTTCGATTCCCGTTACCCGCTTTAGAGAAGGGTTAATCTATAATTATTATGAGAAGAGTAATCAAAAAAATGTCTATTCTGTTTTTCATTATAATCTTAAATTTGCTAATTAGTCAAACTGTTTTGGCTGATGACGTCTTGATTTCCAACGCAGTAGAGAATGCGCAAAATAATTTTTTTATTGTTCTGGATCAAAAAACACTGGAAAAAGGCTATACCGCGAGCTTTGATCTCTTTAAATTAGGCATTGGCTCGGGAGCGATTAAGGGCGATTCGGCAGTGGAGATAATCAAAGTGGACGGCGCGGAGATGCCCTTGTCCAAGAACAAAAGATTGATTAGTGAAATTTATCAATTCGATATAAAAAACAAAGCATTATTCAATAATAAAAAACCGCTGAGTTTAGAAATTGGATATGGCGACTATTCCGATGATTTGAAGAAAATTTATTTCTGGAATAAAACGAAAGGTATCTGGCAGACATTGCCCTCTTCAAGCGATGTTAAAAATAAGATGGTTAAATCGATATTACACTTGCCTTATGCCCGTGTTGCCGTTTTAGGTGATATAATAGTAAAGGAGAGCGGTTATGCCAGCTGGTACAAGTACAAAGACTGCGATTGTGCCGCGTCGCCGGATTATCCGAAAAAGACCAAGATTAAAGTGACTAATATGGTTAATGGCAAATCAGTGGTTGTCCGAATTAATGATTGGGGTCCGGAAAGGAATATTTTCCCGGATCGGGTAATTGATCTCGACGTTACGGCTTTCAAGAAAATTGCCGATAAGAGATTGGGAGTGGTAAAGGTGAAAGTGGAGCCGGTTGTTGAAAATTTCTAATTTCTAATTTCCAATCAATTTTCAATTAGTTAATTATAAAATTATAAAATTAAAACATTTATTGAAAATTGTAAATTTTAAATTGAAAATTATTAATAGGTTTTATCTATTATTATAGTTAGTTTTATTTAAAAAAGATTTATAGCTAAAACTACTAAGTTTAATTTGGTATGATTATTTTCAAAAATGTAACCAAGCTTTATCCGCCGGATGTGGTGGCGGTGAAGGATATTAATTTGAGCATTCAGTCCAAAGAGTTTGTTTCGCTCGTCGGTCAGAGCGGCACGGGCAAAACTACTTTAGTGAAGCTTTTGATCGCCGAAGAAAAGCCGGAGAAAGGGAAGATTATTATCGGTGGCTGGGATATTTCCAATATCAAGCAGTCCGAAGTGCCGGTGCTGCGTCGGCAGATTGGCGTGGTTTTTCAGGATTTCAAACTACTGCCCCAGAAGACTGTTTTTGAAAATGTTTCTTTCGCGCTTGAAGTTTGCGGCGCGCCCACGAGCATTATCAATAGCGTTGTCCCGCAGGTCTTGAAGATTGTCGGCCTTAAAGATAAAATGGAACGCTATCCGCATCAGATCTCGGGCGGAGAAACTCAAAGGACAGCCATCGCGCGAGCCTTGGTTCACCGGCCGAAGATTCTCGTCGCCGACGAGCCAACGGGCAATCTTGATTCGATCAATACTAAAGACATTATTGATTTGCTGGTAAAAATCAACGAACTCGGCACGACTATTCTGCTCGTGACGCACAATCGCGAAGTGGTGAATTTTCTCCGCAAGCGGGTTGTTTCGCTCGATCGCGGGACTATTTCGAGCGACCAAGAAGAGGGGAAGTACGTGTTGTAATTCATTTAAACATTAAGCTAAAGATGGATAATGGAGAGAAGCCTGTCATTGCGAAGAGCGGAATTGTCATCCTGAGGCTCTCGAAGGATAGATAATGTAGCGACGAAGCAATATCTCTTAATAAGAAATTAAAATAAAATGAACGAGCGCAGCGATAATTCGTTACTACGTTTCCTTCGTTTCCTACGCCAATATGCTAACTACAACTTCTCGCATTTTCAAATTCGCCTGGCAAGATTTTTGGCGGAATATCTGGCTATCGATTATCACGATCACGGTTTTATTTTTCAATTTATTTTTAATTAATTTTTTAATTGTTTTTAATCAGCTGACGGATACAGCTATTAATTTCGTGGAAGACAAAGTCGATTTGACCGTTTTTTTCAAAGTGGACGCAGCTGAAGCTAAAATCAATGAAGTAAAAGCGGCTTTGCTTCTCGCGCCGCAGGTAAAAGAAATTAATTACGTATCCAAGGAAGATGCTCTAAAGAATTTCAAAGAGACTCATAAAGATGAGCCAAAGATTCTTGACGCGCTAAATGAGATAGGGGACAATCCCTTGGGCGCTTCTTTGATTATCAAGGCTTACAAAACTGAGGATTATGCCGCCATTATGGACAAATTAAGTAGTCCGGATGTTCTGCCTGATAATCTGGTACAAGACAAAAATTTTGACGATCACAAATTGTTAATTGAAAAAATTTCCAACATTAAAAACAAGACGAGCCGCGGGGGCTTGATTTTGAGCGGAATATTTGTTTTAATTGCCATACTGATTATTTTTAACACCATCCGCGTGGCGATTTATACGCATCGTGAAGAAATCGGCGTCATGAGGCTCGTGGGCGCTACAAGCTGGTTTGTTCGCCTGCCATTTATTGTGGAAGGTATGTTTTACGCCATCTTTGCCTGCCTTCTCACCTTTGCCGTTGTTTATCCGCTCTTGGGAGTCATTCAGCCGTATTTGATTAATTTTTTCGGCGGGACCGGCTTTGACGTCGTGAGCTATTACAACCAAAATTTTCTTAAAATTTTTGGTCTGCAACTTTTGGGCTCGATAGTCTTGAGCGTGGTGAGTAGTGCTCTCGCGGTAGGGAAGTATTTGAAAGTTTAGTAAACAGATAATAGATAACAGATATTAGATAGCGAATAGATAATAGAAAGTTAGAAACTATTATCTATTATTTGATATCTGTTATCTCGTTTTGTATTGCCAGATCGTCTAACGGTAGGACATCGCCCTTTGAAGGCGACTATCCTGGTTCGAATCCAGGTCTGGCAGTAGGCTTATGCTAAGTCAGGTGACCGAGACACCCCGACTATTTTTGGCAAAAAGTTCGAGTCCATGATGCTTCGCGTGTCATGGACTCGAACGGCTCTAGGGCGACCAGGACGCGTTCGAGTCGAAGTCTCGCAGGTATCCTATGCTAAGTCAGGTGACCGAGACGCCCCGACTATTTTTGGCAAAAAGTTCGAGTCCATGATGCTTCGCGTGTCCTGGACTCGAACGGCTCTAGGGCGACCGGGACGCGTTCGAGTCGAAGTCCCGCAGGTATCCTATGCTAAGTCAGGTGTCTAGGACGCGTCGCATATATTTGCGTCGCATCCAATTTTGAATTAAAATACACATATCATCAAATAATCCTGATTTCATGGTCAAGAAACCAAAATTGAATCAAGTAGTAATTCTCCTCCTCATATTCTCTCTTTCTTTTGAGTTAATTTTACCTTCTGTAATTTACGCCGCGGAAACCGCGAACGTCCCGACTGAATCCATAACGGCAACAGCTGAAACCGTGGCCGTCTCAACTGATGAAAATGCCGTCGCTCCCGCTGCGAGCGCCACGCCCGAAGCCGCCGCCTCAGCTTCGCCAACGCCTAGCCAGACGGATCAAGATGTAAATTCTACTAAGTCTGGAATCAAGATCGAAGCTGACAAGATGAGCGGCGCTCTTAATTACAATTATCCCATTTCAATTCCAGCCGGCCGTAATTCTTTCGGGCCGGTTTTAAGTTTAACCTACAATAGCCAAACCAAAAACAATGACAATATTTTCGGTTACGGCTGGTCAGTGAGTATTCCCTCGATTGAAAGACAAAACAAACTGGGCAGCGACAAACTCTACACCGAAAACTATTTTACTTCTTCTTTAAGCGGTGAATTAAAATCAATCAGTTTGAGCGATGATATCCACGGCCTCTACGGTTCCAAAGTTGATAACGGCGAATTTTTAAAATATGAATTCCAGAACGACAACTCCTGGCTCGTGACCGACAAAAAGGGTACACAATACAAATTCGGTCTCACCGCCAATTCTCGTCAAGATGATCCAGTCGATAGCAATCGAATATATAAGTGGCAGCTTGAAGAAATGCGAGATCTTAATGACAACTGGATTAAATTTGAATATATAAAAGATGCGGGTCAGATCTACCCGCAAAAGATATATTACACCGGCAATGGCGCTATCTCTGGAATTTTCGAAATAGAGTTTACGTCCGAAGCTAGAAATGACAAAAATGTTTCCTACAACTCCGGCTTCAAAACAGAAACTAATTATCGTATCAAAGAAATCGTGGTCAAAATTAATGGCCAATGGTCGAAAAAATACAGCTTGGCCTATTCTTCCGGCACTAATACAAATCGATTAGTGCTTCAGTCAATCACTGAATCAGGCCAAGACAGTTCTAACAACGTTATTACTCTCCCTGAGACAAAATTCAGCTACGCGCCATCAAGCAAACAATGGGTGAAAGACGCGAGTCTCAGCTTGCCGGCCTCTTTTGGCACTTCAAGTTCTCATGATACGGGTTCAAGAATGATTGATGTGAACGGCGATAGCCTGCCCGACGTTCTCTTGGCATATTATTCCTTTCCCAATAAAGTATATCTAAACACCGGCAACGGTTTTAAGGAAGATCCAAATTGGTACATTCCCGTGAAATTTGCGAACGCCAACGCCAATGACAACGGCGTGATGTTCGCCGACGTGAACGGCGACGGTTTAGTTGACCTCCTGCGTAAGGACGCTTCAAATGATACGCAGTTTAACGGCGTCTACATTAATACTGGTTCTGGCTGGGCCAAAGATCCGAATTGGAATCTGCCGATTGATCTCACTCAAAATGGCATTAATTACGGCGCGCGATTAACTGATCTGAACGGTGACGGCCGGATTGATATCGTCTTCGCCAATGAATACTGGCAGAGGAAAGAAGTCTATATCAATACCGGCACGGGCTGGTTTAAAGATTTTAGCTGGATTATCCCGATATATTTCATCGGTTCCTCAGCCGACCTGGGCGCGAGATTAGCGGATGTGAATAACGACGGTCTAATTGATATTCTCTCGGCTAAAAATACCTCACCCAACAAAGTCTATCTCAATACCGGCCATGGTTTTAGCGAAGACCCAAATTGGACCATCCCGCTTAAATTTACGAACGGCAATGCCAATGATACCGGCGTGATGTTTGCCGATGCGAATGGCGATGGTCTCATTGATCTCCTGCGCAAAGACGCTTCAAGCGATCTGCAATACAATGGCGTCTACATTAATACCGGCTTGGGCTGGACTCTTGATCCGGCCTGGATAATTCCCGTTAATTATCTCACGCAAAATGGCATTAACTACGGCGCCGCGATTGAAGATATCAACGGCGATGGTCTTTTTGATGTCTTGTACTCCAACAGCTACCAGGGCCGCAACGAAGTCTATCTTCACCAAGGCATTGTCCCGGATCTAATGAATGAAGTTGATGACCGCCTGGGCGCTAAAACTAAAATCAACTATCAGAGTTCGGCTAATTATTTCGATGCCTCAAGTAATATCCTAAATCCCAAACTGCCTTTTAATTTACAAACCGTAAAGAAAATCGAAACTAATGATGGTTTTAATAATCTCTCTATTCTAAACTATGAATATGCCGGGGGCGAATATTATTCTCTAGGCTATTTAGATCGACAATTCACGGGTTTCCATACTATCACAGAGACTGACAGCGACGGCAATAAGACTATCAGCTATTATTATCAAGGCAATAGTAGCGACACCGCCAAAGGCGAAACGAGCGATCATATTTCCAAAGTCAATAAAGTCTATCGCCAAGAATTATATGATGCTTTAGATAAATTGTATCAAGTTAATATTAACAAATGGGAAGACGCCGCCTTGCCCGGCTTCCGAGATTTTGTAAAACAAACCCAAACCATTGAAATGGCCTATGATGGCAACGCTGATCATAGAGATAAGGCTTCGCTTACAGTCTATGACGACGCGAACGGCAATGTTACGAGCGAAGCTCAATATGGCGAGGTAGCGGCCAATGATGATGGCAGTTTCGCTGATACGGGCACGGACAAAATCAGCACTAACATCGAATACGCCTTAAACTCAAACAAAAATATTCTCACTCTGCCCAAAAGACAGACGAGCTACGGCCAAGGCGGTAATGTCCTTGGCCAAAGCGAGTATTATTATGACACCTTGAATTGGGGTCTTGTAGAAAAAGGCAATTTAACTCTCGAAAAGAAATTAATTAATCCCAATGCTGATTTTACCTACAGCCGGACTGAGTATAATAGCTTTGGCTTGCCCATAAGCTCTACCAATCCGCGCGGGTTTAAAACGAGCGTTAGCTACGATGCCTACAATCTCTATCCCGCCCAAATCGTGAACCCTAAAAATCAAATCACAACTTCTACTTACGATTACTTCACGGGCGAACCAATAGAGATAATTGATCCCAACAATTTTAAAACTCAAAAAGTCTATGATGCTCTCAATCGGCCGGTTAAAGAATTAATCACCAATCCAAGCAATACTGCCCAATTGATTGAAACCAAAAGATATGAATACAATGATATTAATTTTCCTACGAGCGTTACGGAAAAATTTTACCCTAATCAAAATGACAACAACGGTCAGTTGATTGAAATCACCAAGAAAACATATGTTGACGGTCTGGGTCGAACGATTCAAACTAAAGCCAAAGCCGAGAATGGACTCTTTGTCGCCAACAATCTAAGCTACAATGAGCGTGGATTTTTAGCTAAAGAATTCCTGCCCGAGTTTTCTTTAACGCTTGATTTTGAATCAATTGATCAAAATGACCCTAATAATACTTATGCTTATGATGCGCTCGGACGCGTGACCAAAATATCAAATAGTTTAGGCAGCACAAGCTTTAGTTATGATCAGTGGAATAAGACGATCACTGATCCCAATGCCAAACAAAAGATTTTCTACTTCGATGCGAGAAACAATCTCATCAAAGTGACGGAATTCTTGGCTGGCGTGGCGAAAAACACAGCATATATTTACAACCAATTAAACTATCTCACTAAGATTACTGATGCCCGAGGCAATATCCGCAAGTTCTCTTACGATCTCCTCGGTCGGAAAACCAGAGAAGAGGATCTGCACAATCCAGCGGATCTGACTTTCGGCGTCGGAACTAAGAGCTACGACAAGAATAATAATCTAACACAGACAATTGATCCTCGCGGTCTCAAAGTCAGATACACTTACGATGTTCTCGATCGGCTGACTTCAGAGAATATTGTGAACGCGGATAATACTTTAACTAGACAACTGACCTATGTTTATGATGCCGGTATTAATGGCATCGGGCGATTAACTAAGGCTTCAAACTCCACCTATGAAAAGAACTATACCTATGACATCGCCGGCCGAAAGTTAAAAGAAGTCTTCAAGACTGATAAGTCCGTGTCCAGTCCTTTAAGCTACGGCCAGACTTTCACCACAACCTATTCCTACGACAGCTTAAATAATCTAGTTTCAATCAAATATCCCGATAATTCCCAAATCAAATATGTTTTGAATAATGCCGGCCAGATTGAAAAGATTGCGAACCCGGTTACCAACGTTGATATTTTGAAGTCAGTTGATTATGAGGTCAATGGCCAAATCAAGAGGATTGAAATGGGGAATGGCGCCATTACCACGAATATTTATGACCGCAATCAGATGTATCGACTCATTAACAAATCTACTGGAGCAAACAGCGTAAAAATTCAAGATCTTACCTATACTTATGACGCTGTCGGCAATGTCACGCATATCTCCGACAAGTCGGCCGGGAATCTCGCCAAAGAAGCAGATTATACTTACGATGATCTTTATCGTTTGACTAAGGCGACTATCACCTTTGCGGCGAACGGCAAAAACTACACGCAAGCCTACAGTTACGATGCTTTGGGTAATATTTTAAACAAGTCCGACGTGGGTAAATATGTTTATGACGGCAGCAGCTCGGCGACTTGGGCTGCAACTTATACCAATCCTGATGCAGTGACTAAAGCTGGCGCGCAAGTCTTTGGCTATGACAATTCGGGCAATCTAATTTCAGATGGTATCTTTAATTACTCTTGGAATTACAAGAACGAGCTTTTGAGTTCAAATAAAATAGGTAAGGCAGTGAGCTACGCTTATGATGAAAATGGTCAGAGGATTTTAAAATCAGTCACTGTTGGTTCAACTATTAAAACGTATTATCCCAATCAATATACCGAAAAAGAAAATGGTATTTCCCGCGATCGAATCTATCTTGGCGATACAAATATTGCCACGATTAAAAACAATGTCATCTATTACAGCCATTCCGATCAGCTTGGCAGTTCCTCAATTGAAACCAACGCAGCCGGACAGATTGTCGAATCTTTGGATTATTATCCTTTTGGATCAGTGAGATTAGACGAGAAGACTTCAACTTACGAAGATAACCACAAATACACGGGCAAGGAATTGGATGAAGAGACGAATTTGTATTATTACGGGGCGAGGTATTACAATGGGAAGATTGGCAGGTTTGTGAGTGTTGATCCGGCGTATTCGGCGGTAGGAAATGCAGGCCAATTAAAGAGCAAGACTGGTTTGGATTTAAAAACCTATCTTTCAAATCCTCAGGCGCAAAATAGTTATTCGTACGCCACGAACAATCCATTAATCTATATAGACAAGACTGGTAATTTTGCTTTTTTAATTCCAATTGCTGTTTATGTCGCGGTTTATGCGCCAGTGTGGGTGCCGGCCGTGGTTACTTTTTCTGCAGCCGCAACTCTGGCTATTAGCGCACCATTAATGGGCGGATCAGTTTATTCATATTCAAAAGGCGATTACAAAACCGGCAATGATATGAATGATTTAGCGGTTGGGGTGATGGGGATTGAGGCTGGAGTAGCTGGCGCGACGATGTCGACGGGGGAAATGCTGATGTCGAAGACTAAATTTAATAAAAATAATGATTTAAGAGCAGTTGAACATGCTCAAAAACATTATCCTAATTTATCAAAATCTCAACTCGAAGATTTAGTAAAACAAACTAGAGTTAATGCGGATATAAAAATTGAAATTGGCGGAAAAGTTTCTAAAACATATTACTATAACTCAAAAACCAATGATTTATTTATTGATAATCCAAAACAACCAACAATATTTCAGCCAGATAAAGGCATAAATTATTTAGATGAATCAATAAAAAAGGATATTGAGAGAGGGGGTGTATTAAAATGATTGAATTGAAAGATGATTATATTAAGGGATTGTCAAAAGATGAAAGTTATATTATTAGAAGAAGCCTAATCGATGCTTGGGGTTATCCATATAGGCCAGATAAAATTAAAATATTATACTCTTCTCTAGAGTATAAAAATGTTGATGATAAATTGGAAAAAAATAATCGAGAGATCGATCTAAATGATTTAGGAATTATTATTAACGCCCTGGAATTGCTTTATTTCGAGAATATAGATTTAGAGGCTTTGTATGATAATATTGATAGAGAAGATGTAAAATTATTAATAGATAGACTAGAAAAGTTTCATAATTGAAACCAACGCGACCGGGCAGATCGTCGAATCTTTGGATTATTATCCCTTTGGATCAGTGAGATTGGATGAGAAGACTTCAGGTTATGAGGATAACCATAAGTATACGGGTAAGGAATTAGATGAGGAAACGAATTTGTATTATTATGGAGCGAGATATTACAATGGGAAGATTGGCAGGTTTATATCACAAGATCCAACATCTCTTGCGATAGGGGATAGTACCAAACTTAGAGAGTTGACTAAACTTGAATTACGACAGTTATTACTTGATCCACAATTATTGAATTATTATATATACGCAAGAAATAACCCATTATTATACCGCGATCCCGATGGGAATTTTCTGCAAGCAGTAGCAGCTGTAGTATTTATAACCTTTGCAATATATACCCCACAAATTAATTCCTTCTTTCAGTCTCTTACTACCCCTATCGGACAGTATAGCTTAGTGCAAGCCGGACAAGACGCGCAAAATAATAATTATGGCATGGCGGCAATCGGAGTAGTTACCGCGGGTGAAATACCACCAGCAGGGAAAATAGTTAAAATTGGAGATTCGGTTAGGGATGCTTCCAAACCAATATGGAGTTTAGGGCGGTATGGGGATTCAATTAAAAATGCTTTCGAGCATTGGAATAATCATAAAAGTGATTTTTCTCAGTTTAGAAACGCTAAAGAATATGTTGAAGGCACCTATAATTTCTTTAAAAATTATTCCGCAGATGTGTTAAGTGGTTTTAGGAAAAATGGTGATAAGCTAATCTATGATGTAAAAAATAACATATTAGGTATAATGGATAAAAATGAAGTTCCTAAAACAATGTTCAAACCGGATCCATCTATACATGGTTATAAAACTAATTTAGAATATTATTATGAACAACTCAAAAAATAAATTAAAAATTTGTAGAGTATGTGGATTATATTCAGAAGAGTATTTTCCATGGGGAGAAGATGGAGAATCGCCAACCTATGATTTTTGTTTTTGTTGCGGAGTTGAATTTGGGTATGGCGACGCAACATTAGAAGGTGTTAAAAGTTGGCGTAAAAAATGGATAGAATCAGGAGCTAAGTGGCATGACCCAGAATATAAAACCGAAAATTGGTCTCTAGAAGAGCAACTTAAAAATATTCCCGAAGAATATCGTTAACTGTTGTAAAATGATTCTGCCCACTAAAACCTTTTTCATAAAAGCAGTAGCTCTATTACTGTTTTTATTATTTTTATTTTCTCCTTTTTCTTCTGTCTTCGCTATTAACAGTATAAATAGTACTATATTCAACCACGCTGATCAGCTCGGCAGTTCCTCAATTGAAACCAACGCAGCCGGGCAGATTGTTGAGTCCTTGGATTATTATCCCTTTGGATCAGTGAGATTGGATGAGAAGACTTCAAGTTATGAGGATAATCATAAATATACCAGTAAGGAATTGGATGAGGAAACGAATTTGTATTATTATGGAGCGAGATACTACAATGGAAAGATTGGAAGGTTTGTGAGCGAGGATCCGGCGTATTTGGCGGTGGGGGATAATAAAAGACTTGAAGAAGAAACAGGATTAAGATTAGATAAATATCTCCAAAATTCCCAAAACCTTAATTCGTATTCATATACGATTAATAATCCGCTAAAATATGTCGATGAAAAAGGAAAGTGGTTTGATATTGTTGTAGATGCGGGATTTATTGGATATGATTTATACAAATTAGGGCAATCTATTTTTACTGGAGGAGACACAAAAGGCGAAGCAGCTAGTCTGGGTCTAGATGTTGGAAGCGCGGCTATCCCCGGCGTAGTCGGATTGGGCGCTGTGGCGAGAGTTGCAAGAGTTGCTGATAAGGCAGGTGATGCAGAAAAATTAACAAAAGGCGTTGGAGCATCGGCATCGAAATTATTAGGAACTAGAAGAGATAATTTATTGCAAGGAGTTGAGAATCCCAAATTGATTAATTATATAAAGGATCTTTTTAAACAACATAAATCTGGAAATATTATTGGTGATGGTGGAGCTATAGATGCATTTAAGTATACAGCAAAAACTGGTGAATTAGTTGGTGGAACTGATCATGCAATAAAAATTAAAGAAATTTCTAATGGTTTAAACAAATTATTGAAAAATAGTTTGTCTAATAATGACAGACAAAAAGCTGAATGGTTGGCAGATAGTATTAAAGATGCTTTGAAGGGAGGTGCTATTAAATGAAAATAACTTTAGATAATATTATTGATGAAATAGTTAAGCTGATACCAGAATTTAAGCAATACGGGGACTATAACGTGTTTGATATTACAGATGTTAGTGAAAAAAAAATGTTGTTGGGTGTTTTTGGCCGATTTTTAAAAGAAAGAGTTGAAAATTATCCAATCAATGATAAAGTAATTCAAAAATTTTATTTATTCCTTAATGAACAATTTAATGAACAAAAAAACGATAAAGATACCACAGATCTTATAATTATAGATATATTTGAAACCTTGGCTGAGTCATATAAGGCAATAGAAGTTTCGCGGCAACTTTTAAAAGGTAAGGCCTTATGGGCGTTTAATGAAGCAGAAAAATATATTTAATTTTGATAGTGAAATCATATTCCTACGACGCTCTTGGTAATATCTTAAACAAATCTGACGTGGGTAAATATATTTATGATGGCAGCAGCTCTCTCACTTGGGCCGCGACTTACGCCAACCCTGATGCGGTGACTAAAGCTGGCGCGCAAGTTTTTGGCTATGACAATTCAGGCAATCTAATTTCGGATAGTATTTTTAATTATTCCTGGAATTACAAGAATCAGCTTTTGAGATCGATTAAAACAGGCAAGTCAGTGAATTATACCTACGATGAAAATGGTCAGAGGATTTTAAAGGCAGTCGCTGCTAGCTCAACCATTAAAACATATTATCCCAATCAATATACCGAGAAAGAAAATGGTATTTTCCGCGATCGCATCTATCTTGGCGATACGAATATTGCCACGATTAAAAATGGTACTATCTATTACAACCATTCTGATCAACTCGGCAGTTCCTCGATCGAAACCAATACAACCGGACAGATTGTTGAATCCTTGGATTATTATCCTTTTGGTTCGGTGAGGTTGGATGAGAAGACTTCTAGCTACGAAGCTAACCACAAATATACTGGCAAGGAATTGGATGAGGAAACGAATTTGTACTATTACGGGGCGAGATATTACAATGGGAAAATTGGCAGGTTTGTGAGTGAGGATCCGGCGTATTTGGCGGTGGGGGATAAAAATAAGATAAAGCAGATTACCGACCAAGAATTACAGCAATATTTATCTGATCCGCAAAATTTAAACAGCTATAGCTATGTGAAGAATAATCCGCTGATAGCTATTGATTCTAATGGTGAATGGGTGGAATATATTATTAGTGAAAGAAATACGATTAAACTTGGTAATTGGGCTAATAATTTGTATGACAATAACTCTGTTGCTCGATATGCTATGGATCATCCATACCAGACTGGAGCGGTAATGGGCGTAGTCGGAGGAGCGCTTGTAGCTGGAGGCGTTGTAGCAGCTGGCGGAAGTATTACTTGTGGAATATTGTGCGGCGGTGCAGCTGCGACCGTAACGACTGCCGGAGGTACAGTGGCTGCAACTCAGGAAGATAAAATTCAGAAAGCTGCAAATTCTATAATAAATATAACTTCAAAAGGGATGTTGCACATTCAGAAGTACCATTCCTTGGATAGTTCTATAACTCTACAAGAAAATAAGAGTTTCTTTATGAATTTTAAAGATATACCAAATTTGCTTGAGCAGGCTAAAAATGCGGCAACGACCTTACAAAGTAATGGAAATTTTATTAGGACTATTGATGCTGGTAAGGCAATTGGTTGGGATCGAAATTCCCAATCTTTTACTTCGATTTATACAGTTGTAACTAATAAGTTAGGAGATTTAGTTACTACATTTCCATGAAAATAATTATTTAATTTAAAAACAATATGCAACACATCGGAATTCGATTGGAGGGAGAGGGCGGGGGATTGATAAGAAAAATAGAAATTAATTTAGCTGAAATTATTAAGGAATTACCAAACGATAGCAAAGAAAAATTTCCATGGCTTTGGAGTATTGATCCTTATGGTTTGACAATGTTCAATCTTTATCAGGTTCCTCACGTTATAAATGAGTTAGAAGAACTTGCTAGGCTAAACAAGAGTCTAGAATCGGAAATAAAAGATATAATTGAATTTATGAAGCAAATCGAACAACATACCTATATAAGATTGATTGGCGATTAGTTACTTAAAAAACTAACCCGTAAAATTAAAAATTATATTCACATCACTAAATCGCCGATCTTCTCGGCGATTTTTTTACTCCAGTGTAATCTTTCTATCTTTCAAGAATAACTTACTCTGAAGACATGATAATAATTCTCGTTTCTCCATAATGGTTCCTTCTTTGAGTAAGTATTTGGCATAATTCCTCACATCTATATCAATCGCTTTCTTTTCTTGCTTGTAGCCCAGCACGCCGGCTCTGAACTTATTAAATCTCGCGATCTCATTTTCAATTCGGTCTCGCACTTCAAGTTCGTCCAAATTTACTTTGTCCATCAACTCAGCTAGTTCATTAATCAGACTTGGCTCATTGATAGGGGAATTGCTGCAATCGATATTTCTAGCTTTAGTGCAAAAGTAATAGACGTGGCGATTCGTGCCACCATCTTTGAGTTTTTTGAATTTTTCATCGGCTGATATGCCTGATCCGCAGTAGCCGCACCTGATAAGCTTAGTGAAGGCGAATTCCTTGCTTTCCGTCTTCGGTATAAAGTTTCCGTTGAGCATGGTCTGGACTTTGTTAAATAGTTTTAACTTATTTTTCCCTAGTTTGATATAATTTTGCATAGTTTTATCTAAGACTTGCCTAGTTTTATAAACTATGCTATACTGAAGTTAATATGGAAGAAAAGTTATTAAGTATAAGCGAAGCCGCTAAATTTTTAGAGGTTTCTATTGACACCTTGCGCCGCTGGGATAAGAGCGAAAAGTTAGTCGCGATTAGAAAAGCTGGCGGTGTTCATCGGTATTATGCCAAAAAAGATTTAGAAGTTTTTGCGAGCGATCTTATTGGGCTTGCCTGTGAATGGACGAGAAAAGGCCAAGAACTGCCAGCCGAATTTTATTGCTCTAATAGTGCGGTTTTTCAAGCCAGGCTTATCAAATTGCAGAACGACTTGCTTCAGTTGCCGCAGTTTTCTAGATTAGTTTCTCTTATCGTGGCGGTGGCGGGAGAGATTGGAAATAATTCTTTTGATCATAATTTAGGTAAATGGCCTGATGCGCCGGGAATATTTTTTGGCTATGATCTTTATAAGCGGCTGGTGGTCTTGGCCGACCGAGGGTTGGGAGTTTTGGGGACGCTTAGTCGCGTCCGGCCCGAACTCAAAAATCATCTTGACGCGCTAGAGATGGCTTTTACTGAAATCATTTCCGGGCGCGATCCTGAAAAGCGCGGCAACGGATTAAAATTTGTCCGCAAAGTCATCACCGATAATTCAATGAGATTGTTTTTCAATAGCGGCGATGGTGAGCTACGACTAGAGGAGGGGCAGTCTGACATTGGAATTACGCGCGCTCGAGAAAATATTCGCGGCTGTTTGGCAATTATTAGATTTTAATTTAAGATTTAAGTATTTAGTATAATTATATGAAAATAGAACTAAAAAAATTTGGAACAACCTTGGTTTCCCGACAGGCGGGCAAAGAAGCGCTAGCCGCTTTTCAATCGACACTTGGAGAACTCGGCGGCAATGAAAATCTGGAAATAGATTTTGACGACGTTATTACCTTTTCCCCATCTTGGGGCGATGAGTTTTTAATTCCGCTGCTTGATCAATTAAGTAATCGGCTTGTTTTATTGCCGACGGACAATCCGTCTGTCTTGGCGACCGTTGAACTTCTGGAAAATATAAGCGGCAAAAAATTTCACTATGTTAAATAGGTTTATGAACAAAGAAAAATTAAATAAACATCAAGTTGAACAAATTTGTAAGAAATTAAATGAGAATCTAATTAGATTCTCATTTCTGGCTAAAGGGAATCATAATTCTAATTATCTTTTGGAAACCACTAAAAATAAGTATGCTATAAGAGTTGAAGATAATCAGCAATTCAAAAATCTGAAGAAAGAATTTGAATTTTTGAAAATAGCAAAATCAGGATTATGGCCAAAAGTAATATTTTTTGACGCTTCACATAAAATTATTTCTAATAATTATTTTGTTGAAGAATTTATCGAGGGAAAGCATCCATCTGAAAATAATCCCACTAATGATTTTATAGTACAAATGGCAAGATGGTTCAAGAAATTACACCAAACTACAAAAAAATCATTAAAACCACGCTTATTAACGACGGAAGTCAGGCCATATTATAAAAATTATTTAAAATATCGAGATAATATCAAAGATCAGAAACTTCAAGAAAAATTAAATCATTATATTTTAAAAGCGTTAAGCGCCTCATGAGAGATATTAACTTATTGGAAGAAAAAGTAAATAGATTGTAAAATTTTTTATTTTTCAAAAAAAACACTCTCAACTGAGACATATCGGTTTGTAATTAAAATCGCCATCAAGGCGATTTTAATTTTTTAATTTTAAAAACGAATCAGCCGATTATTGATTTTTTCTCAAATTTGTTGTAGCATGAAATATTATGGCAACGTTTGAAGAAGGCGATAAAAAATTGATTAGCCAATATTTGGCCGGCGATCTCGAATCGCTTGAGATTTTGATTCAGAAATATTTGAAATCGATTTATGGTTTTGTTTATCGTTATATCGGCAATCCAGCGGATGCTGAAGACGTGACGCAGGAGGTTTTTTTTAAGGTTTGGAAAAGTTTTAAAAAGTTTGATCAAAAAAGAAATTTTAAAACTTGGCTTTACAGTATCGCTAAGAACGCAAGCATTGATTATTTGCGGAAGAAAAAAAATATCCCATTGTCGAAGTTTGAAAACGAGGAAGGGGATAATAGTATTGCTGACAATTTGGCGGATTTGGCGCCGCTCGCGCCGGAATTATTTGATCGCGAGAATTTGGCTGAAGAGTTGAATCAAGCCATGGAAAAATTGTCATCTGCATGTCGGGAAGTTATTTATTTACACTATCATGACGAGCTTGATTTGGCTGAAATTGCCGAAATATTGGGCGAATCAGTAAATACCACAAAAAGCCGCCATCGCCGGGCGCTTGTAGAATTAAGGAAAATTATCGAATAAGACGCACCCGAAACAAGACCTCATCCGTATAAGTTATATAGAGGTCTTTTTTGCTTTTTCAGCACCTCGCCCCAAAGTCATCCCCCCTCTCATTTGTATTTTAAAAGATACTCGTTTGCGGGGGGAGCTTTCGCGGGTTTCCCGGATAAATGAACTTTAGTCTTTAAATAAATATTATGCGCGAAGATTACGAAAAATTATTTAGCCATTTGACAGACCCGGAACTTTCGGGCGGGCTATTTGGTAAAATAATTCAAAGAATTCAAAATGAACGCCGATTGCGGAGCATCAAACGAAGAATCGCTTTTTTTTCGGTTGGCACGGTTTTTTCAATTGTTGCTTTTATTTTTACGCTGCAAATGGCGCGAGCCGGTTTCGCGGAATCGGGTTTCTTTCAATTCTTCTCTCTGCTTTTTTCGGATTTTTCGAGCGTGGTTTTGTATTGGCGTAATTTCGGTTTGACTTTGCTTGAGACTTTGCCCGTAGTGAGCCTCACAGTATTCTTGGGTTCAGTTTTGTTGCTTATGGAATTACTCAAGCTTTTGGCAAATAATATTAAATTATTTTTTAATTCAACTAAATTAATAAGTTAATTTATCCTTCGTCCTCAGAAATAATTCGGAGGGCTTCGGAGAATGCAAATCTATGGATCTGAATAAAATTTTTTCCACCGCAGGCGGATCCGCCTCGGGAGGACAGTCAAAAATATTCCTAGGAATCATTTGCGGCATTGGCGCATTTATTATTCTGCTTTTAGTTTTCAAGGCTGGCACAATGGTCGGCGTGAGGAAGGCGGATTTTTCTTGCCGCTGGAGCGATAATTATCATCAGAATTTTGGCGGGCCGAGAGAGGGGTTCATGAAAGGTTTCGGCGATCGGGATTTTATCGACGCCAATGGCACTACCGGGCAAATCATAAAAATTGACGGCTCGACTTTGGTTATTAAGGGACGAAACGACGTGGAAAAAGTTATTTTACTTAAAGAAGACACGACGATCAGTGGTCCGACGGACAAACTGAAATCAACGGATTTGAAAATAGACGAATATGTTGTCGTCATCGGCGAGCCGAACGCGCAAGGCCAAATCGAGGCAAAGTTAATCAGGCTTTTGCCGCCGATGCCTCCGATTAACGGAAGGGGCATTTAATATATTTTATGATGAATATGATCAAGAAGATTATTAAATTTATCCGGAAAAGAAAAATTACCGCCGTGGTTATGATTATTGTATTATTTTTGGGCGGTTATTTCGCCGTGAAATCTTTTGGCAGTAGCACAGTCGCGACTAAATATGTTTTGGCTGCCGTAGAAAGGGGTACAATCATCACTTCGGTTTCCGGCAGCGGTCAAATTACGGTTTTAGATCAAGTCGATATCACATCAAAAGTGTCCGGCGCCGCGCTTACGGTCAATGTGAAAAACGGCCAGGAAGTCAAAGCTAATGAAATTATTGCGCAATTGAACGCCAAAGAAGCATATAAGACGGTGCGTGACGCTCAGGCGAGTCTTGATAGCGCCAAATTGTCGCTCGAAAAAATAAAATTGCCGGCTACGGCATACGAAATAATGCAATCGGAGAATTCGCTCGCGAGCGCGAAGAATAGTTTGGAAAAACTCAAATTATCCCAAGCGACTGATTATCTAAAAGCCGAGGAAGCCGAAGAAAAAGCGGGAGAAGATATTACTACCGCCTATGGCGATTCATTTAACACTATCTCCGATACTTTTTTGGATTTGCCCACGGTGATGTCCAAACTCAATGATATTCTTTATAGCTATGAAATCGGCGCGAGCGAAGTCACGCTCGGTTCCAGTCAGGACAATAGCGCTGCGATTATTAATTCCACACATCTTGACGATCGGGACAAAATTCAGGCGCTGCTCGCGACGGCGCAAAGCGACTACAAAATCGCTCGCGCTAAATATGACGCTAATTTTGAAGATTATAAAACGGCAACCAGATATTCCGACGAAGCGGTAATTGATTCTTTATTAAAAGAAACCGAAGATACCACCACCGCCATTGCTCAAGCTGCAAAAAGCCAAAGCAATTTGTTTGATGCTTGGGTGGACAGCCGCTCCGATCATCATTGGTCGACTCTGGCCAAAGTTACGACCTACCAGTCGTCGCTTAGCACCTATATCGGCCAAACTAACGGGCATATTTCGAGTTTACTCGCGGCCGAGGGCGCGATCAAAAATTATCAAGATGCTTTGATTAATGCGAAAAGAGATTTAACCGAAATGGAACAAAATAATCCTCTGGATTTGGCGGCGTCCGAGGCCTCGGTTAAAGAAAAGGAATTATCTCTCGCTAATCTCAAAGCGGACGCAGATGAATTTGATATTCAAACGCAAGAGCTTGCGGTAAAGCAACGCGAGAATTCTCTTGTAGATGCGCGCGAAACACTAGCTGATTATACTATCAAAGCTCCTTTTAACGGCATTATTGCCGCTATTGATATTAAAAAGGGCGATGATGTGTCTTCGGGCGCGGCTATAGCGACTTTAATAACCAAACAACGCATAGCGGAAATTTCTTTAAATGAAGTTGACGCGGCCAAAGTCAAAGTTGGACAAAAAGTTACCCTGACTTTTGATGCCGTTGAAGGTTTGACTATCAGCGGTGAAGTGGCGGAAATTGATACGCTCGGAACCGTTTCCCAGGGCGTGGTTACTTATACTGTTAAAATAATTTTTGACACGCAAGACGAACGAGTGAAACCCGGTATGAGCGTTTCCTCTTCGATTATCACTGATATGAAACAGAATGTCATTACGGTTGCGAGCTCCGCCATTAAATTTTCTAATAATATCAGTTATGTTGAAATGCCGGATGAAGAGGTGTCGTCCGATACGTCGGGGACGAGCAGTACCACTCTTCAAAAAGCCCCCAAGACTAAGCAGGTGGAGATTGGCATCGCCAACGACACTTCAACTGAAATTACTTCAGGCCTTAATGAAGGTGACGAGATAATCGTGAGAACCGTCACTTCATCTAGTTCGTCTAGCTCGTCAACTAGCGGAACCAGCCCATCGTCTAAATCCTTATTTGATATGGGAGGAGGGCCGCAAGGCAGATAGTTTTGAAAGAAAAAATATTCTATGATTGAATGTAAAAATATAGCTAAAACTTATTCGAGCGGCGCGGGCGAGGCGACGGTTCTCAAGGGGTTGTCTTTTAAAATTGATGATGGAGAGTTTGTGGCCATTATTGGACCATCTGGGTCGGGCAAATCGACTCTCATGCATATCTTGGGCGCGCTCGATACGCCAACGAGCGGCAGTTATTTGCTTGATGGGAAAAATGTTTCAGATTTTTCTGATGATGAATTAGCCGATATCAGGAATAAGAAAATCGGTTTTGTCTTCCAATCATTTAATTTGCTCGCAAGATCAACTGTTTTACGCAATGTTATGTTGCCTTTAGTCTACGCCGGCGTTAGCAAGGAAGATCGCGAGATAAAAGCCAAAGAATCTTTGAAGAATGCCGGCTTGGATGAATTGCATTTCTATCATTTGACCAATCAGCTTTCCGGCGGACAAATGCAGCGCGTGGCGATCGCTCGGGCGCTCGTCAACAATCCTTCTTTGATTCTCGCGGATGAGCCGACCGGCAATCTTGATAGCAAAACTGGCGAGATCGTTCTCGATACTTTTGAAGCGCTTAATAAAGAACAACACCATACAATTATTCTTATTACTCATGAAAGGGAAGTGGCCGAACACGCTGATCGGATTATTACTATTCGCGATGGCGTTATTGTGGAAGATAGTAAAAATACTAAAAAAAGTAAGTAATTTTTATTAATTATGAAAATTTCTGATTTGTTTGAAGAAATTTCCTTGGCCTTACTTGCCAATAAGGCGCGATCAGGTCTCACCATTCTCGGTATTGTTATTGGTATTGGTTCGGTTATCGCTATGATTTCTATTGGCCAGGGCGCTTCCGGTTCGATTCAGTCTAATATCCAATCCATGGGTTCGAATCTCGTGGAAGTGATGCCCGGAACGCAGAAATCGTCAGGGGTTAGTTCCGGATGGGGATCTTCCCAGTCGCTTACTTTGGCTGACGCGGATGCCATAGCCGCGGAGGTTCCCACGGCCAAGGCAGTAGCCGGAGAAGTTTCCGGCCGGTATCAGGTGACGAGCAAGGGCAAAAATACCAATACTTCAGTCGTGGGCACGGTTGCGTCATATCCGGTTATCAGAAACGTTGAGATAGATTTGGGTTATTTTATTTCTGATCAAAACGTTAAAAGTATGTCCAAGGTAGCGGTGTTGGGTTCCGGCGCGAGGGATGATCTTTTTGGCGAAGGAGTGGACGCCGTTGGCCAAGTAATTCGAATTAAAGGAATAGAATTCAAAGTTATCGGCGTGACCAAGGCCAAGGGCGGGACTGGCATGGGCAGCCAAGATGATATGATATTTATTCCGCTTTCAACCGCCCAAAAATTTTTAGTCGGCAATAATTATCTTAGCACGATTAATATTCAAGCGCAGGACGCGGAATCAATGACTGAGCTCCAGGCACAGGTGACGAATCTTTTACTTAGTCGGCATAATATTTCCAATCCGGACAATGCTGATTTTCGAATAATGAATCAAGCTGATATTGTGGCTAGCGCTTCATCAATTACTGATACTCTTACGTTGTTACTCGGGGCGATCGCTGGTATATCTTTGATTGTCGGCGGCATCGGCATCATGAATATGATGCTTACGACCGTTACAGAAAGAACGCGAGAAATTGGTCTCCGCAAAGCCATTGGTGCTAAAAGAAAGGATATTAGTCTTCAATTTTTGGTTGAGGCCGTGATGCTCACTTTTATCGGCGGCGCAGTGGGCATTTTCATCGGCTGGCTCGCCTCGATCGCGGTGACGAAATTCAGCGGTGTGGCGACAAAAGTTTCTTTGACTTCGGTTTTATTGGCTTTTGGCGTTTCAGCCGCTATTGGTATCATCTTCGGCTATTACCCGGCGCGCCGGGCGGCCAAATTGAATCCGATTACGGCTTTAAGATATGAATAATTAAATTAAAAACCAAAAATTATGAAAAAAATTTTGCCAATTTTAATTGCCATAATTATTATGGCTGGTTGCGGGGGATTTTTTGGCGGAATGAAATATGCCGAGAGTAAAAAATCTGCGGATAGAAAGCTGGGCGTACCTCCTAATTTTGGCGGCCAAAATTTTCGTGAGCAAGGCAAAACATCTGGAAATTCAACTGGATCCGGTTTTGTAAATGGTGAAATATTAGGCAAAGACGAAGAAAGCATAACGGTAAAAGTTAGCGACGGCGGTTCAAAGATTATTTTCTTTTCCGATATGACGCAAATCACCAAAACTGCCGCTGGAACCATAGACGAACTCAAGGTGGGGGATAACGTTATGGTTGATGGTAGCGCCAACCAGGATGGAAGCGTAGCGGCAAAAACCATACAATTGCGTCCCAATATTGCCAGTTAATATTTTTAAATATTAAATTTCAAAAACCGTTCCGATGATTATTGGAGCGGTTTTTGAATTAAGCCGAGGCTTTTCTTCTTCGCTCGTGGGCGACGGAGAACAAATTTTCTAGTTGATAAAAATGGATTTTAATCGTATAATAAAACAAAATTTATGAATTATCAGGAAATAATCAGAAAGTTAAAATCAGAAGCTAATCCTCATAATGTAGCGGGTATGGCGAGATTCGGTATTAGTTCCCAAAATACTTTGGGAGTTAGTATGCCAATCCTCCGCCAATTGGCAAAAAAGATTGGCAAAAACCATGGGTTAGCGCTTCGGTTCTGGGAGTCGGGCATTCACGAAGCGAGGATTTTGGCTGGTTTAATCGACGATCCGAAGTTAGTCACGGAAAAGCAAATAAATAAGTGGGTGGAAGATTTTGATTCCTGGGATGTCTGCGATCAGGTCATAATGAATTTGTTTGATAAAACTTCTCTAGCTTTTTCCAAAACTCGCGAATGGGCCGGGGAAAAAGAAGAATTTGTCCGGCGCGCGGGGTTTGCCATGATGGCTTCGCTCGCGGTTCATGATAAAAAAGCGGATGATAAAAAATTTATTCAATTTTTTCCTTTGATCAAAAAATATTCTATTGACGAAAGAAATTTTGTGCGGAAAGCGGTCAATTGGGCTCTGCGACAGATTGGCAAAAGAAATTTAGCTTTAAATAAAGCGGCGATTAAAATCTCTAGAGAAATTCTTAAAATTAATTCTAAATCAGCGCGTTGGATTGCGAAGGACGCCCTGAGAGAACTAGAAAGTCCGGCCGTGCAGAGAAGATTAAGGAAATAATACTGTGCTCCATGTTATAGATTTGTGGATTGTAGGATTTGAGAAGTATTGTAGTAAACAACCCCCTGGCCCCCTTTGCTAAGGGGGAACTATTAATTCACGATTGAAGTAGGGATAAACAACGCCCCTTTGTCAAAGGGGTAGGGGGGGATTCTGAAATCAATATGAACAATCTAGAAAATCTCAAAGGCACGATAGCGGTCTATAAACCAAAAGGCATCAGCTCTTTTGGCATGATTAGCAAATTGCGGAAATTAATCGGCGTGAAAAAGATCGGCCACGCGGGGACGCTCGATCCTTTGGCGAGCGGCGTTTTGGTGGTGGGGATCGGCCGCGAGGCGACGAAAGAATTGCACAATTCCGTCCAAGCCGGAAAGGAATATTTAGCTAATATTAAATTAGGGATAGAAAGCACGACTGATGATGAGGAGGGCGAAAAGACTTTAGTGAAGACAGATAAAATTCCGTCGCTTGAAGATGTCCAGAGAATTATTCTCCAATTTGAAGGTAAAATCATGCAGGCGCCGCCGGTGTTTAGCGCGATAAAAATCAAAGGCGAGCGAGCTTACAAACTAGCGCGTGAAGGTAAAGGGGTGGTGATGGACAAAAGACGGGTAGAAGTTAAAAAGATTGAATTATTAAAATATGAATGGCCATTTTTGGATCTGCGAATCGAAACCGGTCCGGGAGTCTATATTCGTTCCATTGCGCGCGACATTGGCCGGGAACTGGGCTCGGGCGGTTATCTCGTTGGTTTGGAACGGACAAGAGTGGGGGATTTTAGAATTAAAGATTGTATTGTTTTACCGTCCTAAGCTGACGACAAATGTCGTGGTTCGAGAGCCTCACCATGACATTTACTCTTCCGACGTTCGTGGAATATTTTTGTCACCCTGTCTGTCCGCCGAAGTCCAAACGTAGATGGAAGGTTTTCGAAGGGCGACAAAAACCATAAGGTGATATTTTTTATTTATGAAACAAAATAAAATTTATAAGTTGTATAAAGATTTAAGAAAAAAGCATGGCAAGCCGCAAGACCAATGGCAACTTTGGTGCCGGCGGCCGAAGACGAAAGCGGAAAGGGAAGAAGTAATGGTGGGCGCGATTTTGACCCAACAGGCGAATTGGAAGAACGTTGATCTGGCGATGGATAATCTGAAAAAGGCCCGCAAGGCGAAAATTTCCGCCATTTGCGCGCTTGGTAAAAAAGACATTCAAGAATTAGCCGCCCTTATTCGGCCGTCGGGGTTTTATCAGCAGAAAGCCAATTATCTTTTTTATTTCGCAAAATTTATTTGTGAAAAAAATAAAATAGCGAACTATTTTAGTGTTCAGCCACTGGAAAAATTGCGAAAAGAATTTTTGAGCCTCAAAGGCATTGGTCCGGAAACGGCGGATAGCATTTTGCTCTACGCTTTGGACAAGCCGATATTTGTCATCGATGAATATACCCGACGCCTTGCCAAAAGATATAGATTGGCATATAATATGGATTACGCTTATTTGCAAAAATTGTTCGAATCAAAGCTTAAAAAAGATTATCGGCTTTATCAGGATTTTCACGCGCTCATCGTTATTGAAGGAAAAAATTTTAAAAAATAAAACCCCTCCTTACGACCTCATAATTTCAGAAAAGGAATTATGAGGGGGCAAGGGGGAGGTTAAATTTATCAATTATGAATTTGAATAATTTGGAAAAAACTTTAAAAGACGAGCCGGCATTCCGTTTGCGGCAAGCCAAAGAGATGATTTATAAGAATTTAATCAATGATTGGTCTGAGGCGACTAATTTTTCTTTGGATTGGCGGGAAAAGCTAAACCAAGAATGTCCGCTTACGATCACCGCGGAAACTTTTAAGTCCGAGGACGATTCGCTTAAAATTTTATTAACCCTCACCGACGGCTTGAAAGTGGAATCGGTTTTGATGCGCCACGGCGACGGTCGGAATACGGTTTGCGTTTCGTCGGCAGTCGGCTGTCCGCTCGGCTGTTTGTTTTGCGCCACGGGCAAGATGGGCTTCAAAAGAAATCTTAACGCACCGGAGATGGTGGAGCAGGTTTTGTATTTTTCCAGGTATCTCAAAAAAATGGACGAAAGAGTGAGTAATGTTGTTTTTATGGGTATGGGTGAACCATTTTTGAATTATGACCATGTTCTGGAAGCGGTGAGAATTTTGAATGCAAAAGACGGGCTAAATATTGGCGCGCGGCATATTAGCATTTCTACGGCTGGCATTGTGCCGGGGATTAAAAAATTATCCGATGAGCCGCTGCAAGTCAATCTTGCGATTTCACTCCACGCGCCGAATAACAATCTCCGCTCCAAAATCATGCCTATCGACAAGAAATATCGGATTGAAATGATTATGGCGGCGGTAGATAAATATATAGAAAAAACCAACCGCAAAGTGATGTTTGAATATATTATGATTCAGAACGTCAACGATGGCGACGAAGAGGCGCGAGAACTGGCCATGCTCATTAATAAAATGCCTAAACCGCTTTGTTTTGTTAATCTCATTGCCTATAATGCCACAGCGGTATTTAAGCCTTCTAAGCCCGAAACCATCAAAAGATTCAAACAGATTTTGGAGAAAAAAGATATTGAAGTCGCTGAACGATATCGTTTCGGCCGGGGGATCAAAGCGGCCTGCGGTCAGTTGGCTAGTTAATTAGCTGTTTATATAGTATTAAAAAGGTGGTATAATTAAAATATAAAATTAGATTATAAACATATGATTAAAAAGAAAAAAGAAGAAGAATATCTTGAAGGATGCGCTGTTTGCCAAGCGCTAAAGGAAAATCTTCCGGCAAAAAAGAGAAAAAAAGTAATTCACAAACCTAAGCACAAAGATATAGTAGCGGAAAATTTGCTGGGAGATGAAGAAGAAATTGAAGAGTAGATTTTTATGAATATCAAATTCCCCCGTAAAGATGAAAATATTATTTGGACCGAGCACGCAAAGGCCAAAATGAAATTTTATGGCTTGTCGCCGAGCCGAGTGAAAAAGATTTTACGGAAGCCGCAGAGAAAAGAAGAAGGTGTCGCGCCCAACACTATCGCTTTGATGCAGCCCGCTTCTGTAAAGATTATCACGGGCAAGCCAGTTTGGCGCCAAGAGATTTGGTTGATGTATCAGTCGGTAAAAGATAAGCCATCTTTTGGCCTTAGCGGCGGTATTTCCAAGGTTAGAATTATTTCGGCTTGGCGCTATCCGGGCGTGAGCCCTACGGGGAAAAAGATACCGATTCCCGATGATATAAGGCAAGAACTTGAAAAAATGATTTAATTTAATTTTTAAATAATGTTTTAATTTTATAATTTTTAAAAATTAATTCATTAGAAATTTATTTAAAAATTAAAAATTTTAAATTCTAAAACTATGTCAATCCTTTTACGTTGGTTGATCAACGCCTTAACAATTTTAATCCTGCCATATATTATTCCCGGATTTAGCGTGAATAATTTCTATACCGCGCTTATCGTGGCTTTGGTTTTGGGTATTATGAACGCTCTCGTGAGGCCGATTCTGATTATTCTCACCTTACCTATCAATATTGTTACTCTGGGATTGTTTGTTTTAGTAATTAATGCCTTTCTGATTTGGTTTGTCTCGACTTTTATTAAGGGTTTTTATGTCGCGGGTTTTTGGCCGGCCTTTGTCGCTGGATTAATTCTCACGCTCGTATCTTGGATTTCCAATAGTTCAATCAAGCGAATATAAATTATTTTAATTTTTTTATGGACAAAAAAACAAGAATAGCTAATCGAAAACATCAAAAAAAGCGGGGGAAGAAAATCACTTCTTTGCGTAATCGCTAATTAAATATAATTTTTATGTTCAGTCTATTGAATTTGCCGCCTTTTGCTCCAACCGTCTCTGGCGAGATGCAGATTTTTTGGTTTATCATTTTGGCGCTTATATTTATTTGGTCTATTATTTGGAAGGGTATGGCTCTCTGGCGTGCTGCGCAAAAAAATAGCTATGCCTGGTTTATTATTCTCTTAGTCGTGAATACTTTGGGCATCCTAGAGATACTTTATCTCTATGTTTTTAGCCGAATGAAAGCCGGCGACAAGCAATTGTCTAAATAATAATTTTTGATACATGAGGAGGCCTAAAAAACAAAGATTAAGCAAAAAAATTCAAAAATTGATTAAGAATATTCGAGGAAAAGTATTCGATGATTTTTATTCGTTGCTGCTCCTGGCCGTAATAATAATTTTCTTCGCCACGAGCTATTATCTCTTGATTTGGCTCAGGATCCAAAATGAATTGATACTCACCATGCAGTCCGGCACCATCAATACCCTTGAGACCAAGCAGGATAATCTGATTAAATTTTACGGGCCGGACGGTTTTACTTTTGCATATCCCGATTGGTCGGAAATCAAGGCGGAAGTTTTGCCAAAGGATAGCTTCCCGCCGAATGTCAAACTTTTACTCATGGAAACGGACAATGAATTCATGCAATTGATGGCCATAGAGACAACCGCTGATGCTAAGAAAGATTTGAAAACCATTATCGCCGATGATATCAAAGAAGAGTCGACTAAGGTGAGGAATCTCCAGATTTTAAAACAAGACGTGGGCGATACTGTGGCCAATATGGAATTGACTTACGCCGTGGACGGATTTATTGTCCATATGCTTTCAAAGGATTTTTTGGTTAAAAATAAAACAGAGAATAAAGTGTATTCTTTGGCCGTGCAAATAGTCGATTCAGAGTTCAATCAAAATAGAGATCTGGCTCAAAAAATTATTGATTCGGCCCAAATTATTACTCTCCCGATAAAATAAGGATATTATTTGACAAGTATTTAAATTTAGTATAAGATGTCTGCATATGGAATTAGATAAACTGATACAATTAATTACCTTCGAAGCCCTGGAAATATTCTCGGGTATTATTTTCATTATTATCATTATTAGCCAGCCCAAGAGGGCGGAAGGTTTTGCGTTAAGAGATTGATAAAAAGATAAGATAAAACACGCAACCGGTCCCGCCCTCGGGACTGGTTTTATTTTGTATAAAAATCAAGAGGACACTTGTCCTTTAAAATTTAAACGCATTAAGGAGGAAACAAATGGCAAATCGCAACGAAGCAACGGAATTGTTTGTAGTTTATTGGCAGGAAAAAAATGGAGAATTTCGTGGTCAATATCGCTGCTATGACGGCAATTATCCTTGCAATAGTTTGGAACGGGCGAGACTCAGAAGATCAGGTTGCGTGGGGGTGTTTGGGGATAGGGCAAAAAAAGTCGTTGTTGCGACTCCTAGAAACGGCAATGGCAAATTCCCCGAAATTTTGCCTGCCAGGGAGTTTAGAAAACGGTTCAAAATCATGGAGACCCGGTGTCTCTAAACTTCTGTCTTTAAATCGCTCAATAATTATTGAGCGATTTTTTATTCATTTTTAGCTTGACTTTTTTTATTAATTATGGTAATCTGCCATATAGCTTTTTGACAAAAAAATAAGTAAAAATTTGGAATAAAACAAGGAGAACGACCATGGAAATCTGCCATGACGGATTGTTAACATTCACCAGAGGCGTTGAAAAATGCCTTGTGGCCGTCGGTCCATCAGTAAACGAGGAAATATCAGCAGTTGCCAAGCTTCCCGCACCTGATGCCGACGGTTTTGATTTTTCAGTCGGCAGGAAGGCTGTTGTCCGATCGATTGAGCGTTATCCTTCAGGGGAAGGCGATGAAACCTTTGAGATCACATCAGAAGGCGGCGATAAAATCACAATAGCAGTGAAAGCCGAAACTTCCCGTCGGTTTCCAGCGGGTAGCAGTATTAATATTGCCTTCACTCTCAATTCTCTCGGCATTTCCGATATCGGTGTGGTCGCGCCGATTGGCACTGGCAAAACAGGGAAGTTCCTTGAGCGGGCGATGCTGGAGCGGAAACTCAAATTGCTTTTGTTTGAACGCCAAGGAACGGCCTTAAGCCTTTCAATTCGCGATCCGTCCACGGGGGAATCGACGGTTTTTTGTGAGAAGCCGCCCTACAAGATTAGTGAGGACATTTTGAATCGGCTTCGCACTTTCACTCCCCGCGTTGTTTTTGCCGCGTCGGTGAAGCCGATGGATCTCGAAACTGTAGGTGCAGTTTTTGACGGTACGCAGATTTGCGTCTTCATGCCCAACTCCGAGCTCATCCGGAGCCAGTTGCACCGTCAAGATTTAATGAGTCTTATCTCTCGTAGCAGTATCGTCCAAATGAATGATGATGAAGCAGAGGGGTTGTTAGGTGGCCAATTTAACGCCGAAAACGCCCACGAAAGAATTAAGGAATTCGAAAGCTACAGCCAAAACATCATCATTGTGACTCTCGGCAAATATGGAGCGATAATGCTCGAGAAAGGCGGAGTGCCGGTATTGCAGCCAGCTTTTCCTGTAGAGGCCAAAGATCAGACTGGCGCGGGCGATATCCACCTAGCGGCGTTTGTCTATTATTATTGTCTGCGGGGTAAGAAGCCGCCGATCGAGGTTTGTCTACGAATGGCGGGCTGGATAGCGGCTCGCAAGGTCGCAAATATCGGACCTTGGAGTGGGATTCCGTCCCGAGAGGAGCGCAAGGCCAAGCTTCTTGAATGGTGGAAAGATTATCCCAAATAAATTCGGTAAGGAGGATTTAAAAAAGGACTAACTTTTTAAGTTAGCCCTTTATTTTTTTTATAAGTTTTGTATATTCATCTTCTTTTGGCTTGTATTTACCCAGAATCGGTTCCATGTAGTCTAGGAATTTTTTGGTAGGCAGAAATTTTTCTCTATCAAAATAATTTTCAGGCAGTCTTCGATAATTTTCCTCGCCGATAACTTTATCCAATGATATGGAGTTAATTTTTAAAGTTGTTGTTTGATTATTCGGCCTGATAATATTCGCCATAAAACCGTATTGTTCTTTTTTTATTAATTCAATAGCTTTTCGTCCTAGCTTAATCGCCAAGTCGCGATCCAACGGCGAGGATTTTCCAGTTTCAAGAAAATTGCCCGGGTATAAGGCTTTCGTATCAATGCCCAATTCTTTTTTAATTCTATCTTTCAATGACAGACAAATAAAACTTTTTCGAACATGGCCGTATTGCTCACCGATTTGATTTTCGGCTCTGGCTTCAATAGCTTCATCAAAGTGCGCTTCTTGAGCAATGACGACAACGGCATAATTGCCATTTTTTTCGTAGCGCTCACTGATAGTTTTTAAAACATTGTTAAAATTGAATTGCCATTCCGGCGGCAGGATGACATCGGCGTGGCCGTAAATTGATGATAGGCTGAGCCAGCCGGCTTCCATACCCATAGCTTCAATAATGAAAATTCTTGAGAGCGCGTAGGCGGCGTCTTCTTTTATTTCCCTGGTAAAGTTCGCGAGATAATTGGCAGCCGAGGGAAAACCGGGAGTAAAGTAGGTTTCGGACAAATCATTATCAATGGTTTTGGGCACGCTGACAATCGGCAATCCCGCCTTGGCCAATTTATATGCGGCAGTCAGTGTGTCATTGCCGCCGATGGCGACAATAGAATCTATGTTTAATTCCTTAATTTTCTCTTTGACTTGTTCTAGCCCGTCGGCGAGAGAAAGGGGATTGGTTCTCGAAGAGCGCAAAAAAGTACCGCCGGCGTCTTGGAGCGAATCAATTTTTAAATTATTAAGATTAATTATTTTGCCATTTTTCAAAAGCGAAGCCCAGCCGTAAAGTCCACCCAAAACATAAGCCCCTTCTTTTCTCGCGGCGGTGATCACGCCATAAAGAGTTGGATTCAAAGCCGGAGCTACCCCACCGCCGGTAAAGACGAGAATTTTTTTATTTGATAGGTTTAGCATAATTTTTTAAGATTACCTTGGAGGGAGTAAAAGGTAGATTAGGAGTTCAAGCGAAAACTTGTTTTCTTAATTGGCGCATTTTACTGAATCAGCAAGCTCTCGCTTGTTCTCCTGTTTTTGTCCTTAATACCTTGAGGGGGGAGATATTTTTTATTATACCCGCTCTTGACTTTTTTGTAAATTTAGTTTAAGATAGAGTATTAAATAAAAGGAAAGTTTTTTGACAAATTAAACAATTTTGGAGGATAAAGCCATGTTAACGGAACGTAACGGTACTTATATTGTCTTGGGATCTATCGAGAAGAAAGGGTCCAAGAGACAATGCTCGGTGTGCTGCACGGGGTTTGGTCATGATGACGACCTTGAGTTGTGTGAGGTGACCTTCCCTGATGGCGAGAAAGTTATGATGTGGGTTTGCGGCTGCATGAGGAATCCCGATTGCGCCTTCGCCTACCCAGGCGATTGGACCGTGGAAGAAGGCAGGGAGTTGGCAGAAAAACGCAAAGCTTATCTCCGGAGCCAAGGAATTGGCATCGGAGCGGAAAGAAAGGAGTAGATCATGAAAAAGATCGTCACTATCGGCGGGGGCACGGGACATTTTACCCTGCTGATTGGCTTGAAGTACATTGAGGAATTGGCTATCACTGCCATTACTTCAATGATGGATTCCGGCAAGTCGAGTGGCCTTCTCCGTGTAGAGTGGGGAGTGCTTCCGCCCTCAGATCTTTTCCGTTGCCTCTTGGCTCTCTCACCCCTCTCGGACGATCCCCGGATTCGCAAGCTCTTGCTTCACCGATTCGAGAGAGGCGATCTTCAGGGCCACTCGATCGGCAACATCATCACGGCCGGCTCTTCGAAATTGAGCAACATCATTGATACGGTATTGGATATTTCCGAGTGGCTGGAGCTGGCCCCGAACCATCGCGTGCTGCCGGTAACGACCGATGATGTCCATCTAGTCGCTCGTTCGAAAGCGGGCATCTGGTATCGTTCGGAAGATGCCATTGGCACTCGCGGTGAGAGCTCTCCTTTCGAGGAGATTCTCCTCGTTCCCGAAGCCAAAGCGCATCCGGCGGTTCTCGAGGCTATCAGGGATGCCGACCTCATCGCGCTCGACCCTGGCGATCTTGTTACCAGCATCATCGCCAACCTTCTGGTTCAAGGAGTGCCCGAGGCGATCCAGAAGAGTAAGGCCAAATTACTCTACGTCATGAACATCATGACGCGCTTCGCCGAGACGAGTGGTTTCAAGGCCTCGGACCATGTCCAGATGATCGAGAAATACCTCGGTCGAAAGGTGGATTTCGTGGTTTGCAACAGCCTGGATCCGGAGCCGGATGTGCTCGCGAAGTATGCGGAAGAGCAGGCCTATCCGGTCGAGCTCGATATCCGTGGCGAATATGACGGACGCCTCGTCATAGCGTCGCCCCTTTTGGCCAAGGGCGAAATCGCTCGCCATGATTCGAAGCGATTGGCCAGCAAGATCGCATTCTTGTTAGGCAAGTAGGAGGTCCGAACAGCGTTCTCAGTTTTGAGAACGCTTTTTTTATCTTTAAATTTATAGTATAATTAACCTGCATAGGATTAAATTAATTTATTTTTTCATTATGAGATCATTACCTGCCAAATTATCTAAACAGCCGAAGAATAATCTAGGCAAGCGCAAGAAAGGAATTGTCCAAGAAAAAGCTATCAGTGCCGTCGATCCGCGGCGGATGAATGCGGATACTACGCCCAGCCGAGGATTTATTAAAATCTGCACCAAGTGCGGCGCAGTTTTCTATGACAAAAAATGGTATGCTAAAGAAGAACTGGCAGGGCATTTAGCTAAGCGGAAAGAATTAAAGGGTGGAAATTTTGAAAGATGGTTTAAAGAAGCTTTAAAAGAGGCTAAGAGGGTTGTTTGCGAGGCGGATAAACAGCATAAAGATTTTTCCGAGGGCGTGGTGATTCTGGAAAATTTAAATCCTAAAATTAAACAAGAAGTTTTGAATTTGGTAAAAAATATCAATCAAGAAGGCCGGAAGAATGATGTTGAAGACAAAATTGTGGCTATAGAAGACCATGGTAATAAAATAACTATTTATACTTCGGAAAATCAATTGGCGCATCGGATTGGCAAGCAGGTGGCGAGCGCTTTCAAGGGCGGTAAGCTCACGATTAAATTTTCCGATCAGGAAGACGCGACGAGGGTTTATTGGCAAGCTCCGGAAGCTAGCCAATAAGTTTTAAAGTTTGTAAGTTCAAGGTTTTTAAAAAACAACGTTTAGGACGTTGTTTTTTGTTTTTATAATATTGCTTTGACATTAAACCGGCGATGAAAAGGATTTTATTTTTTGATTCTTTAAATTTTATTTTCCAAATCCTTCGCTCTTTTGCAAAAGTTCGATTACCTCATTATCTTCTGTTTGGATAAAAACCTCATAGAAAGCGCCGACAGCGCCAAAATATTCAGGAATATCAAGGCAAATAAATTCATCTACTTCTTTTTTTATTTCTGCGGCTGAATCAGCGGCGGAAGTTGGCACGGCGACAATGACTTTTTTGGCCTGTTTGGTTTTGACTGATTTAATGGCTGCTCTCATAGTTGAGCCAGTGGCAATGCCATCATCGACGATAATCACGGTTTTATCTTTTAGCTCCAAAGACGGTCGGTCGCCGCGATAGGTTTTAAGCCGGCGTTCGGCTTCTTTTTTTTCTTTGGCTACCGTTTTATCAATATAGTCCTGGCTGATGTCATAAGTAGAAATTATTTCTTGATCGAAAATACCTTCGCCGGATTCGGTAATGGCGCCAATGGCGAATTCCTCGTTGTCCGGCGCGCCGATTTTTCTTGGTACGATAATATCGAGCGGCAGATTTAATTCCTCGGCAGTTTCAAAGCCAACAACCACTCCGCCACGCGGTAAGGCGAGAATAATTGTGTTTTTGGCATTTTTGAATTTCTGTAGCGCTAGAGCCAGTTTTTGGCCGGCATCGGCGCGGTCATGAAAGATCATAAATCTTAAATGAATCACGCACGAATAGAAAACGAATATGCACGAATATGCGAATTTGTGCATTCGTGTATATTCGTAAATAATTCGTGGAAATTCGTGTATTTAAAGTAGTTCTGTTTGGTTAATCACTAATCCAAATTTATATTCCAGATACTCCGCGGCTGTGCGGCAGAATTCCATACGCTCGGTGAAAATTTCAAAATATTCCATCAGCGGGACAATTTTTGTATCGATGGTGATTTTCAAAATAATTCTTTTTTGCTTATTATCAACTTCGAGAAATGATTTAGTCACGGCGTAATTGACCCGGCTATGGATATCTTGATCCAAATGGGCAATATCAGCCTTGGGGACGCGCGAGCGATGTACGTCTGATTTATCGGCGAGTATTACCACAGCGGCAATTTTGGTAACAATTTTTATGTCATGCTTGTCATGCGCTGTTATCGCGTTTAATATCACCGTAATATCGTTGGGATCCATCTTTAGTTCGCGGAGAATCGGATAGGCTAAGAGCGAGCTCCAATAATGATGCCAGGTTCGGCCGATAAAATTTCCCGTATCGTGAAGGTAAGCGGCGATGGAGCATAGTTCTTGGTCTTCTTTGGAAAAACCGACTTCTCTCGCGACGTTTCTCGAAATATCGGCTACGAGATTAACATGGCGGAAACCATGTTCGGTAAAACCCCATTGCTGGATGAAATTATCAGTCGCGCGGATGAAAGCTTGAATCTGCGGATGTTTTTTGATTTGGTCGAGAGTTATCATAGAATCGCGAATTAGTACTAATTTTATCACGAATTATCGCGAATATAGATTCGCATAGATTCATGAAGATTAGAGATTATTAATTTAAAACACACAGTATGAAGCACTTATTGATTTATTTAGATTGTTGTGGGCTATATGTTTTAATACCTCAATTCTATCATAAAAAGAGCAAAAATGGTATAATTTATTCATGCGCAATCTTAAGTTAAATTTATTTTTCAAGGAATTGCTGATGTTTTTGCTCGTGCAGATCTTCGGTCTCTTTGCAGCTTTGGAATTGATCAAAAAAGGAATCGTGGTTTATGTCCCGGCTGCCACAAAATATTCGAGTGAGTCTTCATTGATTCTCAATTTTGTCTTCGCCTTTTTGATAGCCACTGTTATGTTGGTTATTCTTTTAAGATATTTTAAAAGGAGCGCTGGTCTTTTTAAAATTATTTTTGCCTTCTCTTTATTTATCGGCATTGATTTTATTTTTCAGAGCCTAGTCTCGGAACCATGGGCTCTGATCTTGGCTTTGTTTTTTATCTCGTTATATTTTCTTTTTTCCAAAGTCTGGTTGCATGATTTGGCGATTATTATTGGCATAGCGGGGATATCCATCTGGCTCGGTTTTGGCTTTACGTCGCGGGCGATGATTGCGATTTTGATTATTATTTCAATTTATGATTTTATCGCCGTGTACAAAACCAAACACATGGTTTCAATGTTTCGCAATCTCTCGGCGGAAGGAGTTTATTTTTCAACGGTAATTCCGGAAAAAATGGCTCAGATGAAAACAAACATGGCCGATGTCCGGCCGGAAAAAGGATTTATGTTTTTAGGAACAGGAGATATGGCTTTCCCTCTGATGTTTGCCGTATCGGCTCTTCCTCTGGGATTTAAAAGTTCAATCGGCATAATTATCGGATCGGCCATTGGAGTGGCCGCGGTCCATTTATTTTTCGTTTCGCAAAAAGAGAGAAAGCCGATGCCGGCCCTGCCGCCGATCGCGGCGGGAGCGATAGTGGGATTTTTAGTGTCATTGGTGATTTAGGGTATTGGGATTTCAGATTAAAGTTGAAAGATTAAAGTTTGAAATTGTGACAAGTCTATATGTTTAGAGCTTAAATGATATGATACAAGAACAAAAAAATAAATTTGAAATTCTTGAACACACGGCTGATTTAAAGATCCGCGCGCGGGGCAAGACTAAAGAAGAACTTTTTGCCAATATGGCAGAGGGGATGTTTTTTAATTTGGTCGACAGTCTACAGACTACAGACGACAGCAAAAATAGGATTAAAGAAAAATTTAAAATAGAATCGACGGATTTGGGAGCGCTATTGGTGGATTTTTTGAGCCAGTTGAATTATTTAGCGGATTTGCATAATGCGATTTTTGATGAATTTAAAATTAAAATTCAAGATGATAAAAATTTAGAAGCTGAAGTTAGCGGTTATAAAGTAAAAAGTTTTGCTTTGGAAATTAAGGCGGTAACCTATCATGATTTGGTGATTAAAAAAGAAAAAGGGCAATGGGTAGCGGAGGTATTATTTGATATATAATATATGGTCCAAAAACACAATCTAACTAAAATCAACGATTATCTTTTTGAGATTCCAAAAAATTTTCGGGCGGATATGCGCGCGCCGGTTAGAATTTATTCTGATAAGAAAATGCTAGAGTCAGTGCTCGAAGATCGGTCTTTGGAACAGGCAGTCAATGTGGCTACTTTGCCGGGAATCCTGAAGTATAGTTTGGCTATGCCTGATATTCACGAGGGTTATGGTTTTCCCATTGGCGGCGTGGCGGCGATTAGATGGGATGGCGGTGTGATTTCTCCTGGCGGCATTGGTTATGATATTAATTGCGGGGTCAGGCTTTTGCTTTCCCAAGTTTATTTTAAAGATTTGAAACCGCATCTGGCGGAGCTCGCTGACGCGCTTTATCGCCGGGTGCCGAGCGGCGTGGGGAGCACGGGCAAGCTTTCGGTCACGAGCCAAGAATTAGACGATTTAATGGTTAAAGGCGTTGATTGGATGATTGAACGCGGTTACGCGACAAAAGACGATAAAGAAAAATGCGAAGAAAATGGCCGGCTTGACGGCGCTCTCCCAGAGAAAGTGAGTGAGCGAGCCAAGAAGCGCGGCCACGATCAATTGGGCACGCTTGGTTCAGGCAATCATTTTTTGGAAGTGGAAGAAGTCGGCGAAGTATTTGACGAAGAAGTGGCGCGAGAATTTGGTTTATTTAAAGGCCAGGTTGTAATCATGATTCATACCGGTTCGCGGGGTCTTGGCCATCAAGTAGCCACGGATTATCTGCGGATTTTGAATAAAAAGCTATTTGACTGGGGTTATAAATTGCCGGATCGCGAGTTGATTTACGCGCCGCTTGATTCAAAAGAAGGCGAGGATTATTGGGCCGCCATGGCCTCGGCCGCTAATTTTGCCTGGTGCAATCGGCAATATATGGCGTATCTCGTTCGCCAGATTTGGGCTGATGTTTTAGGAAAAAAATTTGATCACAAGCTTAATTTGCTGTATGATGTAGCTCATAATATCGGTAAAAAAGAGGTTTACGAAATTGACAATAAAAAAATAACCGTGTGCATGCATCGCAAGGGAGCAACGAGAGCCTTTGGGCCGGGTAATAAAGCATTGCCTTTGGCTTATCGCCAGATCGGCCAGCCGGTGATTATCCCGGGTAATATGGGTACAGCCTCGTTTGTTTTGGTCGGTACGAAGAAAGCGGAAGAAGAAACCTTTGGCTCGGTCTGCCACGGCGCCGGACGGGCGATGTCGCGGGGGGCGGCCAAGCGCGCGGTGCGGGGCAGTGATATCCAGGCCGAACTAGAAAAACAAGGAATTCTCATTCGTTGCGATAGTATGGCCGGCATTGCCGAAGAAGCGCCGCTGGCTTACAAAGATATTGATAGGGTGGTAGATGTAGTGCACCATATTGGATTGGCGAGAAAAGTGGTAAAATTAAAACCATGGGCGGTGGTTAAGGGCGGTTAGGAATTTAAGATTTATGATTTTAGATTTAAGATTGAAGTTTGTCCGAATGTTTGTATGTTTTAATGTTTTTTATATATAAATTATATCTGCAGAAAGCGCGATCAATCGGCCTGATATCCCATATCCCAATAAACTAATATATCAATCTACATGGAAAATTTTCAAGCTTGGAGGCAGAGTAAAAAAGTCGAACCAAAAAAAGAAATAAATAGTCCGGTGAGAAAATTAGCCGAGGCTTTGTTTGATATTAAGAGCCGGAGCGGCGCTGGAGAGGATGAGAGAATACCAAAAATCCAGGTAAGTGATGCCGCTGGCGCCCTGGCTTTTTTGTATGAAAAATTGAGAACGATTGTCGATGATAAGGAAGAGCGGCTTCTCCGAAAATATGCCATTGAAAGAATTTTGAAGCGCAAATTATTGATTGAAGGCGCGAATCAAGGGATAGGCATGTCGCTTATTAAAGAATTGATTCATGCCCGTTATTTGCCGAACAAGTCAGTGCCGGAAAGCAAGGCGGATGAAATCGAGCATGTTATTGATAAATATCTCTATTTAAAACAGCAAGCGGAAAAATTGGACAGCAAAAAGGGCGGAGACAATTTTGACAGCTGGCTCATCGGTCTTATGGCTTGCGAGATTGAGGTGAAACTGAGGCAGGATAATATCGAGCAACCATTGATTGAATTCACGTATTCAATCATAAAGGACGATTTGATTTTCAAAGGGCAGAATTTGAGCGACAAAGAAAAAGAACTGCAGATACTTGTCGCAGCGCAGAGAGTCCTCGCCAAAGCCGATAAGATGGTTTCCAGTTATTTTATTTTACGGCTTTATTATCCGGATTGGTCGAAGGCGGACCAAAAACTTTTAGACGAGATGGCGGCCAATATTTCGCTCCTGCGCGAAACAATTAATCGGCACTTATTAAATCCTGCGCAGGAAAGAATTTTTATAATTCTGCAGAAAGAAGCGATTATCTATAATGTTTTGACCGAGGTTATTTGGGCGAATCCTGAGGCAGCTCTTGGTTTTTTAGCTAAACCGGAGACGCTCGAAAAAGAAGCGAGAAAGGTTTGCGCGAGCCGCCACAAAGCGGCGAAGATTAGAATGAGCGGCATGGCCCTCCGGAGCATAATTTATATTTTTATCACCAAAATATTTTTAGCCGTCGGCATCGAAGTGCCGGTGGATTTTTATATTCTAAACCAGATAAATCCCGTGGCGATCGGCGTGAATGTCGCTTTCCCGCCGCTTTATATGTTTTTTCTCGCCCTATCGGTCCGCATGCCGCTGAAGAAGAACGCCGACAGAATTTGGGTTGGCATCAAAGGAATAGTCTATACTGACGCCAAGCGGCTGACATACAAAATTCGCGCGTCTTCAAGAAGTGTTCTGCAGCAATTGTTTTTTACCGCCATTTACAGCTTGATAACCATAGTTATTTTTGGCGCGATTATCGTTGGCCTCTTGCGGCTGGAATTCAGCGCGATCAGTATTCTGATTTTTATCCTTTTCCTCTGCCTTATCAGTTTCTTTGGCATGCGAATCCGCCGTTCTTCCCGGGAATTTATCGTCTACCGGCAGAAGGAAGGCATTCTCGCTTCAATTATTGATTTCTTTTTCCTGCCCGTGATTAATGTCGGGCGCTGGCTCTCTTATAAATTTTCGAAGATTAACGTGTTTGTCTTTTTCTTTGACTTTATTCTCGAAGCGCCGCTCAAGATGTTTATTGATTTTCTCGAAGAGTGGACTTCGTTCTTGAGAGAAAAAAAAGAGGAGATTTACTAAATTTCTAATAATCTTAAATCACTTTAATTTTTAGTATCTATGAAAAAAACAAATTTAGTGTGGTTAGTTTTATTTATTGTAATTATCGTGGCCATTGTAGTCGGCGGCGTAGTATTTCTGTGGCAGAATTCCAAATTAAAAACTGTTGAATCTAAATTTAAAAATGAGATTACTGGATTTCAAAATACTATTTCCCAGCTTCAAGAAAACAATAAGTATCTTGATTTTTTGCCAAAAGAATTACAGAAAAAGGATAATACTGTAACATTGATTCCCGACGAAGGTTTTTATATTATATCATCAATATTGTCTAATAAAAAAGACAAAATTGTTTATTCCGAAATTAACAATTCTATCAGAAATGAAAGCAGGCAATTTTCAAAATATAATATTTTTGTAAAAGATTTAATTACCAATAAAATTACAAAAATTTATTCTTATCCAGAAAAAATGTCCTTTTGGAATTTTTTCATTAAATCAGCCAATGCAGCTTGTGGTAATATACAATATTTTCCAATTGCCTGGTCTAAAAATGATGAAAAAATTATTTTAGAGTGGGCTAGCTTGGATGAATTCGGATGTGGCGGAGGCCCACAATATGAGACTTATACTATTAATCCAGATGGCGGTGAAATAACTGGACTTGCAGCCCATGACGCGTTATTTTTTGATAATTATGGTCAAGTAGTATATACAGATAATAGTAAAAAGTCTCCTCCCGCTTGTGGCATGATTTCAAGTAATGAAGGAGCTATAATTTTAAAAAATATTGAAAACAACTCTCGAAAAGTATTGCTTGAAGAAAACAATTCTTATTACACTTTATTAAATATAAATGAGTATCAGAAATTATCTGTTTTAACTTATACGATAAAAAGGGTGTATGAAAAAGTAGAGGGAGTTGAAAGATGTGGCTATATAAACGAATCAATACCAGAAATAGTATTAAAGCTAGAAATAAAATAATCGTACTTTCTTTTTTGATACATGATAATTCGTAAGGCAAAAAAATCAGACATTGATCAAATTATCCAATTAATAAATATTGAAGCGCAAAAAGGATTGATGCTAAGCCGCAATCCATGGGAACTCACCAGATTCTTGCGGGATTTTTGCGTGGCTCTCGATGGCCAAGGCGAAATTTTGGGTTGTTCGGCTCTTTCTATTTATCTAGATGATTTGGCTGAGGTGAGGTCTTTAGTAGTTGCGCCCGAAGCGCGGAAGCAAGGGATTGGTAGGAAACTAGTAGAATTTTGTTTGGCGGAAGCAAAAGATTTGGGCGTGGGCCGAGTTTTTACTTTAACTTATGTGCCAGAGTTTTTTCAAAAAATTGGTTTTGTCTTAGGCGATCGAGCTTCTGTCCAGCAGAAAATTTACGAGGACTGCATTCGTTGCCGCAAGTTTTACGCTTGCGACGAAATTTTTCTCATTAAAGATATAAAATAAGTTTTTCCACTATTTCCGAGAAAGGAGGATGGCGATGAGACCCAAAATAGAGAACGATAATTTTGTTGATTGGCAGCGCGGCCTCCTGCGGAAAATTCAGAAGGCAGTGGAGCGGTTTATCGGCCGGCCGATGAGTTCGCGCGAGAGGAATTTTCTTTTCGTTCTTTTAATCAAGATTTTTGCCGGGCTCCTGAGGTCGGCCTGGGAAGCTTGGAATTTTTGCTATATGGGCGCATAGTGCGTCCTTTTTTATTTTTTGTCTGAGAAAGGTGGGCCGCGTTTTTGGAATGACGCCGCCTTGCGGCGTTATAGCATAAAATTATAACAGCGCAAGGCGCTGTCATTCCATTTTTGACCTCCTTCCCTTGTTAAGGGGAGAGAACCGATCAGTACCCTCTGTTATTGATTTTAAAGGCTAAAAAGGTTAAAATATAATTAAGATTAAACTATTAATATTTGAATTTATGCCAATTGATTTTACTTTTGTCCCCAAGCACTACGCGGCGAGGGATAACGAAAAAATGAAAGAAGTCCTAATGGATCTAGAGAGTGAAGCACCAGCGATCCATTATTATATGATTCGCGGCGGGGTGAAGCAAAAAAATATTACGATCTGGGAGCCGGGAATGGTCGGCGGAGAATATATTAAAACCTATGGCCATTATCACGTTGGCAAATTAGATGAAACTTATTGGATTGTTTTTGGCGAGGGCATCGTTCTTCTGCAAAAATTAGCTCGGGACGAGAAAGGCGAGATGATTCCAGACGTGGTTGAAGAATTTAAGGCCATTCCAGTTAAAGAGGGTGATAAGGTTTATATGCCGTCGGGCGTCGGCCATCTAGCTGTAAATATTGGCAATACTTATTTTGTCACGGCCGACGATAGTCCGGTAAATTTTGAAGAAAAAAACGCTGTAAGCCTGCCGGGGCATGCTGATTATGAATTGGTTAAGAAAATGCGGGGCTTTGCTTATTATGTAGTGGAAAGTTTTGGCCAGCCGGCGCTTAGGAAGAATTCGCTTTATAAAGAAGTTAAAAAAATCGATGCCGGCGGATTGCTGGTGATTTGATAAATAATTATACCCCGCTTTAGCGGGCTTGTAATTTTATAATATTTTAGTTTTAGCCTGCTAAAGCAGGGTATAATATTTTTATTATGGCCAAAAACGCCAAAAATTTTGAAGAGCGGCCATGGGGGAGTTTTGAAGTAATTAAGGAATTTGAGGTTGAAAATGGCTATGCTGATTTTCCCGGTCGGGAAGTGGTGATTAAAAAAATTACGGTTAAGCCTGGGCAGATGCTCTCATATCAGTCACATAGGAAAAGGCGCGAGACATGGTTTGTCGCGCAGGGCCAAGGTAAGGTGATAAAAGATGATGAAGAAATTTTAGTCGGCAAGGGTTCTGTTGTTTCCATTAAAGAAAATGCCAAACATCGCATCGGCAATATTTCAGAAAAGATTAATTTAATTTTTATTGAAATCAGCGAAGGCGAATTTGATGAGAATGATATTACTCGCTATAGCGATGATTACGGCCGGGCTAAAAAATAAATTATTATAATTATGAAAAAATATTTTTTTATTTTTAGTTTGATTATAGCAGGATTGTTTTTCGGCCGAACAGTTTTGGCTGAAGAAAGGATTGCCAATTTTGATGTTGCTATCAGAATTAATATTGACGCAACGATTAATGTTGAAGAAAAAATTGTTTATGATTTTAGCGAGGCGGAAAAGCATGGCATCTATCGCGAGATACCGATTAAATACCAGGCCCGTGGCGGCAATTTCAATCTTCGAATTTCCGATATTTCAGTTGTTGACCAAAACAATGAGCCATATACTACGGACATTACTTACTCGGGCGATAATATTAATATCAAAATCGGCGATGCCGATCGATTAGTGACCGGAGAGAAGACCTACGTGATAAATTATAAAATTAATCGCGCGATTAATTACTTTTCTGATTATGACGAGCTGTATTGGAATGCCACGGGCAATGATTGGACTATCCCGATAGACAAAACAACGGCTACTCTTGAATTGCCCCAAGATTTTAAAAAAGAAGAACTTAAAATCGCTTGCTATTACGGCGCGTATGGGAGCACTGAGAATTGTAATAGCAGTATTGCTTATGATATGAATGGAATGGCTCGTGAGGGGGTTTATGGCGCGTCAAATCTTGACATTGGTGAAGGCATGACAGCGGTGTTGGGTTGGCCAATTGGCGTAGTTAAAAAGCCGAGTGTTTGGGAATTGATTTTGGAAACTGTTCGAGATAATTTGATTTTGATTTTGCCGATTATAGTTTTCTTGTTTCTATTTTTCCGCTGGCGAAAATATGGCCGAGATCCGGAGGGACGCGGGACTATTATCCCCGAATATGAAGCGCCGGACAATCTCACCCCCATAGAAGTTGGCACGCTTATCGATGAAAAAGCGGACAAGAAAGACGTTTCGGCGGAGATTATTAGTTTAGCCGTGCGCGGTTATTTGAAAATCAATTATATTCCCAAAGAAGGATTTTTCGGCAAGGTTGATTACAAATTTGATCGGCTGAAACAGCCCGATGATTTGGCTGATGAATTTGATAAAAAATTAATAGCCGGTTTATTCTCTTCCGGCGAGAGCGCGAAACTTTCTGATTTGAAAAATAAATTTTACAAAGATTTGCAGACAGTTACCAATTTGGTTTATAAATCGACAGTGAGCAAAGGTTATTTTTCTAAAAATCCCAGTACAACAAGAATTGCATATGCAGTGGCTGGCGTAGCCATCTTGTTTTTAGCTTTCTTTATCGGTCCATTCTTCGGCGGCTTGGGCATTGGGAGTCTTGTCGCTTGCGGAATTATAGTCTTGATTTCGAGCCCTTTCATGCCCGCGAGAACAGCGAAAGGAGTCTTGGCCAAAGAGAAAATTTTGGGATTAAAACTGTATTTAACAGTCGCTGAAAAAGATCGAATCAAATTTCATAATGCGCCAGAAAAAAATCCGCAGGAATTTGAAAAATTTTTGCCTTATGCCATGGTTTTGGGCGTAGAAGAGGAATGGGCTGGCCAATTTAAAGACATTTATAATCAGCAGCCAAATTGGTATAATGATCCGACGCATGGAAATTTTACTACCCTGGCTTTAGTCAGTAGTTTGAACAGTTTTCAATCGCAGGCCCATTCAACTTTAGCGTCTAGCCCATCTTCATCTTCAAGCGGCGGCAGCGGTTTTAGCGGAGGCGGCTCTGGCGGCGGATTTGGCGGCGGCGGGGGAGGGAGCTGGTAATTTTATGCCTTTACCGATCAAAGCAACATCGCAGGCGACCAAGAGATTAATCAGTATTGTTTTATTTGCTTTTTTGATTACATTCGTAATCGCCCGTTTAATAGTTTATTTAGTTCTTGATCGCTTGCTGCCGGATTTTTTTCTCACGGTTAAGGGTGTTCATATCCATCATTTCACTTACGGCGTGGTTATTTTGGTTTTTGTGAGCCTTTATTTAATTTTAATTCGGCCGGAATCGGAATCAAGAAAATATACTTGGATATCTTTGATTTATGGTATCGGTCTTGGCCTTACCTTTGATGAATTTGGCATGTGGGTGCGGCTGGAAGATGATTATTGGATCAGGCAAAGCTATGACGCGATAATTATTGTTACGCTTTTATTATTGAATATTATTTATTGGCGGTCGCTGGGACATTTTTTTGATTTTTTGAGCGAGAAGATAAAGGGAATTAGAAAATAGGCGATTTATCTTTTTTGGGGATAAGAAATATTGACAATTTTTTACAGTTCTAATAAGATATCTTCGGTTGTAGGGCTATGAATGGCAGTATAACCGAAAGGGCCCAGGCAATGTGCTGGAACTGGTGCAAACCTAATGTAATAGTCCTACAACCATTTTTCCTTCTAGGGGAGGCCATACCCAGAACCAAGCAGATATAGGTTCTGGGTTTTTTATTGCTTTTTTTAGTTAAAAATTATAAAATTAAGGCATAAATAACGATTTTTATGTGTTTATTATGCCTAAACTAATTTTCGACATTGAGACTATTGGCGAGGATTTTGACTCGTTGGATCAAACCACACAAGACGTTCTTACTCGCTGGATCAAAAAAGAGTCAGAAAATGAAGATGAATATAAAAAAGAGTTAGAAGAACTGAAAAATGGTTTGGGATTTTCGCCGCTCACCGGCGAAATCGTCGTGATTGGCGTTTTGGACGAGGAAAAAGACCAGGCCGTGGTTTGTTTCCAGGCGCCGGGGAAGACCATCGGCGAATTCGAAGAAGATGGAGTGAAATTCAAGCAAATGACTGAGAAAGAAATGCTTCTGAATTTTTGGAAAGGTGCGGTCGGCTACAATGAATTTATCAGTTTTAACGGCCGAGGATTTGACGTGCCATTCCTTATGATCCGTTCGGCTTTGTACAAAATCAAGCCAACCAAAGATCTAATGTCCAACCGTTATCTGAATAGCCAAAAATTCAGCGCGACGCATATTGATTTGATGGATCAGCTCTCTTTTTACGGCGCGGTCAGGCGCAAGTGGAGCCTGCATCTTTGGTGCAGATTGTTTGGCATCAAAAGCCCCAAAGCCGAGGGCATCACCGGCGACGATGTCAGCCGGTTGTTCAAAGAGAAAAAATATATAGATATCGCCAAATACAACGTGGGCGATCTGCGAGCGACGCGCGATCTGTACGATTATTGGCAAAATTATCTGAGATTTTGAAAAAATTAAAATTATTTTTATATTTTTAAATTCATGACCAACCAAGAAGTCGCCCAATTTTTATACAATATTGCTGCCATGCTCGAAATCATCGGCGAGAGCAAATTTCGGGTGGTGGCTTATGAAAAAGCGGCGCATTCGGTCGAACATTTGCCGGAAGACATCCGCGATATTTGGAAACAAGGCAAATTGGAAGAGATTGAAGGCGTTGGCCCGTCAATCGCGGAAAAGATTGCCGATCTTTTGCAAAACGGCAAATCGAAATATTATGAAAATTTAAAAAAGAAAGTGCCAGAGGGAGAGATTGCCTTGACTGAGATCCCCGGCGTTGGTCCGAAAATAGCGAAGATGCTATTTGAAAAATACAAGATCAAAGGCGTGAAAGAATTGGAAAAAGCGGCCAAGTCCGGGAAAATCGAAAAGATTCCCCATTTTGGCATTATCAGCGAACGAAATATTTTGCGCGGGATTGAATTATTAAAAAAGAAAAAAATCGAAAAAGAAAGAGTGCTTTTAAATATCGCCGAACCGATCGCGCGCGATTTAATTGCCCGTCTCAAAACATTGTCTATGGTGGAAAAATGCGATGCCGTTGGCAGTCTGCGCCGCATGAAAGAAACAATCGGTGATGTTGATATTATCGCTGCGGCCAAGAATCCCCGCGAAGTGATTGATTTTTTTGTGAGACAGCCGGTTTTTAAACGAGTCTTGTCTTCCGGCCTGACCAAGGCTTCGCTAATCCACAAATATAACGTCCGCGTTGATTTGGAGATTTTGCCGGCCGAAGATTATGGATCATTACTTCAGCATTTTACCGGTTCAAAGGAACATAATGTCCGCTTACGTACTTGGGCACAAGGAAAGGGGTTAAAAATTTCCGAATACGGCGTGGTTAAAAAAGGCAAAACTTATCACTTTAACGATGAAAAAAAGTTTTACGAATTTTTGAGCATGCAATACATTCCGCCGGAATTAAGAGAGGATACGGGCGAAATCGACGCGGCCCTGGCGCACAAATTACCAAAATTAATTGAACTAAAAGATATTAAGGGCGATCTGCACGTCCATACCGAAGAAAGCGACGGCAGCCAGAAGCCGGAAGAGCTGGCAAAGAGAGCGATGGAATTGGGTTATGAATATTTAGATATTTCCGACCATACCAAAGGCCTGGGCGTGGCGCGCGGCTTGGATGAAAAGAGATTGATGAAACAGATTACGAGGATTAATCAATTGAACAAGAAATTTCGCAATTTCAGATTATTCAATGGCGCGGAAGTAAATATTACCGCTGCCGGAAATTTGGATATTGACCACGCGACGCTTCAAAAATTGGATATTGTCATCGGTTCGGTCCATTCAAGTTTCAATCAAACCAAAGAAGTAATGACCAAAAGAATTATCAAAGCTCTAAATCATCCAGAGATTGATATTCTGGGGCATCCTTCAGGCCGGATTATTGGCGAGCGCGAGGCATATCAGGCTGATTGGCAGGAAATTTTCCGCGTGGCGGCGAAAAATCAAGTGGCGATGGAAGTCAATTCCTTTCCTGATCGCTTGGACCTCAAAGATGTTTTGATTAAAGAAGCGATTAAATTCGGCGTAAAAATTGTGATTGACACGGACACGCATCAGCTTGATCATTTGGACTTAATGCGCTATGGTGTCTCCCAGGCGAGGCGAGGCTGGGCGAGGAAGAGTGATGTAATAAATACGCTGGCTTTAAAGGATTTTGAGCAGTGGATTAGGCGGAGGGGTTAGCTCTATTATATTTAATTATTTCCCCACTTTAGTGGGCTAAAAATATTGAAGGCCCGCTAAAGCGGGGTAATAATAAAAAGTATGAAGCTTATCTTAATTTTCGGTCCGCAGGCCGTTGGTAAAATGACAGTCGGTCATGAACTTGAAAAAATAACGGGTTTGAAACTTTTTCATAATCATATGACTATTGAATTAGTTTCTCCATTTTTTAGTTATGGTAGTGATGTTGGAAAGAGACTAGTAAATCTTTTTCGCCAGGAGATTTTTAAAGAAGTTGCTAAAAGTGATTTGGAGGGGCTGATTTTTACTTATTTGTGGGCCTTTGATGAGCAATCAGACTGGGATTATGTTAATAAAGTTTGTGATATTTTTGAGTCAAAAGGCGGGGTAGTTTATTTTGTAGAATTAGAAGCTGATCTAAATGAAAGGATTGAGCGCAATAAAAGTCCTCATAGATTAGAGCATAAGCCCACAAAAAGAGATATTGAAAGATCTGAAAAAGAGTTGAGAGATTCAATGGATAAACATAGATTGAATTCAAAAGATGAAGAAATAAAAAAGAATAATTATATTCGTATTGATAATACGAATTTAAGTGCTAAAGAGGTAGCAAAACAGATTAAGGAAAAGTTTCAACTATAATTAAGTCTTAAATTTTCTGCATGTTTTAATGTGATATGGACGATTTATTCGACGCAAAGCTAAATAAAGATCTGAAAAATACCGCGCCGCTTGCTGATCGCATGCGGCCTTTGAATTTCCAGGAATTCATGGGGCAGGAGGAAATTATTGGTGAGGGCAAACTTTTGCGTAAGGCGATCGAGGCGGATGAAATTCCCTCGATGATTTTTTGGGGACCGCCGGGGACTGGTAAAACCAGTTTGGCCAAAATTATCGCGCAGATTACGAAATCATATTTCGTGCCGTTTTCCGCTGTCTCAAGCGGAGTGAAAGACTTGAAAGAAGTAATTAAAGACGCCCAAGAGAAAAGGAAATTCAGAGGAACGCGGACAATTTTATTTATTGATGAAATTCATCGCTGGAACAAATCCCAGCAAGACGCGCTTCTGCCTTATGTGGAAAAAGGCATCATCACTTTGATTGGCGCGACGACGGAAAATCCTTCCTTTGAAGTCAATTCCGCTCTGCTTAGCCGCTCGCGAGTTTTTGTTCTCAAAGCTCTGACTAAAGAAAATATTATTAATTTAATTAATAAGGCTTTAGAAGATAAAGAAAGGGGATTGGGTAATTTTGTTATTCAGATTGATAGTGAGGTTTTGGAATTTTTGGCTAATATGTCTAATGGCGACGCGCGGACGGCGCTTTCCGCTCTGGAGTTTGCCGTGAAGGCGACGAAGGAAAATGCCAAGGGCGAAAAAATAATCAGCAAAGAAATTATCGAAGATTCTTTACAAAAAAGCTATCTCTACGACAAGGCCGGTGAAGAGCATTATAATATCATTTCCGCTCTGCACAAATCCATGCGCGGTTCGGACGCGGACGCTTCCTTGTATTGGTTAGGAAGAATGGTTGAGGCTGGTGAGGATCCGCTTTATATCGCGCGGCGATTAGTTCGTTTTGCTTCAGAAGATGTCGGCTTAGCTGATCCCAATGCTTTGCCTCAGGCGGTGAGTGCCTATCAGGCCTGCCACTTCATCGGCATGCCGGAATGCAACGTGATTTTGGCGCAAACCGTGGCTTATCTTGCTCGCGCGCCCAAGAGCAACGCACTTTATGAAGCTTATGGCGCGGTTCAGCGAGATATCAAGGATTTGCCCAATGAACCAGTGCCTTTGCATTTGCGAAACGCGCCGACCGGATTAATGAAAGATTTGAATTATGGCAAGGGTTATAAATACACGCCGCACTACGACAATCCCGTTGCTGCTAAACAAGATTATTTACCGGACAAATTGCGCGGGAAAAAATATCTTCGAAAATAAATTTTCAATTTCTAATTTTTAATTTTCAATGAATGTTTTAATTTTATAATTTAAAAATTAATTAATTGAAAATTGATTGGAAATTAAAAATTGAAAATTATGAAAATTTTGCTCCATTCCTGCTGCGCTCCCTGCGGCGCCTATGTGATAGAACAGTTGCAAAAAGATTATGATGTGGCTGTTTATTTTTGTAATCCCAATATTCATCCCGAAGAAGAATATGAACGGCGCAAGATGGAAATAAAAAATTATTGCGAGAATCAGGACATTGAATTTATTGAAGAAAAATATAATCAGGCTGAATGGTTTGAAACAGTTAAAGGCTTGGAAAAAGAACCCGAGCGGGGGAAACGGTGCTCGGTTTGTTTTAAAATGCGCTTGGGCAAAACGGCCGAGTTGGCTAAGGAAAAAGGTTTTGATTGTTTTACGACGACTTTGGCCATCAGTCCGCACAAAGACACCAATCAAATTTTTGCGGCCGGCAAAGAAGCGGAAGAGAAAGCTGGCGTTAAATTTCTTGCCCGCGATTGGAAGCTGGATAATGGTTTTAAATGCTCCTGCGATATCAGCAAAGAGCAAGGTTTTTACCGGCAGAAATATTGCGGGTGTGTGTATAGTAAGAGGTGATTGGGATATTGGGTTATTGGGAAATCGGGGTTTGGAATCCTCACTTTAGTGAGGCCGTTGTCTTGACTAAAGTTGGGATTCCGAAATGGAATGCTAGGTTGCTCCTCTCGGCTAAAGACAGGCAGTAGAAAGGTAGAAAGCAAAAGTTTTTTATCTGTGCGGATTATAGAGCCAAATACAATTTTTACTTCGGGCAATATCGGCTGGCGTTACTTCTTCCAAGCTAAATTCAGATTTAAAGTCCTTTTTAAAAAATACAGAAGCTTTTTTATCTTCGGGCATGGCGTTCCAAAATGCTTTTTGAGCAAAAGTGCTGCAGACAAAATCGTCTTTGTTTATCAAGTGTTCTTTATATTTTTCAACGAAATTTCCTAATATTTTTTTTAATAGATAAGCGAAAAGCCGAGTGAAATCATAAGGCACGTCCACATTATTAAGCATAAAGGCCAAGACCTTTTCTCTAAGCTCATCGGTTAGGCCCGGGACCCTTTTGACTCCAATATCAAATTGGTCCATGTAGCGGGCGTATTTCTGGATTCGATGGATTTCAATGCCGTTATCCAGCGCTTCAATCACCAGAGTATTATTAAAAAGCAGTTTTTTATTAGGAACGAAAAAAACTAAAGCTGCATGGCTCCAGTGGCCTTTTGTGGCTTTTCTGATTGCCGCTGACAAATAAGATTGTTTATCGGTAGTTAAAATAATATCAGCGATTTTTAATTTTGATTCTATCCCTTTCCACTTGGCTAGCCTTTCTTTGTTGACTCTCATAATTTAATGGGCTCTAGACTAGCACTCTAGACTAGATATAACGTTTTTTAATAATCTGTATAAGTTCTTTTTCCAGTATATCATTTGATTTTCCGTATCGCCACTCCG